>JAXDME010000228.1:0-8439 GCA_034666285.1 Gemmatimonadaceae bacterium | reverse complement strand
CGGATTTTCGCGATGAGAGCATTGAACACCTCACCGTTGAGTGGACCGGCCTTTCCATGGCGTGCCAGCAGCGAGCTGAGGTGGTGCTCACGGTAGTCGTTCTCGTCGAGCTTGAGGACGGATTTTTCGGTAACCTCGCTCAGCCAGATCACAGCATCGATTTCCTTGTCACGCGTCCACTTCATGTCACCCACTACCCATGGAGTGCGGATGCGGGTGAGGTCGGCGGCGGCGGCGAAATCGACGTAGAAGACTGCGTTCGGGTGCCGCTGCAGATATGTCGCCGCAACATCGGGGTCGGGCTCTCCTTCCACCGCGCGCTTGATGATCGCGGCCTTGTGCTCGCCGGTCGCTACCAGCGCAATCTCCTTTGCCTCCATGATCGACGCGACGCCCATCGTGATCGCTTCCGTGGGGACATTGTCCTCGCCGAAGAAATCGCCGGCCGCATCCCGCCGCGTTACCGTGTCCAGAGAGATGCGACGGGTCCGGGAGTCCGCGCCTGAACCGGGCTCGTTGAATCCGATATGGCCGGTCTTTCCGATGCCGAGTATCTGGAGGTCGATTCCACCCGCTTTCCTGATCGCGCTCTCGTACGCCTCGCACTCGGTATCGACATCGTCGCGGGGAACGTCACCGCGAGGGATGTGGACGTTCTCCGGACGCACGTTGATGTGGTTGAAGAGATTCTCGCGCATGAACCGGTGATAGCTGTGGATGCTGTCCGGCTTCATGGGGTAGTACTCGTCGAGATTGAAGGTGACGACGTCGGAGAAGTCGAGACCTTCCTCGCGGTGCATCTTGATCAGCTCGCGATAAATCCCGATGGGTGTGCTGCCGGTAGCGAGCCCGAGCACGGCCTGTCTTCCTTCTCGACGCCGCTCCTTGATGATCGCGGCGATGCGTTTGGCGATCGTGCGGGCGATCTCATCGTACTCGACGATAACTACGGGGACTCGTTCCTTGGAGGCTGGCATTCAGTAGGAGGAAAGAGGCGTCAATCGGTCGTCTGGAAAGATAAGCGCAACTCCGCGTGGACGCGCCACAGCCGCCCGGGCTGGCATCTAGGACGAAGGGTTATCCGGATGCTTCTGAAAACACGGATGCTCCGGATCCCCTCCATCTGGAATTTAGAGCTCCGTTAGGTGGGGCTGTGATTTTTTGTTGCTTCGTAGGAAGGATCAGAGTGCCGGGCCGGAGCACCCCGAGCGGCCGTTCCCAAGAATCCCGGCTCGCAAAGAGAGGCCGTAACGCCAATCGGAGCAGATCCGGAGCATCCGTGTTTTCCGAAGCATCCGTATAACCCTTGAACCTAGATGCCTGTCGAAGCGCCTATCTGTTCTCCCAGTTCACAATGCGCGCGCCCAGCACGGCCTGCTGCACGGCGTCCGCGACGTCGCGACGAAGCTGCACGTGTCGGGTGTTGCTGCGCGTGGGGTTCACACGATTCGTGAGAACCACCACGAAAAGATCTTTCTCCGGATCTATCCAGATCGACGTGCCCGTAAAGCCGGTGTGGCCGAAGCTCCACGGCGAAAAAAACTGGCCCGCGCTCGAGCCGCCTTCAGGAGAGTCCCAGCCGAGGGTGCGCGATGATTCCTTACCCTGACGAGCTGTCCAGCGGGCGATGGTGGCGGGCTTCACGATGCGAATGCCGTTCACCCCTTCGCCGCCGTTGAGGATCATCATCGAGAAGAGCGCGAGGTCCCGCGCCGTCGAGAAGAGTCCCGCGTGGCCGGCGACGCCGCCCATGGCCCACGCGTTCTCGTCGTGAACCGTTCCCCACAACAATCCTCCGCGCGCGTCGTCCACCTGCGTGGGCGCGATTCGCGGCCGCAGAGACACCGGCGGCTGGAACTGTGTGTCGGTCATGCCGAGTGGCCTGAAGATCTTCTCGTTGGCGAGCACATCCAGCGTCTTGCCGGTAATTCTCTCCATCACGAGCTGGAGAATGATCATGTCCCAGTCGCTGTAGATCATGTTCGTGCCCGGCGTATACTCGAGCGGGCGAGCGTTGATCTGATACAGGTACTGTTCGCGTCCGCGCGCGGTCGCGTAAATGTTTGCGCCCGCCTCGAGCCCGCCGCTGTGGGTCAGGATCTGCTTGACGGTGATCTGCGATTTTTCCGGCGAATTGAACTCCGGCAGATAGGAAGCGACAGTGCGATTGAGATCGAGCTGGCCACCTTCCTCGAGAATCATCGCCACCGTCGTCGTCGCGATCACCTTGGTGAGCGAGGCCAGATCGTAGAGGGTGTTCGTGTCGACGGCTGGAGAGCCGGGCTGATTCCAATCGATGTATCCGTAACCCTTCATGTAGGCGATATGCCCGTTCCGGCCAACCGCGATCGCGACGCCAGGTGCCACGGCTTCCTCGATGGCAACTTTAACGATCTTGTCCAGCTTGCCGGGCAACGTGGTATCGAGTCCCGAGTTGTTCAATCCCATCTGCGGGGCGACGTACTTGATGGGCGTCGGCGCCACGGCGATGCGAGCGACGGGCGGGGGAGGGGCGCAGGAAACGCCCCCGATCAGTGACAAAATGGCTATCGAGCAGAAAGACTTCATGAGCCAGGGGGAGAGGGTACGAGGTCCACGAGGCGCCGGGCCAGCTCACCGGCCTGCGGTTCTTTAAGTAAGACGATTGTGACGCCTCGGGACAACCCGTGTTTTTCCCCCCGTCAGCGCCCCGGTGCCCGGATGCAGTTCCGGATGATATCTCCGGCCGCGACAGAATCGGCGTGCGTGGATAGAACGGGGCACGGAGGCGGTACGGCGCTGGTCAAGGAGCGGTGGCCATTCGAGCCGATCGCCCGCACGGCGGCCCAGCCGTCGTCCAACTGATCAGGAAGCAGAAAGGACGTTGCCGCCCCTGCTCGATAAATCTTCTCGTAGGTGGGCGCAGTCGTGCGTCTGAAAAGAACCTCATAGCTGGTCGCGCCGGGAACCTCGCGCCAGCTCACCATCCACTTCTGTCCGCCCGACACCTGGTCGCGTCGAGCCAATGCGACCGGCGGCGCAGGAGCGTTAGCCAGCGACCCTACAACTGATGCATTGAGTTTCGCGACGTTAGCGACGTACCCAAAATTCACGTGCGCGAAATCGTCAGTCGGAAGATGCTGACGCTTGTAGTTCTCCAATCGCTCCGTGAAGCGTAGCCCCGGATCTCCGAGACTTACGTATGGACTGTGATCCCCGCCGCGGGAGATACGATCGAGCCGGAACACAGGAAGAATCCGAAATCCGGGGTTGTAGATGGTTCCGGTCGCCCACGCGTACCGCGCGAGCTCTCGGCTCGATCCGTTGTCCGGCTCCGCACCGAAAATCCGGACGCTCGTCGAATCGACCGTTCCATCATCGGCTACGACATTTCCCACGATGTCGTCAGTAAAGGCGGAGACGATCTTGTAACCGGAAGCGTGGAGTCTCTGCGCCAGATGCGTCGAGCCATACAGGCCCTCCTCCTCGCCGGAGTAGGCGACGAAGATCACCGACGCCGCCAGGCCGTGAGGAAAGTGCTTCGAGAATACGCGAGCGAGCTCCACAATCGATGATGTCCCGGAGCCGTCATCATCGGCGCCCGGGGCATCCTGTGTCGCCTCGAACCGCGCCAGCGGACCGAGATCCGTGCGCGAGCAAATGCAGGAGTCGTAATGACCGCCCATTACTACGACGCGGCTCGTATCGCGGCCAGGAAGCCAGGCGAGAACGTTGACGACGTTCACCATCGGATGGTCCGGATGCCCGCGCATTTCCAGCAGTGCCGGATCGAACTCGACGCGAAGGCATCCACCGCACGCTCTGCTGTAGCCGCTGAGCTTGGCGAAGAGATATCGCCTGGCCGCGCCGATCCCGCGGACGTTGCTAAGGGTGTCGCTCATCGTGTGGCGGGTTCCGAAACCGACGAGCGCGGAATCCGTTTCCCGGATGCGGGCGGCCGAGATCTCGGCGATAGCGGCGGCGAGTGCCGGGTCCCTCACCAGCCCAATCGTGACGTCGGGTGCGGCCGGGGTTGCGATGTTCCGTTGAGCGGACAGCGGACTCACGAATGCTCCAAGCATCACGACAGCGAGGAGTGAGCGAAATGCGAATATCGGCATGTTATCTTATCCTGATGTGGACGGTTTCAACGGCTCAGAATATGGACGGGAAGTGAGCAAGACAAGCGTGCCCGGCGCTGCGACCTTCAGCAAAGCAACGACAGATGCGACCGATGTCTTCTGGCAGTGGTCGCGATTCAGTGAGCTTCGGCCGGAAGATCTCTACGCGATGGTGCGTCTGCGCGAAGCGGTGTTCATCGTCGAGCAGAATTGTCCCTACCCAGACGCCGACGGTCGCGACCCACGCGCGTGGCATCTCCTCGGGTGGAATCAGGGGTCAGTGGAGCGATCGCTCGTTGCGTATGCGCGCGTGTTCGAGCCGGGGGTGCGTTACACCGAAGGATCCATAGGACGCGTCGCGACAGCGCAGGAAGTCCGAAGGACGGGCGTCGGACGACGACTGATGGCTGAAGCCCTGCGGCGTCTGGAGACTCTAGCGCCCGGGGAGAAGATCAAAATCGCGGCCCAGCAGCGCCTCGAGGCTTTCTACGCGGGTTTCAGTTTTGAGACTGTATCTGCGCCCTACGAGGAAGATGGAATAATGCACGTCGACATGGTCCGTTAACCGAAATATCGTGATAACAAAAGCACGCTACTGCGACGGTGAGACGTTCGCCGAATTCATGGCCCGGGAGACAATCAACCACGCGCTGTGGGTGGGAATAGCGCACCACGTCTCGATTCCCCTCGAGATGTCCGCTCGCGTCGAAGCCCTCGGCGGCCGCTGGCATTTGCTGGTACTGAGCGAAGACTGGTGTGGCGATGCTGTGAACATCGTTCCGATAGTTGCCAAGCTCACCGAGTCGGTGAGCAACATGGATCTCCGCATTCTCGCCCGCGACGAAAACCTGGACATCATGGATACCCACCTGACGGGCACATCGCGCTCGATCCCGATCGTGATACTCCTCAACAAGAAGTACGAGGAGTGCGGGTGGTGGGGGCCGCGCCCGAAATCCCTACAGAAATGGGTGGTGGAGAAGGGAATGGCTCTGCCGAAGGATGAGCGCTACAAGGAGATCAGGACTTTCTACGCGCGGGATCGCGGGCTCACTACGATGGAAGAGATAGTCTCGATGCTCGAATACTGCTGCACGAAGGCACTCGCGCCGGTTCAGTTGTAATTCAGGTTTCGGTCGCTCTCTGAAGCCTGAGAGTGAAAGTCGAGCCTTTCCCGAGCTCGCTCTGAGCGTCGAGCGAGCCGCCCATCACCGTGGCGAGTCTCCGGCTTATCGGCAATCCGAGCCCGGTACCATTCGTCGCCGTCCCCTTGGCCTTGAGCTGCACAAAGGGCTCAAAGATTAGTTCGAGCTTGTCAGGGGGAATACCTTTGCCGGAGTCGATCACCCGAATGGCGACGGCATCAGGCTCGGTCTCGCACTGGAGAGTGATGCTCCCATCTCGATCGGTGAACTTGATGGCGTTCGCGAGCAAGTTGAGCAGAATCTGCTGGACCTTCCCGGCATCTGCGTTGGCGACGATCGAACTGTCTCCGCAGCGGTAGGTGTAGGCCAGCGCTTTGTCTTCGAGCTGGGCGCCGACGAGTCCTTCCATGTGAACGAGAATTTCATGAATCGCGATCGGACGAAGAGCCAGATCCATCGCCTGTCCGCTCTCGAGCTTGGCGAAGTCCAGGATAGTGGTGATGAGGCCAAGAAGGAGTTGCTGACTCTGCTGGATGCGCTCGAGGTAACGGTGTTGCGGACCCGTGAGCGGTCCGTGGATCTCGCGCTCCAGTAGCTCGGTGTATCCGAAGATTGCCTGGAGTGGGGTGCGAAACTCGTGGCTCAGCAACGCGAGAAAGTCAGACTTGATGCGGTTGGAGAGTTCCGCATCTTCGCGCGCCTTGCGCTCGCTGGTGAGTAGATCGTCCTTGATGCGGTTTGCGGCCGCGAGCTGTGTCGTCCGCGATTCAACTCGAAGCTCCAGCTCCCGGCTGAGATCGCGCGCTGAGTTCTCCGCCCGCTTGCGCTTGGAGATGTCTCTGACCAACCAGCGGTAGCCGCCGGCGCTGTTGTCCTTGACGGTCATGCGCGCGATCGAGACTGATACGTCGGTCGGGGGCCCATTGCGTGGGCGGAGCTGCACCTCCCAATCGTCCGATTTCTCTGATCCGCACAGCTGGTCGAGCTGGTGGCGATATGCCTTGCGGGCGGGCTCGTCGAAAAAACCGGGCAGCGCCTTGCCAGCAAGAAACGGAGCGGGTACGCCGAGCAGCTGACTCGCTGCGACGTTCGCTTCGCGGATGACGCCGTGAGCGTCCGTTAGAAAGCACGCATCCGGTGCGAGCTCGAAAAGCTCGAAGTATTTCTGACGATCCCGCTCGATCGCGTCCCGCGAGGCGAGCAGCTCCTTGTACTGAAGAGCGGTCGTGTCCCTAGTTTTTCGCGGCGCTTCACGCGCGTCAGCGACCGTGCCTTGCTGCTGGGGGTCCATCATCTCTGGCACCTGGGTTGAGCGGGAGCGCTCGCGGAGATCCAGAGATGCAACTCCAAGGCCGGACGATTTCCGAGAAAAAACGACGGGGCACGACTTTCATCGTGCCCCGTTCGATTCCGTCCCGGCTGGGTCGGTCAGCTGTTGCTCTGGTCTGCTCCGCTCGATCTCCGTCCACCGCGAGATGCTTCGCCGCCCTTTCTTCCAGCCACGCGCGCCTCTTCACTGGTGAATTCATGCGCCGTTCCTTTCTGGTGTGCCGCTCGTCCGCCTTTCGCCGCGATCGCGCGCTGCGCCTGCGGGTCCATCGCCGCAAATCCGCGAGGTGTCTTGCGGATGTTGCTCGTACCACGAGATTCTCCATCGTCGTTGCGCCCGCTCATTCCGCCGCTTCCACCTCCGATGCCGCTTCTGCTCCGCTCGTCGATCCTTTCGTCTTGGTTGTTACGCTCGTCTGCCATTATCGGTCTCCTGCCGCGATTATTCGAGTTCAATGACGCCGCCACTGGACATACACCGAGTATCCGGTGGGTGGGTCGAGCGAAACGGTCGTCTGCCGGATAATTTGTTGCGCAAGCGTCAGGCCGTAATTTCGAGGGAAGGTGGAAAGCCCGCTACCAAAGTTGGATTGTGGATTTCTTCCCTTCTCGCACGTCTGTGAGCGTTTATGTTAAAAGCAATGGCCAAAAAACTCCGAGGTGGGCAGTGAATCCAGTCGAAGCCGAGACGCTATCGAAGATCGAGGTGCTCTCTGATCTCGAGCCACTAGTAGTGGAGTTGATGACGGCGCATGAAGCCAAGCGCGTGCTCTGGTTCCCCGCCGAATTGCTCGAGCCGGCTCCCGGCGAGGATCCGGATCATCACCTGAAGTCACTCCGGGAACGGGCCAGGGGAATAAGCGATCCTGCTCGTGTGGCACTCGCCCTGAACCTTCTCACCGAGGAAGGACTCCCGCACTTTCACCGCCTGCTCGCGGTCTACCTGGGCACAGACAGCATCTGGGCGAAGTGGAACAACCTGTGGACGGCGGAAGAGGATCGTCATGGCGCGATTCTCCACGACTACACTCGGGACGCCGGCGTCTTCGATCCGGTCGTAATCGAGAAGATGCAGTTCGATTACATCAAGGCCGGGTTCGAGCCGGAATGGGATAAGGATCCCTATCGCGTCTTCGTCTACACGTCGCTGCAGGAGCGGGCGACGCAGGTCTCGCACGCCAATACGGGCAAGTACGCGTCCCAGTACGAGCCGACGATAGGAACGGTCCTGGCGAATGTGGCGAAGGAGGAGGCGCGCCACTACACGTTCTATCGCTCGGTTTTCAAGGCGGTGCTCGAGCGCGATCCGAATCAGGGTCTCATAGCGGCGGCCAAGATCATGCCCGCGATCGACATGCCCGGCGTGAACATGCCACATTTCCGCGAGCTGGCCGACGTCGTTCGGCGCGCGGAGATCTACGGACCCCGCGACTACCTCAGGATCGTCGAGGAGTTGATCAAGTACTGGTCGATCGACACGATGGAAGGGCTCAACGATCTCGGTCGGGCGGCGCAAGAAAAGATCATGGGAATTCCCGCGCGTCTCGAGCGCATCGCGCAGGTGATGGAGCTGACGACCAAACCCAAGAGCTTCGCGTTTGACGTGATCTTCAATCGTGAATTCGCAATGGAGTGAGTTAGCCGTGGGCCTTTGAGATTCTTGCGCGGTCAGTCGGCCTGGGGTCCTGCTAGGCGAGTAACTCTGTCCGGACAAAAGCAAGGGCGCCGCGCTCGTCGCGGCGCCCTTTCTTTCCTCCCTCGGTCCCAAACTCGCTACACAGGACCCCCGGCCTCCTTCCCTCTGGCATGATCTCGAACTGCTGCGCGGCTCACTACATCCCGGGCGATTGACCTCACGTTACGCT
>JAXDME010000227.1:0-19839 GCA_034666285.1 Gemmatimonadaceae bacterium | reverse complement strand
TTTCTATACTTCCCTTCGTAGATTCAATCTAAAGTAATACTGTCGGGATAGTCAAGCTGACTCGGACAAGACTTATGTTCTTGTGTCGTCAGCACTTACGTGACTGAGAGATGTGCGCAGCGAGCGGACTTCCATTCATTAGAGAAGACGAATATTCGGCCTTCGAGGCTGTCGCTTCGTTGGCAGAGCTTGTCGAAGGAACCGTAATGCAACGGGTGCGAGCGACCGGTGACGCCGTTTGTCTGGTTCGGCAGAACGGCGAGATCTCCGCTTTGAGCGATATCTGTACCCACCAGCACTTTTCGATGTCGCAGGGCGACCTTCTGGAAGATGGTACGCTGCAGTGCGCATGGCATGGCGCCAGGTACGATTGCCGGACGGGAGAAGTAAGGCAGGTCCCGGCGACCGCCCCGCTCCCCGTGTTCCAGGTCCGGCTGGATGGAGACAAGATCCTCGTTGGCCCTCGCTGCCAGCGGATCGATGGCAGGTATGAGAAGTCGACGGTGCGCGTCCCATGAGCCATCGCGCCGACTTTCCCCTGCTGGCGAACAACCCCGGCCTGCATTACCTCGACTCCGCGGCGACATCCCAGAAGCCGAGGGTTGTTCTGGATGCGTTGCGTGATTTCTACGAGACGGCGAACGCGAATCCGCATCGCGGCGCGTATTCGCTTTCCGTGCACGCGACCGAACGTTATCACGATTCGCGAATGCGGGTCGCGCGGTTCCTCGGCGTCTCCGATCCGGACTGCCTCATTTTCACGCGTGGCACGACGGAAGGACTGAATCTCGTCGCCGCATCATGGGGCGAAGCCAACGTGTCGCGCGGCGACGAGATCGTCGTGACCGCGCTGGAGCACCATGCGAACTTCGTCCCGTGGCAGATGCTGGCCGCAAAGAAGGGGGCGAAATTCAGAGTCTGCGAGCTGACTGCCGACGGACGGATCGATCTGGAGTTTCTGGGTGGCTTGCTCAACAAGCGTACGAAGGTCGTCGCATTCAATCACGTGTCGAACGCGCTCGGGACGGTCAATCCGGTCGCGGAGATCGTGAAGCTAGTTCGCGAGAAAACCGACGCGATCACAGTCTGCGATGGCGCACAGAGCGCGCCCCATTTTCCCGTGTCGTTTGATTCACTGGGCGTCAGCTTCTACGCGTTCAGCGGCCACAAGATGCTGGGGCCGATGGGAATCGGCGGGTTGATCGGAAAGCGCGATCTACTCGAAGCAATGCCCCCGTATCAGACCGGTGGCGACATGATCGAGTTCGTGTACGATGATCGCACCACCTGGAACGTGTTGCCGCACAAGTTCGAGGCTGGAACTCCCAATGCCGCCGACGCGGTCGGTCTTGCCGCCGCTGTGGAGTACCTCGACGGGATCGGGATGGATCGAGTGGTCGCTCACGAGCGCGCGCTGACCTCCGCGGCGCAGAAGCGGCTCTCCGCAATCGAGAGCCTCCATATCTACGGACCGCCGCCAGCGGAACGAAGCGGCGTCGTGAGCTTCACAATGGCCGATGTGCATCCCCACGATCTGGCGACGATTCTCGACGGCGAGGGTGTCTGCATCCGCGCTGGGCACCATTGCGCGCAGCCGTTGATGCGCAGGCTCGATGTCGCGGCCACGGCGCGTGCGTCCTTCTACGTATATAACGACGAGAGTGACATCGATGCGCTCGTCTCGGGAATCATGAAAGCACGCGAGATCTTTGGCTATGTGCCTGCATAAGCGCGTTCGGCAAGCCGTGGAGCTGCATGGCTCCGCATAGGACTTCCGCCGAGATCGGTGCGTTGTACCAGGAGATGATCCTCGATCATTATCGTCGCCCGCGCAACAAGGGCGCGCTGGAGAATGCGGACGCGACCGTGGAGATGAAGAATCCCCTCTGCGGTGACGAGATCACATTGCAGCTGCTGTTCGACGGCGACAGCGTCTGCGATCTCAGGTTTTCGGGGCGCGGGTGCTCGATCTCGCAAGCATCGGCGTCGATGATGACGCAGCTCGTGAAAGGCAAGACCACCGAAGAGATCGGCGCCATCCGGAAGCAGTTCCGCGATCTGATGCTCGGCAATCCTTCTGCGGCAGATGATGCGCAGCTCGGCTCCCTTCGCGCACTTTCCGGAGTCGCGCGATTCCCGGCGCGGGTGAAATGCGCACTTCTGGCATGGTCAGCGCTGGAAAGCGCTTTGAATGGGAAAGCGCCGGGCTAGCCGAGGCTCATCTCTCGCGCTTTGCCCGATCCGCGCGCAGCTTTGTACGCCGTGTCCAAGCTGCGCTTCAAGATCTCCATGTCGCTCGACGGGTTCGTGGCGGGTCCGAACCAGAGCGTGGAAAACCCACTCGGAATTGGAGGCATGCGCCTCCACGAGTGGGCTTTTGCGCTCGCAATCTGGCGCGGCCAGCACGGGATGGAGGGCGGCGAGACCAACGAAAGCACACGGGTGGTCGAGGAGTCGCTCGCTAACATCGGCGCTACCGTGATGGGCCGCAACATGTTCGGCGGGCATCCTGGCGGTTGGGACGCGAAGAAACCATGGGACGGTTGGTGGGGAGTCAATCCGCCGTTCCATCACCCGGTGTTCGTGCTCACGCACCATAAGCGCGAACCGCTCGTGCTCGAGGGCGGAACCACGTTCACTTTTGTCACGAACGGTATAGAAGCGGCACTGAACCAGGCGCGCAAAGCCGCAGGTGGCAAGGATGTATCACTCGCCGGCGGTGCCAAGGCCGCGCAACAGTATCTCGCCGCCGGCCTCGTCGATGAGATGGAGATCAACCTGGCCCCGACGCTCCTCGGCAGCGGCGAGCGACTCTTCGAAAACATCGGCGACGATCTTCACGGGCTCCAACTCGTACGGACAGTCCCCGCAGCACAGGTAACCCACCTCAAATTCTCCAGAGGCTGAGAGAAAAATGGAGAGCTCCAACAATCCGACCTTGAAGGCTTACGTCGTCGTCACGGCCATAGTTTTTGGTCTGCTGACACTGGCGCACGTCGCCCGCATTTTCGAGGAAGGGTCTCACCTGCTGACAGATGTCTCGTGGGTTTTGATCACGGTCGCATCAGCCGCGATTTGCCTGTGGGCCTGTCGCCTGCTTTGGCGTTCATCGCGCTCCTGACGCGTTCGCCGCGCCGAATGCCTGTAGTAGCGCGAGTCTTCGCGGTTAGATGTGTATTTCCCATCACCGTGTCGCTCGTATGTGCGTGCAGCACGGCATCGATCGTGTCGACGCGTCCAGCGAGTCCAGCGACTGCATGGGTGCAGGTGTGGAGCGACGAGTTCGACGGACCAGCTGGCGCGCGCATCGACAGCACGAAGTGGAGCTACGAAATGGCAGATGGGTGCCAACAGGGAATCTGCGGCTGGGGCAACAGCGAAAAGGAGTACTACTCGGACGCAGCCGAAAACATCGCGCTCAACGGACAGGGGCAGCTGATGATAGTCGCTCGGCGCGCTCCAGCCGGTCTCACCTGCAGTTATGGCGCGTGTCTGTACACTTCCGCGAGAATCACCACGCGAGGCAAGATGATCGCCGCACCGGGCCGGGTTGAAGCACGCATCAAGCTGCCGACGGGACAAGGACTTTGGCCGGCATTCTGGATGCTCGGCCACAATTCTCCGATCACGCCATGGCCGGCCTCGGGAGAGCTCGACATCATGGAAAACAAGGGCAGCCAGCCTAGTACGACGAGTTCAGCTGTGCACGGGCCGGGGTATTCCGGGCAAACGCCGTTCGCCCATTCGAACAATCTCGCCAGCGGCGTTCTGTCCGACGACTTTCATGTCTTTGCGGTCGAATGGGATGCCCTCGCAGCCCATTTTTTCGTCGACGGCATTGTTCATTACACGGTCACGCGCGAGGCGGTTGAGAAGTACGGTACATCGATCCTCGACCAGCCCTTCTTCGTGATGCTCAATCTCGCCGTTGGCGGGCACTTCGACGGCGATCCGCAGTCGGATGCGATTTTTCCGGCGACGATGCTCGTCGATTACGTACGCGTCTACGCACGGCAGTAGAAATGCAGTCTTCCCAGTCGGTTAAGAAAGCCAAGGAGGAAAGAGCGAGACTGCGAGCCTATTTCGCGTCGCTGCCGCCGGATGGGAGGAGACGCCTCAAACAGTTACGCGAGGCGATCCGCTCGGCAGCTCCTGACGCCACTGAGGTTATCAGCTACGGAATTCCAGCGTTCAGACTCAACGGACGGATGCTCGTTTGGTACGCGGCGTGGAAGAATCACACCAGCCTGTACCCGATGACCGCCCCGGTGAAGCGCGCTTATGCGGCTGAGCTGAAGGGATACGAGACGTCAAAAGGAACGGTTCGGTTTCCGCTGAGTGCGCCGCTACCGTCTGGTCTTGTGAAGCGACTCGTTAAGGCGCGCCTCGCTCAGTTACCGCCACGTAAGGGAAAGGCAAAATAGTAAGCTCTGGCATGGAATCCGCTTCCTCCTTCCCGTCTACTTCAAATTTTCTTCCGCCATGACTACTCCAATTCCGCCGGTCCCCGAGCAGTATTCACCTTCTCTTCTGCCGCGCGACACTTTCCGGACGCTCGTCGCGCTGGCGATCATCGTGCTGACCATCGGCGGCTGGATTTACGTGATGATGATCCCAATCGACCGGTTCGCTCTCAGCGCCCAGACGCGTTTGTGGTGGATCGAACAGGTCGTGAGCTTCGTACTTGCTCTCGTCTGCATAGGAATCGTCCTCCGCAAGCGCTCGTTTCTCACACCGGCGTTCTGGCTGACGATATACTCCTTGGTCTTCGATGTGATGCGCTGGATATTCGAGTTCAAGGAAGGACAGCTGCGGCTTCCGCTCGCGCTCGTGCTCTACGCGTTGTTCATCTGGCGGCTCCAGCTCGCCAGGCGCACGGTGGCCGCCGAGCAGCGGGCGGTTGCCGTTTAGCGGGTGACCATCGGGCCGGAGTAGCGGACTCCGGCTCCTTCTGTAACTATTCATCGTGGGCAACAAACCGCTCCGCATCCCGCCCCTAGCTTTCGCGCTCACGTCAGCCGTGATCGTGACGTTGCCTTTTCGTGCGCCTGCGCAGAGCAGACTTCAGGAGATGTCTCTTCAGAACCGCCAGGCACGTGTCGATTCGGGCGAGATCACCCGTCGAGCGCGCGATCTTCAGGCACGGTTCGA
Organism: Gemmatimonadaceae bacterium; assembly: GCA_034666285.1. Taxonomy (GTDB): domain Bacteria; phylum Gemmatimonadota; class Gemmatimonadetes; order Gemmatimonadales; family Gemmatimonadaceae; genus UBA4720. The sequence continues at coordinate 14,688 of JAXDME010000227.1, read as the reverse complement.
GACCCGGCGCCGGCACATGCTGCCGAGATTTTATCTCGGACAGGCAGATCGCTGCCTCATTGTCGGGAGATTCTGTGAATGGCATCCGAGGTCGCAGGATTACGTCGTTCCGGATGAAGGGAAGGACATCCGTCGGGCGCGCGCGGAGCTCCTGAGCGATCTCGAGAAGGCGGGCAACTCGGTTCCAGGAGACGACTGGATCATCGGGCAGCGGATCCGCTATCTGGTCGAAGGACACGACAGCTCCGCGGTCAAAGTCGCACGCTCTTGCAAAGCCACCAAATGGTGGTGCGATGCGCTGGCCGGACTGGCTCTTCACGTAGGCGGGGATTACGCCGCGGCAGATACTGCGTTCTCAGCCGCACTTGCCGAAATGCCCTCCGCAAGGCGCTGCCACTGGCTGAATCTCGGGCCGCTTCTCGACGACGATCTACGCGGGACTTATCGAAAGATGTCCTGCGCGGAGCGCGAAGCCGCCGACGCGCGCATCTGGTGGATTGCAGATCCACTTTACATGACGCCAGGAAACGAGCGTCGTACCGAGCATTTCTCGCGTGTGCTCCACACGCTGCTGCAGGAGGACGCAGCCAACACGTACGGCTCGAGGTGGGGTGGCGACCTCGCCGAGCTGATTCTTCGGTTCGGCTGGGCCGAGAAATGGACGCAGCAGCCAGCAACGACCGCGTACCTCGGAGCGGAGATTGCGGTCACGGGACATGAGCGCGAGCCCGGGTTCCATTTCTTCCTCACCCAACGCCCGCCCGACGCCCTCGCGCAGATCGTCGACTCGTTGTTCGAGATCGACCAGTTCCCGCCAAGAGAGCAGTATGCACCGCCCTACGCGCGCGCCTTCACAGGGCTCGATGCACAAGTCGCGCGGTTCCGACGTGGCGACTCGACGCGCATAGTCGCGGCTTACGACGTAAGCGCGGACACGATCTTTGGCAGGCACAGATTCGCTGCGGCGGTAATCGCGATGGGAGACGAGACAACGCAGCCATCTATCAGCGAGGTCAGCGAGTCGCCCCCGAAGAACGTGATCACAGTTTCGACGCCGTGGAAGTCGCAGCTCATCGGGGTGGAGCTGCTAGCGAAAGACAGCGCAGGCGCAGCGCGGTGGCGGACTGGATTTGCCGAGATTCCGCTCGATTCCGGGAAGATAAGCCTATCGGATTTATTATTCGTCGACGGAAGTCCGTCACTCCCATCAGACCTGAACGAAGCGATTGCAAAGGCGCACGGCGGGACGAAATTCAGGCACGACCAGAAAGTTGGACTGTTCTGGGAGCTCTATGGCAAAACGCCGGCGGATAGCGCCCTGCCGATCTCCCTCATGATCACTCCGGTCGACCAGGGGCTGCTGCGTCGCGCGTTCAGGGCGTTGCGAATCGTCCCGAAAGTCACGTCCCTGAACATCCGCTGGCAAGAGAACGGAGCGTCAGGCGTGCTGTCGGCGAGATCGGTCCTGCTGGATTTCTCTCTCGTTCCCGCGGGTAAGTACGCGGTAAAGCTGGAGGTCGGGAATTCTCCTCTGGCCGTGGCGTCGCGGATCATCGAGGTTCAATAGCAAATGGACGCATCTGTATGCACCGCCAACATTGGCCAGCAGGAGCGGCGCAAGCGGCTGATTTTTGGAATCGCGGCCCTCGCCGCGAGCGTCATGATCTCGTTCTTGTTCGTTTTTTATGCAGTGCGCCCGCTCTTCAGGCTGCCGCTGTTTGTTCCGCTTTTCGCGGGCGCGTTGGGCTTCTTCCAGGCGCGGGACCGAACGTGAGTGAATCTCGCGTCGCGCGGTCTGCGCGACATGGATTCCGGACCTCAGCCAATTGCTGACAAGACCGAAATGGAGCAGGTTCGCCGACAGGCGCAGGCCGTTTACACGAAGGCGCTGATCTCGGCTGCAATCCTTACGTCGCTCGCTCTCATTCAGTAACCTTCGACCGTTCGTACAGCCGCCTACACCGAGGAATCGATGCGCTCAGGGTTCGTTGCCGCTTTTATGGGAATTGGTGGGATCTTTCTCTGCTTTTCACTCGTGGTCTTCGTCCTCGGGCTTTTCGCCAGACAGAGCGACGTGGGTCACCAGTTGGCCGCTATGAATCTGTTGACGGTCGCCACCCTCGTAGTGGGAGTAGTCCTATTTGGCCTGGGTTACCTGCTCAACCGACTTGGCCGCGGCAGCCGAAACGACGGCGTCACCACTACTCGCTAGCGACTCGAATCGAGCTCCATCAGTCGTCGCTCGAGAAAGCGACGCTCCGGTTCCTGTGTGACCAATTCCAAAGTCCGCTTGTAGGCTGCTCTCGCCTCGCTGACTCGCCCCAGCCTGCGACATAACTCGGCTCTGGCCGCGTGCGCCGGGTAGTAATCGACCAGCTCTTCCCTCGCCAATATCTGATCTATGAGTGTGAGTCCCGTGTCCGGCCCGTCCCGCATTGCGATCGCCGCCGCTCGATTCAGCTCGATCACTGCTGAGGGCTCGGCCTTCAGCAGCACATCGTACAGAGCAACGATCTGCTCCCAATCCGTGGAAGCAGTGCTTGGTGCTTCCGCGTGCACCGCGGCGATTGAAGCCTGCAACGTGTACGGGCCGATGCGCCGGGACTTGAGCGCGCCCTCGACCAGCGCAACTCCCTCCTGAATCTGCTCGCGATTCCAGAGTGATCGATCCTGGTCCTCGAGAAGGATCAGATCGCCGAGTGCTGATGTGCGTCCCGCTCGTCGCGCCTCGTGAAGCAGCATCAGCGCGAGGAGACCCATCGCCTCCGGCTCCGGCAGCAGCTCGACGAGCAGACGACCCAGTCGAATTGCCTCGGCGGACAGATTTTCCCTGGTGAGCTCTGGTCCGGCCGAAGCGAGGTACCCTTCGTTGAACACGAGATATATCACGTGGAGCACGCTGTCGAGGCGATCAGGGAGATCGGAAAGCGAAGGGACCTCATACGGGATTCCAGCGTCGCGGATCTTCGACTTTGCGCGCACGATTCGCTGGGCCAATGTGGGAGCGGGCGTCAGAAACGCACGCGCGACTTCTTCCGTGGTGAGACCACACACCTCTCGCAGCGTCAGCGCGATTTGCGCATCGGCGCTCAGCGCGGGGTGACAGCAGGTGAAGATCAGTCGAAGGCGGTCGTCCTCCACGCCGTCGTCGGCCTCGGGTTCCTCGCTCTGTGCAACACGTTCGAGCACCGCCCCGTCCGCGGAATCAAATCTCGAGCTGCGACGAAGGCGGTCGATCGCTTTGAAGCGCCCAGTCGACACAAGCCAGGTGCGCGGATTTCTCGGCACACCATCCGTCGGCCAGCGCTCGACTGCAGCGGCGAAGGCGTCGTGCAACGCTTCCTCGGCCAGGTCGAAATCGCCGAGGATGCGGATAAGGGTTGCAAGCACACGGCGCGAGTCTGAGCGGTATATCGCATCCACCTCGTCGCGCGCGTGCGCCGCAATGTCGTCCTGCATTCAGCCTGGCGTTCAACCGTTACGCCGCGGTGCGCTCCACAACTGGCCGCACTTCAATCGCGCCGCTTCGCGCTGACGGAATGCGCGAGGCAACCTGAATGGCATCGTTCAGATCCTTTGCCTCAATCAGGTAGTAGCCGCCAAGCTGCTCCTTCGTCTCGACGAAGGGCCCGTCGGTTGTCGACACTTTGCCGTTGCGTGAGCGCACGACGGTGGCAGTGTGACTGGGTTGAAGCTGATTGGCGCCGACGAATTGCCCGCTCTTCTTGATACCATCACCGAAAGCGGTGTACTCGACCATGTACTTGTCCCGCACTTCCTGTGGAAATTTCTGCCACTCGCTCTCGTTGTCGTAAATCAGGCATAGGTACTTCATGGTGCGCCTCCTCCGGTTGGTTGAATAGACCTCTGCGAGTAGTCGTTCGGAAAGGACGCTTTTCGACAGTTCGGTAAAACTAGCCAGGCCGTTCCAGACCAAAACGGTCATTCCTACGTCATTTGACGCATAGAGTCCTCGCGGCCGCCGGGCGATCATCGAGCAGACCTAAACGCTCTATAGCCAAAACGGAGGCCCGATGAATCTCGATCAACGAACCCAACCGACTCTCAGGGAGCGCTTCGAGTTTGCCGTGCAGGCGCCCTGCGATTGGATACTCAAAGCATCCTGCATCAAGTACGCAAGTTTTCTGGCGATGTTCAGGCTTTTGCCGCCCGCCTATCTCGCGTGGGCATCCCGCGTAAAAGCACGTAGCGCCTATTACCGGGCGCTCAGCAAAGTGCCTGCGTATCGCCAATTTCTTGCGGCTGAAGGTGGTGATCTCGTCCCGGAAACGGACAAGGACAACTACATCAAGCCGTACGAGACGGGTGCTCGGTGCGTCGGCGGCACCTTCCTGCGCGGCCGGACGATGATCGACGAATCGTCTGGTTCTACCGGAACTCCGTACAACTGGGTGCGAAGCGAGAAGGAGCGCCACGAAAGTCACACCTTCGTCAGTTACTTCGCGACCTACTGCTATGGCCGTGAGCCCTGGATCACGATCAACGGCTTCAGCATGGGCGCATGGGCTACGGGAATCAACATGGGGATTTCGCTACAGAAGAACGGAATCGTCAAGAACACCGGCCCCGACATCGCCAAGATTCTTCACACCCTTCGTTTTTTCGGTCCGGGACACACGTACCTGATCACCGGCTATCCACCCTTTCTCAAGCATCTCATCGACGTCGCCGACGAGGAAGGCTTTCCCTTTGAGAGCTACAAGCTGTACGGACTCGCGGGCGGCGAAGGTATGTCGGAGGGATTGCGTGATTATCTGCTCCGTCGCTTCACGAAGGTCTACAGCGGTTACGGCGCGACGGATCTGGAGATCGGCATAGCTGGGGAGACGCCGATATCGGTAGCGATCCGGAGGCTTGCACGCGAGCGGGAGGACGTGAAGCTCGCGCTGTTCGGGTCCGATTCCCGCCTGCCGATGGTATTTCAGTACAACCCCGTCATGCATCACGTGGAGGTCAACGAGAACGACGAGGTCGTTTTTACCATATCGCGAAAATCCCTCCTGTCGCCGCGCATACGGTACAACGTTCACGATCTTGGTGGCGTTTTGACCAGTGATGAGATGGCAGACCGACTCGCTTCGGTCGGCGTCGACATCGACCAGCTCCGACGCGACCACGGTGACGGAAACGTGCGCCTTCCTTTCCTGTGGATCTTCGGCCGGCGCGATTACACCATCAGTGTCATGGGGGCGAACATTTATCCGGAGGATATCGAGCAGTGCCTGTATCACGACACAGCGCTGGCCGAGATGACGAATTCGTTCTGCCTCTCGCTGGCGGAGAGTCCGAACGGCGATGTGCGCCCGCGCTTCCTGTTCGAAATATCCAGGGAGCCCGATGCCGACCTCGCTCGCAGATTTTCGGCATCGATCCTCTCGCGCCTGGTCGAATTGAACGCGGATTTCCGCGAAGCATGGCGCGAATATCCTCAGACGCTCGTGCCCGAGATCCAGCTGTATCGGATAGGCGAGGGGCCGTTTGCGGGCGATGCGGGAAAAATCAAGCAAGCGCGTTTACTCCCCGCGGCCTGAGGAGCCCACGATGCGTACTCTCATTCAGCTTGCGCTGCGTCGGCCCAGGCTCGTCATACTGGCGTGGATTGTCGCGCTGGCGGTGGCAGCGCCTTTTGCCTCGCGGCTGGGCGGCGCGCTTCGGGGCAGCACTGACGCCGTACCGGGCAGTCCATCGGAGCTGGTATCGCGCGATCTCGACCGCGCCTTCGGAAAGGGCTCTGCCTTCGTCTTCCCAGCGGTTCTGACCTCGTCCGACGTTGCGACGACCGATCCTCGCTTCGCCGCGGCGGCGGCGAATCTCGAGCGCGTACTCGATTCAGCCGGGATGATCGACGTGCGGCACTACTGGAATACGGGTGACAGGACACTGCTCGGACGCGACGGTCATTCCGCGCTCTTGCTGGTGAGGCCGAGCGCGGAGACTTTCTTTGAGGCGGAGTCGAGCGTTGACAACATCAGGAATGCAGCGCGCGGATCCCGGCTTGGCTCGTCGTTCGACGTCAAGGTGACGGGCATGATCTCGCTCTTCCACGATCTCGATGTGAATGCGTCGCACGATCTGTCGCGAGCCGAACGCATCGGCATCCCTCTCACTCTCATCGTGCTGCTGATCGTGTTCGGTGCGCCGATCGCCGCCGGATTGCCCCTAGTGCTGGCTCTCGGCACGATCGCAATCACGCTCGCGGTGCTCTACGCATTGTCACATGTGATGCCCGTCAGCGTGTTCGCGCAGAACGCAGTGACGATGGTCGGCCTCGGTATTGGTGTCGACTACGCACTGTTCCTGGTAAGCCGCTGTCGCGAGGAGCTATCGCAGGGTGCGTCGTTTCGGAGCGCCGTCGAGACTGCCGCGGATCAGGCTGGTCATGTCGTGCTGGTCTCGGGCCTGGCTGTGTGCACTGGATTCCTGGCTCTCTTCCTCGTGCACATTCGATTTCTCCATACGCTCGCGCTCGGCGGCGTTGCGGTGGTACTTACGTCGGTGCTGATGACGCTGACACTGCTCCCCGCATTGCTCCTGCTGATCGGAGAGAAGCTCAATTGGCCCGGCAAGATGTCGCGGCAGGCGCGCAGCGAAAACGGTCTGTGGGGACGGTGGGCGCGTGAAACGATGACCAGGCCGTGGCGATATCTCGTTCCCGCGGTGATTGTGCTCGGCGTGCTGATCGTTCCGACTCTGCGGCTCAAAGCCTGGAACATGGGAGCTGACGATCTCTCTCCGGCGATGGAAGCTCGACAGGGTTATGACATCCTTACCCACAATTTCGCCGCAGGCTGGATGGGTCCGATCGTCATCCTGGTGAAGGGTCGCGATAATGGGAATCTCCGGACCGCTGAACGCCAGACAGCAATAGCGGCGATCGCATCGCGTTTCGTATCGGATCGACGCGTACAGGTGGTTGGCGGGTACCCCAGTGCGGACGGGCGATCGGCGCTCGTCTTCGCTGTTCCGCGATCAGCGCCGGAATCGGAAGAGGTGATGACACTCGTGCGGGAGCTGCGCACCGACACGTGGCCGGCCGCCAGCGATGCCGGGCTCGCAATCAAAATTGGTGGCTTCAGCGCCAGCATATTGGATTTTGACGCCGAGCTTTTCGGAAGCCTGAAGCGGGTGATCCCGGTCGTCCTCGCGATCACATTCATCGCTCTTGTGTTTGCATTTCGTTCGATCGTGGTTCCGATCAAGGCGATCACGATGAACCTGATCTCGGTACTCGCGGCCTATGGATTCCTGGTGTACGTGTTTCAGGAAGGAGTTGGTGCCGGGCTGATTGGCCTCGTACCTCCGGGCGGACTCAACTCATTCATCGTTCTGATGCTGTTCACAATCCTGTTCGGATTGTCGATGGACTACGAGGTATTTCTGCTCAGTCGCATCAAGGAGGAATACCAGCGCACGGGAGACAACAAGCAGTCGGTGGTGAGCGGACTCTCCAGAAGCGGCGGGCTTATCACGAGCGCCGCACTCATCATGGTGGTTCTGTTCGGGTCGTTCGGATTCACACGACTGACCGCGACGCGCGAGTTCGGATTGGGTCTCGCGTTCGCCGTCGCGCTGGATGCGACACTGATTCGAGTAGTCCTCGTACCGATCCTGATGGGGTTGCTCGGACGCGCCAACTGGTGGTTCCCCAAGCTGCCGCGTGGGAGCCGCTCCCGCCGAGTGTTGACGCGCAGGGACGAATCCAGCGAGGCGTTGAGGTGTACAGTGACACGTTAGCTTACGTCGCACGCCCTCGAAAACAGGTATTTCGTGAAGATTTGTCGGACAACGGTTGCACTCTGCGCCATCGTTACGGGAACGCTAGGAGCCCAGACTCCGCGTCTTACTGTTTCGCCGGTTCGTCCGGAGCCCGGCGCGATTGTGCGCCTGACACTCGCGGGCCCCGCATCACAAGGTGACGCAGTCGTATCGATTCACGGATCCATGGCGGGCGAGCCACTTCATTTTCTTCCGTCAGCCCCCGGGACGTGGCACGCAATCGGCGCGGTTCCCGTCGATGCGACCGGCAGTCTATTGGCTGACGCTGAATTGCGTCACACTTCAGGGAGAGTCGAGTCGGTTCGCGCCCGGGTGACTCTCCCGAGGATTCCACCGCCTGTGGCGCAGCCGCTCGCCGTGGACAGCAGCTTCTCGCGCCCACTCGATTCCGCCACTGCAGCGCGGGTCGAGCGCGAGAACGCTCGCGCCCGCGAGATAGGCAAGCGTGCCCACGATTCGCCACTGATGTGGACTACGTCGTTCCTTCGTCCGCGGGCGTCGGCGATCACGAGTGAATTCGGATCGGGGCGTGTGTTCAACGGAAGGGTGACCAGTCGCCACCTGGGTGTTGATTTCCGGGGAGCGATAGGAGAGCCCGTGCGCGCCGCCAATCGGGGAGTGGTCGCGCTGGCCGACAACTTCTTTCTCGCCGGCAACGTCGTCTACATCGATCATGGCGGTGGCTTGGTCACGGCCTATTTCCACCTCAGCAAGACGCTCGTCTCAGTGGGCGACACGGTAGCGCGCGGGCAGGTCATCGGTCTCGTCGGTGCCACCGGCCGTGTGACTGGGCCGCATCTGCACTGGGCGGCGCGCTATGGCGCGACCACCGTGAATCCGCTCGACCTCGTTTCGCTCAATCGGAATTGGTACGGAGCTTCTCTCGTGCGGAGTCAGGGGCGGACATCTCGAACGTCAGGAGCTCGATAGACCGCCGTAACCGCGTCAGCTCTGGTGCGATCTGAGCAGCTCGTCAACTTCCGCGTAGCCGGATGGCAGCCTGATTTGGCTGGCTCGCGCTCCAGCATTGAGCAGCGCTTCGACCGATTCGGGCGTCCGTCTCTGCGTCCAGTACGAGTCGACGCACGCCTTCACGGCGAGCACGAGTGGCGTCCGCCCTCTCCCATCGGGAATGTCGATGGGCGAACCGCGCTCGATCAGCAGCTTGACTGTTCCAGGATTCGCTCGCCACGCGGCGACATGAATCGCCATGCTGATCGGCGCGATGTCGAAATAACCATCGCCCTCCCTGAAGATCGCTCCGACCTTCACTCCCAGATCGAGGAGCTGGCGGACACCGTTCGTGTTTCCCACGCCCGCGAACTGAGCGAGAAGGTTCCCTTCTTCAGCTAGCAGCTCTCTTACGAGTTGCTTCCCGTCCCCGACAATTGAACGGACGCCCGCCGCGTCGTTGCGGGCGCACCCGGCAATCAGCCGCTCCACGCCTTGGAGCTCGATCGGAATTCCGCGTTTCTCGAACAGATCGAGGACATCACCGCGTCCGCGTCGCGCGGCTATCGCCATCGCGGTTTCCCCTGACGATTTATGGGTAGACTGATCTGGACGGCTGGCAACGAGCATGGGATCGGCGCCGTGATCCATCAACACTTCGATGATCGCGACGCCATTGTCGCGCAGTAATGCATTGTGAAGCGCCGTTCTGCCCCACCGCGAAATTCGATTTGGATCGACGTCGTGCTCGAGCAGCCACTTGATTCCGTCGTAGTCGTGCCAGTCGGTCTTCCGCAACAGAATCGTGGTGAGGCTATCGTCGGTGAGCTTCCCGCTCTCCACCAGGACCTTCAACGCAGCGTTGTCCCACGTCTCGGGCGCGTGATACGGTGTTTCCTCGTCGTTCGGATCCGCGCCGCGTTCCAGCAGCAAACGGGTGAGCTCGGGGTGGCGCGCGACGCCAGCAGCGCCATAGAGCGCACTCTCCCATTCTGCTTTTGGCTGATGGCTCGTCTCGTACCAGCCTGTCGTCGCGCTCGCACCTGCGTCGAGAAGCGCGGTCGCTGCCTTCACGAAACCGCTGGACCTGTCGCGATCCAGGCGCAGGTATCTCGAAAAACACAGATGCGTGAGCGGATCCCATCCGCGCGGACCACCCTTATTTACTGCGGCTGCCCGATCACGATCCAGAAAACGGCGAACGGTTTCATCGTCGCCGAGTATAGCGGCCGAGTGGATACTGCTGATGGCCACCTCTGGATGCTGGGCGAGAATCGACTGCGCCAGCTCCAGAGTTCCTGAGGAGTGCCCGAAATCGAGTGGAACACACGCCGCCTCTATGAAGGCCGCGGTAGCATCAACGTCGTTCGTCACAGAATCAGCTTTGCTCCGGCTACTATCAACACGAGAGACAAAAGCTGCCTCAACACCGGCGCGGGTGCGCGCTTGCTACCGTAGCTCGCGCCAATCCACCCGCCAAGCACGGCGGCCGCGCCCCATACAGGGATATTCGCCGGCAGCTGCGACACGCTCGACAAATGGCCGAGCAATCCCGCGATTGAATTGACGAGGATGAATGGCGCCGCGATTCCCGAAGTAGCGCGCGTCTCCGCCCATCCCAGGTAGAGAAGCAGCGGACTCAGAAATATTCCACCGCCGACTCCGGTCAGCCCCGAGAGAAATCCAATCGCCAATCCGGTCGCGAGCGCTGCCCACAGTGGCGGCGGATGCGTCTCGGTCGTAAGAGGCTTGCGCGCCGAACGGAACATCCATACCGCAGCGTAGAGGAGAACCACTCCGACGACGACTTGATACGACCGAGCCGGGAGGGTTATCGCGCCTCCGATGAATGCCGCTGGAATCGACACCACTGCGAACGGCCAGAACAGAGACCACGAGAACAGTCCGGCCCGATAGAATTTCACCGTCGCGACTGCGGCCACGAGGATGTTGAGCGCCAGGGCGGTGGGCTTCATCACGGTCGGCGCGAAATTGAACAATCCCATCACCGCCAGATACGCCGATGCGCCCGCGTGGCCGACTGATGCATACAGGGCCGCGGCGGCAAGAAACAAAATCGCGATGATCAACGTCTGGGGAACGGCCATTGTCTTTGCACGTATATTTTGTTTCCGCGCGACCTACACCCGCGAAAGTACATGACTGAATACGCAATCGACATAGCCAACGTCACCAAACGTTACGCCGAACATACGGCTGTACGCGAACTGACCCTGCGCGTGCCCACCGGAAGCGTATACGGCTTGCTCGGCCCCAACGGCGCCGGCAAGACGACGACGATCCGGATGATCCTCAACATCATCGCGCCTGATTCGGGAACGATTCACATCTTCGGGCGTCCGTCCAGCGATCCCAAAGTCACGGAGAGGATGGGATACCTCCCAGAGGAACGCGGACTGTATCGGAAGATGCAGGTGAAGCGGGTGTTGAAATTCCTCGCCGAGCTGAAGGGCGTCAAAGGAAGTGAAGCGGAGAAGCGCATCGACGAGTGGCTTGTGCGGCTCTCTCTCAAAACGCCCGAGAAAGACTGGGGCCTGTCCAAGGTCGACGAGCTTTCGCGCGGAATGCAGCAGAAGGTCCAGTTCATCGGAACACTGTTGCATGATCCCGATCTGGTGATTCTAGACGAGCCATTCAGCGGACTCGATCCGATCAATGCGCAGGCGCTCAAGGATACGGTCGTCGAGCTGAAGAAGCGCGGAAAGACTGTGATATTCAGCACCCACCTGATGGACAACGCCGAGCGCCTGTGTGACTCGGTGTGCATCATCGCTCGAGGAGAGAAGGTGCTCGACGGAACTGTGACCGGCGTGAAGGAGGAGCACGGACAGCGGAACATCGCTCTCGCGCTCGAGGGAGATGGAATGCAGGGGATCGCCGGGATCCTGAGCGACCAGTCTCTGGTGAGGCGCGCGGACGACTCGAATCGATTCTTCGAGATCGAGCTGGTTCCGGGCGGTGATCCGCAAACACTTTTGCGGCGCATTGTGGAGTCGGGCGCGTCCGTGCAGCGGTTCGAGATGATCCAGCCTTCACTCCACGAGATCTTCCTCAAGAAAGTTGGCGCCACCGGAATCGAAGAGGGGATGACTGGACATGGCTAAGCTTTGGGCGATCATCAAGCGGGAGTACGTGGAGCGTGTTCGCTCCAAGTGGTTCGTGATCGCGACTCTGTTCGGGCCGATCTTCTTCAGCGCGATCATCATCGTTCCGGCGTGGCTCTCGTCGCGAAGCAAGGCGACGAGCGACATCTACAACACCACGATTCTCGACGCTACCGCGAACGGATTCGGGCATCGTCTCGCCGTCAACATTGCGGGTGACAGCACTATCCCCGGACGAATGCCCGAGGTCAGAGTGGTCGCGCCGAGCATGCTGACGCGGGCCGAGACCACGGCAACGCACGAGGTGATGCAGAAGGAGAGGACGGGCTACGTTGTCGTCGACGAGCAGACGCTCGCGGGCGAAAGAGCGCGCTATGCTGGCAGCAACGCGACGTCGATCGCGGACATGGCGCAGATCAAGGGAGCCATCAGGGAGACTATTCTTGCTTCACGTCTGGAAAAAGTGGGACTCGACAATTCGCGAATGAAGGAGATCACCTTCATCCCGCTGGACTTCAGCACCGAGCGAATCACGGAGAAGGGGCGCGCGGGATCGGGGATAGCGAGCGTGATGTTCGGCTTCGCAATCGGATTTCTGCTCTACGCATCGATCGTGATCTACGGGCAGACGATCATGAGCGGTGTGCTCGAGGAGAAAACGACGCGCGTGGCCGAGGTGGTGATGTCGAGCGTTCCAACCGACACGCTGCTGGCGGGGAAAGTTCTGGGCGTAGGCGCAGTCGGGCTCACACAGCAGATAATATGGATAGTGACGACCTATGTACTCCTCAAGGCGAGAGCGCCGATCATGGCGAGGCTCGGAGCGCCGTCGATGAGCTTCACCTTGCCTGATATCTCGCTGGGGGCGGGAATAATCTTTCTGCTGTTCTTTCTTTTCGGGTTCATTTTCTACTCGTCGCTTTTCGCGGCGGTTGGCTCGTCGGTGAACAGCGAGTCCGAGGCGAGACAGGCGGCGAGCCCATTGATGATCATGATCATCAGCACGGCGGTGTTCATCCAGCCGGTGTTGCTCAACCCGACGGGAACCACGGCGAAGGTGTTGTCACTCGTGCCCTTCTCCTCGCCGATCATCATGCCGATACGAATGGCGGTGATTGGAATTCCGCCGCTCGAGCTCGCCGCGAGTCTGGGGCTGCTCGCCGTCGGGTGTATTGTCGCGTTGTGGCTTGCCTCGCGTATATACCGGGTCGGGCTGCTGATGTACGGGAAGAGGCCATCCATCAGGGAGATGGCTCGGTGGGTGTCGTACTCTCGTTGATCCCGCGGCGTTGGATCGGGACGCTTTTGGCGTCCTAGGCCGAAGTATCCCAATCCCGACGCCGCGGCAGTTATTATAGAAGAGTACCACCGACTCCATTCGCCAAACCGAGGCTATACACGATGTACGACGAAAGATTCGTAACCCCAATGCGCCAGGAGCTCACACAGCTCGGCGTCGAAGAAATGCGCACCGCTCAGGAAGTGGATGCCAAGCTAAAGAATGCGCAGGGCACCACGCTCGTGGTCGTCAATTCCGTATGCGGCTGCGCCGCGAGGAATGCGCGACCGGCTGTAGCGAAGGCGATCCAGCATGACACGAGACCTGATACGCTGACGACCGTGTTCGCCGGTCAGGACGTCGACGCCGTGCAGAGAGCGCGCAGCTACTTCACCGGCTACGCTCCGAGCTCACCACAGATCGGCCTGTTCAAGGATGGGAAGATCGTTTTCATGCTCGAGCGTCATCAGATCGAGGGCAGGAGCTCGGATGACATCGCGCAGGATCTGGTGGGCGCGTTCGACAAGTACTGCGAGAAGACCGCGGCTGCGTAGGCTGGAGCTAGAGCTCGTTTCTTTGCCTTCTTTCGATGAACGGCTGACCGTCGGGAAGAGTCTGGGGTTCCACGTCTCTTCCCGTATCCTTGAGCACACGACCGCGGATGAACGACACCGTGGTGCCGAGCAGTAGCGCCCACAGGCTGACGCCGAGCACGCGCCAGAACACGACGCCGGTCGCCATGGCCTGCCAATCAACGAACTCCGCGCGAGCAGTGCCCCACGGCTCGCGGTGCAATGCGATCAGCACCAGGCTGACGATCATCTCGCCAGCAGTCTCGAATACCGCGAACAAGGGCGCGCGCCACGGCCATTCCCGCACGGGAAATCTTCCCAGGTGGAGCGTCGCCATCCCGAGAAGGAACAGCGTTCCCAGGACGAGCGCAGCGACGAGGTACGAGCTGCTGGCGGTGCCGTGGGTCAGGACGACAGCGCGGAAAAGGCGAATAATCACGCCCGTGATCACCGCAAGCTCAACTGGTGATCGCGCAATCCTTGTGAACACTGCCGGCTCTTCGAAATCCCACTCGCTCGACTTGAGCAGCCGGCGGCGCCTCTCGACGGGATGGGGCTTCGTCACGGCCTCCAAGGTAAGTCCCGAGTAAATGTCGTCATAGATTTTCCTGCCGAATCATGGGAGGAATGGGCCCTTCCTCCCGATTCGACGCCGACACCCGGCGATGCGTAACTACTTTATCCAGTGTCCGATCCTGCTCCACCTGATGTCCGTGAGCATCGGAACCGGCCGATCGCTGTCGTCCGCGTTGTACGAGTAGTACACGAAGAGCGGCTTGCCACGGACGTTTTCCCTCGGCACGAACCCCCAGTAGCGGCTGTCCTTGGAGTTGTATCGGCTGTCGCCCATCATGAAAAGCCTGTGGGCCGGCACGACGAGCGGACCCCAGTTGTCATGACTCGGCTGCGCGGGTGCGGCGCCGAATCGCGATGTCTTGAGACCGACCTTCGTCTGCCAGTTGAA
>JAXDME010000226.1:0-6502 GCA_034666285.1 Gemmatimonadaceae bacterium | reverse complement strand
CGGAGCTTATGCGGCCGTGATTCCCCGCTGGATCGCCAGCCTCCTGAAAGGCGAACGCTGCCGAATCTTCGGAGATGGAGAAACCACCCGCGATTTCTGCCACGTCGCGAACGTCGTTCAGGCAAACATGCTGGCCGCCACCGTCCAGGATCTGAATGCTACCGGTCAGGCGTATAACATCGCATGCTCGGAATCCGTCTCGCTGAATCAGCTTTTCCAGATGATGCGCGACCGTTTGGCGCTCACTGACCCGCAATTCTCGCATGCGCGCCCTCAGTACGACCCTTTCAGGGCGGGAGACATCCGATTCTCCTGCGCTTCAATCGAGAAGGCGCGCCGGATGCTGTCGTTCACGCCGACGCACGACGTCGCTCACGGATTGGCGGAAGCACTCGATTGGTACGTCGAGAAAACGCGAGCCGGCGCCAGCCAAATCGCGGCAACTCCTCACCACGCCAATGGATCGGCCGCGCACCTCCCACGGTTTGATCACGCACCCCTAACGTTGGCAACATCATGACCCCTCCGAATCCGCGTAAACTGTCTGCTCTGATCGGATGCACGGATGAATGGATGTGCCGTTCGCTGGAGACGGTTTTCGAGGAGAGACGATTCGAGGTCGCGCGTTCGGTGTCGGGAAAGCAGGCGCTCAAGCTCGCGCGGCGTGGCGGCTTCGATGTCATCATGCTCGACGAGCACATGGATGAACTTTCGGGTCTCGGCGTCTGCGAAGCACTCCGGGATGATCCTTTGTTCGATCACGCAACGCCTATCGTGATGATCTCCCAGTCACACACCACGTTACCGAGTCGCAACAGAGCGTACTCTGCGGGAGCGTGGGAGTACTGTCATCAGCCGGTTGATTTCGACGCGTTGTTTCTCAAGCTCGGGACTTTCCTGCGCGCACGGCAACATCTCGCGGCCTCACAGGCCAAAACGCTGATGGATCCCGCCAGCGGGCTCTACACGACATTCGGTCTCCAGCATTTGGCGGAACAGCTCGGTGCCCGCGCGCTTCGGAATCACGAACCGTTCGCGTGCGTCGCCTTCTCTCCCGAACACGACCCTTCGACGTCGGGGCATCGATCGCCAGACGACGACGATATCGGCGCGTTTGACGACGCCGCGCAGGTTGTGCATGAACAGAGTCGAAAATCGGACGTCCTCGCCAGGACCGGTGCTCACCGACTTTCCATGCTCGCTCCCGACACCGACGCCGAAGGGGCCAGGCTGCTCGTCGCGCGACTGCAACGCGCTCTCGATGCTGCGTCCAGAAACAAGACCATTCCCGGGTCGGTCAGGCTTCGCGCGGGTTACTGCGCCGTCTCGGATCTGGCGGCTGCGAAAGTCGACCTCGTCGAACTCGTTCATCGAGCAGAGCGCGCCTTGGCGGACATACCGGCATCTGGAGAACGCGGGGCCGTAGTGAGTTTTGACGACCTTCTCCTTTCCTGATTCGACTTTTTGTTACGTAAGGTGTGTTTGGTACGTAACGGTTCGCTAACGCGCTATTGACGTTATGAGTGTTTACCCCCAATATGTGCGTCCGCGCAGGGTCGGTCGTGACGAACGGGTAAGGCACAGATGGACCCAGCTGCATACAAAACAGTGTCATCGTCCTCGGGTGTAG
Source organism: Gemmatimonadaceae bacterium (assembly GCA_034666285.1). Classification (GTDB taxonomy): domain Bacteria; phylum Gemmatimonadota; class Gemmatimonadetes; order Gemmatimonadales; family Gemmatimonadaceae; genus UBA4720. Next base: position 4,872 of record JAXDME010000226.1, on the reverse strand, counting down.
AGGAATACGCGCGCTACGCTCGCGGGATAGATGCCGGCCCGAGCACCGCGGATCCGGTTCGACCCTCTCCGGTATTCACGCCTAGCGCAACCGCTTTGATGCGCGCCCTCGAATCCGCCGCAGACCGCACCGCGGCCACGATCGCTCAGGGCACGAAGCAAACGAGTCTCGAAGTCCGTGCCCGACTCAGTGAAGTTGTGCAGTGGCTGGTCGCCAGCCTGCGGACCGCGGCAAGCGACGCAGCACCGTTCTCTCCCGTAATCGCTCGCGAATACGTATCGACCCTGAAGGTCAACTTCCTCGCCGACCTGGCGAATACGCCCGGTCTCGACGCGAATGAGGTCGTGCGGACACTGATCAAGCTCGACGAAGCTGAAGATGCATGGCGACGGACCGATCGCGGCAAATTCATCGCCCGACTCACCGGGGCCGATTGCGCGGATGCCGTGGTGGCAATCGCTCACGACATTCGCTCGCCTCTCTGCTCCATACTCCTTCTCGTCGATGCGCTTCGGCACGCCGAGAAGGCCGCCGCAAATCCGATAAGGGAGCGGCAGCTCGGTCTCATCTACGGAGCCGCGTTCGGTTTGAGCACGACCGTCTCGAATCTGATCGGTGCTGCTCGCGGTGAAGGCCTCGTGCAGGGCAAGCCGATGCCATTCTCCGTCAGCGAGACGATGCACTCGGTGAGCGCGATCGTGCAGCCAATGTGCGAAGAGAAAGGAATCCCGCTCGGGATGGAGTTCCCCGAAAACGATGCTCGCGTCGGGCACGCATCGGCGATTCAACAGGCACTCGTCAACCTCACGTCCAACGCGCTCCGCTACACTGATGCGGGCGGAGTGGCGATGGGCTGCAGCGAGGTTTCAGACGACCGGGTGGAGTTCTGGGTTGAAGACACGGGCCCGGGCATTCCGGACGATGTGCTGGAGCGGCTCTGCTATGGCTTTCCGCCCGAAGGCGTGAAGCTTCGCTTTTCGAGCGCTGGTCTGGGACTGGCTATCGTACGCACGCTGGTCGAGGCTATGGGCAGCACGCTTCAGGTGGACAGTGACAGCGAGGGTACGCGGTTCTCCTTTGTTCTGGCCCTGCCAATACTCCAATAAGGGCCTCAGAAACAACCAGTTAGTGCCTCCTATTGCCCCGGTGCCTCCTTTGCTGCCCGGTCCTGTAACCTCAACAGTACTCAGTCGTCTCCAAATAGACCCATCCCTGGCGTAGCCTCTGCTCGCTCAGGACAGCACCTCCGATAAACCGGCAAACCCACTGAAAGGTGGCGACGCAAAGCTACGAGGCTAAAGCGCGATCATCGCGCCACGCTAGTCGAGCCGCCGAAGAGGAGGCTCCATGCATCTGCCATTGGACCGACCGCCACTCGCCCTGATCGCCTGTGGCGATGACTGGATGAGCAGAGCATTGGAAAGCGTCTTTCAGCAGCGCGGATACGTAGTGGCGCACACGCGCTCAGGCGCGCAGGCCATGCAGCTCGCGAAGCTCGCCAATCACGATCTGGTGATTCTCGATGAGTCTCTCGCTGATGTGAAGGCCCTCGACGTTTGTCGAGCCATTCGAGATGGCGCCCAATTCGACCACTCTATACCGATTGTAATCACGTCGCCGACTCCGGTCGACCCGCGCGCGCGGATGGCTGGCCTCATTGCCGGCGCCTGGGAATACTGCAGCCACCCAATCGATCTCGAGCCAGTGTTCGTCAAGCTCGAGACGTTTCTTCGCGCGCGTGGCGAGCTCGTGATGGCGCGGTCAGAAGATTTCGTGAACGCCACTACGGGTCTCTACAGCGCTTTCGGTCTCCGTCAGCTCGCGGGGAAGTTGGGAGCAGGAGCGCTCAGAAAGCACGAGGCGTTTGCGTGCGTCGCGGTCGCTCCACAGGTGCAGGATCGCGAGGTTGGCTCGAGCATGCTGTGGAAGGAAAGCCCTGACGCGTTCGCGGACCTCGCGCACGTGTTCCGCGAACAGAGCCGACAATCTGATGTGGTGGGACATGTCGGTGACACGCGAATTGCCATTCTGGCGCCAGACACCGATGCTGCCGGCGCTCGACTTTTGGTCGCGCGGTTTCAGAATGAGCTCGACAAGGCCGCCAAGAGCAAATCCATCAAGAACGTGGTGCGGCTCCGCGCTGGATATTCAGCGGTCGCAGATCTTGCGACGGCTAGACTCAACGTCTCTGAGCTCGTTCACCGAGCGGAGAGCGCCCTGGATCACGCACCGCTCCAGGGCGGCCGGAACTCAATCATCAGCTTCGACGATCTTCCGCCGACCTGATCGTTGTTTGTCGCGTCCGTAACTCGCCAAAACATCGCGACGAGTTCATCATTCACAGAACTTTCCAACTTGGATTTTCTGTGCGCACAGCAAAATATCTGCGGAAACCGGAAATGCGAGCGAGGTCGTGACCGCTGTCGCACTCCTGGTGCTGGGATTCTTTCTCGGTATGCGGCACGCTACGGATCCGGATCACGTCATCGCCGTGACGACGATTGTCGCCCGGCAAAAGACGCCGGCCAGCGCCACTGCCATCGGCGCGGCGTGGGGTTTGGGCCACACGCTCACGATTCTCGTTGTGGGTGGTGGCATCATCGTCTTCGGATGGGTGATTCCGCCGCGAGTTGGACTTTCGATGGAATTCTCCGTCGGCTTGATGCTGATCGTGCTGGGTATCATCAATTTGAACGGAATGGTGCGGTACTTCGGCTCAACCCAACCGAATCGAGAAGTGGTGCGTCAGCACACCCATCCACACAGTCACGGTGACTACGTGCATGCTCATGCTCACTCGCACGATCCGGAAGCCCATCCTCACGAGCCCGGACAAACGCCGCTGGGTTGGCTCGACAGACATCTCAGACGAATCGACTTTTATCAGCTGATTAGGCCGTTGATAGTCGGAGTCGTCCACGGCCTTGCCGGATCTGCCGCTGTGGCGCTCTTGGTTTTAACGACTATTCGCGAACCCCGATGGGGAATGTGGTACCTGCTCGTCTTCGGACTAGGTACGATCGTCGGGATGACGCTGATGACCGTCGCGATCACGCTTCCATTCGCGCGGAACGAGCGGCGCTTCGCACGCCTGGGTGGCGGACTTCGAATCGCATCAGGCGTGATCAGTCTCGGATTCGGGCTCTTCGTCGCCTACCGCACGGGGTACGTCGGCGGACTGTTCGCCGGAATTCCGAGATGATAAATGGAGCGTACAGGGATCGAACCTGCGACCTCCTGGTTGCAAACCAGGCGCTCTCCCAGCTGAGCTAACGCCCCTCAACGCGAAATATAGATGGTGCCGGCACCTGCGCACACCGCTCTACTCGTGTGCGGGTAGCGGCTCCATCGTGCGCGGGTCCACCGGCACCTGAACTTCATCGCGATAGGGCGAGGTCATGAGCAGGACGCGCATTCGCGGGAATGCATCCATGAACGAGAGATAGCAGAAGCCCCACACCCCGAGGAGGCCAACGGCCACGCCCACTTCCCAGAGGCCGAGTGGGATGTTGCTCACCACCCCGTAGATCGATGGATATACCTCGAGGTAGCGATGCATCCACAGTCCGATGAGAGTCGACGTCGCAAACAGTGCCATCGTCGGAAGAAATACTTTCGCTTTTCGAGAGAGCAGCCCGAAAAAGGGTAACCCAAACATCAGCACCACCGCGGTGAGCGTTGGAATCCGCCACCCTTCAATCAGACGCAGCCGCATCCAGTGCGTCTCTTCGCCGAGGTTCCCGTACCAGATCACGAGATACTGCCCGAACGTGAGGTAGCCCCAGAACGCGGTGAACGCGAAGCAAAGTTTTCCCAGATCGTGGAAGTGCTTCTCCTGGATCAGGTCGTATCGATTCAGGTATCTGCGCCATGCCATGACAATGATCGTCCAGCTCGCCAAAGAGGCGACCCAACCGCCCATGAAGAACCACCATCCATACATCGTGCTCTGAAAGTGCGGATCGAGCGACATCGAGAGATCCCACGCCAGAATGATCCACCCGAACACGAAAGCAAAGCCGAGGAATACCGCAAGCTTTCCTTGCAACGAGTGCGTCGAGTGAAGCTCACGACGCTCATCGCCGTATCCTCGGCGCATCCGCTCCCTGAGAGCGCGCGCCCATTTCGCTCCGCCCTCCGGCAGGATTCCCACGTCGAGACGGACGGACGTGTAGATATACCAGAGGCTTAGAGAGCTGATGATCAGGAACACCCCGATCACCCGAGTGAAAAAGAATGGCGGATTGAGCCAGATCGCCTTCTCGTGAATGGTCGGAGCGTTGTTGCTCCACCAGAATATGTGGTGGCGGCCAACGAACAGAATCAGCAGGATCAGCACGAACGCAACTGGAAGAAACGCGACGTAGCCTTCGAGAAACCGAATGATCGGTCGCGACCACCGTGCCGTGGTGATACGCTGGACAGCGACGAACATCACGCCGGCCGATGAGATCGACGTAAAGTAGAGCCAGTTGACGAGCAACGCCTGCCATACGCGGTCTGGCTGCACGAACAGGCCGATGATGAAGACAACGAGTCCGAACACCGCGAGAGCGATGGAGACGGTCTTGAGACCCGCCGGCGTCGGCCGGTCGAGTCCTGCTACGACTTCTTCTCTTGTCGGAACGTGTCCTTCGTGCGCCGTCATCGGATTACTGGCCCTCGTGCACTGTCTGCTTTCGCTTTCGCCTGGGCCGAATCCAGGCGCACCTTCGCTTCACGAAGGAGCGAGCTGTCCGGCATTTTCGCCGTGTTGCGCGCGGCACTATCCGACAGAAGGTCACTCGGCTTGAAGAACGGGGCTGGCACATTCGGACCCAGCCGCGTAAAACCAGGCACCTTGTCTCCGGTGACACCCGGCGGCGCGAGCGC
>JAXDME010000225.1:0-3044 GCA_034666285.1 Gemmatimonadaceae bacterium | reverse complement strand
GAACGGCGCCGCGTTCTACGACCCGCCGCACACGATCGACGGCCGCATCGACGATCCGCTTCGCGCCGAGTACTACCGGCAACATCTGCGCGCTGCGCACGATGCGATGGCCAAGGGCGTCGATCTGCGCGGATACTTTGCCTGGTCCTTGCTCGACAACTACGAGTGGTCGCACGGCTACTCGAAGCGCTTCGGCCTCGTGCACGTGGACTACTCCACGCAGAAGCGCACGATCAAGTCGTCGGGGCGCTACTACGCTTTGGTGATCGACACGATGGGCGGGATTCTCTCCAAGTAGGGAGAAGCCGCTCGGCTGTTCGAAATTCCCCATCATCTCGGATACCGGATAGTCACAACCGCCGGCACCTTCCGCACTCTGATCTCAGCCCCTTTCACCGCCGCAGGCACACCGTCGACCGCCGCCGAGAGAATCGGTTGCGACAGCGGCGACCACACCACGATCCCACCAGGTGGGAGCTTGATTCCCGCGCGCAGATTCAGAATCACCGTATTGCCTGAAGCACGCATGTCGTAGGTGAGCGGACCGTACGCGGTGCTCAGATTGGTGACGCGCACGCCGGGATCCTGCTTCACCCAATCGTCCCTTACACCTGCACCGATCACGAGCGAGCTGTCGCTCTCGCGCTCGAACGCCAGCATGTCGAGGAAGCTGCGGATGTAATCGCTGCCCACCCACGTGTGCGGCATGTCGCCAATGAACCTCGGCGATTTCGGATCGTGATACACGACTTCCGCCCACTGGTGCCACTCGCTCGGGCGCTGCCCGGTGAAAAAGAAATCGAGCAGCTCGTGCGCCTTGTCGCGCTGGCCGAGCTGCACCATCGTGCCGACCGTGCGCAGCTCGTACGGCGTGTACGCGTCCCATGGCTTGACGCCGTTCGCCCTCAGACGCGCGTCCTGGAAATACCTCTCGAAGGTTCGCATCAACAGCGGACCCGGCAGCCGCCCCGCTTCGCCCACCGGCGACACCGCAATCGTCGTCGACGTCGGGTCGAAATCGGCCAGCTCCACCGAGCCCGGGATGAAGTCGATCCTGCGCGTGATCACGACCTGCCGGATGGACTCGAACAGATTTGACCGGAAGCTGTTTCTCATCTGGGCGAAGTCAGCCGCCTCGGGTTTGTCTAGCTCTTTGGCGATGAAGGCCGCGTCCTTGAATCCGCGCAGCGCGAAGAAATCATCCCAATAGGAATGCATCGGTTTCGCGCTGTAGCCTTCGTGCGATATGGACTGCGGCAGCAATCCGTAGAAGGGCTTATTAGCGCCTACCGTGTACTGCTCCGTCATCCTTTCGTGGCGCAGAGAATCCATGTACGCCACGGCCTTGGCAACGTGCGGCCACATCTTCTCCAGCTCCGCCTTGTCGCCCGTGTGACGATAGTACTCCGCCACCAGGTAGATGAATTCGCCGTGGCTGTCGTTTTCCGGAACCGGCGTGGCGCCGTGCTCATCGACGCAGCACGGAACCTTCCCGTTGTCGTACTGATACTGGGCATACCAGTCGATGAATTCCTTGACGTCTTTGTCGTGCCCGAGCCGCAGCAGCGCCGTCGAAGTCAGAGAGCCGTCGCGGATCCACGACCGCGAGTACGAGCGCGAGCCCGGCTGTATCGCGGGACCGTCGCGATTGACCAGGATGTCCGCGAGCTGCGCGCGCATTGTCTCCGTGTACCGCGACGCAGATGCGGGCAACGTAATGGTGGTTCGACCGAGTTTCTCGCGCCAATCGGACTGTTCTTTCTCGAGCTGCGCCGACACCAGGCGCTCGCCTTGTCCCGGAAGCAACGCCGTTCCCGGCTTGAGATCTCCGCCGTGGAGCGGCACCGCGATATCGATCGGACTCGACGTCGCGTGTGGTCCGAGCTCGATCTCGTAAGCGAATGCCGCTGACGCGTGGCCGGTGGGATCGGTTATTGAGACCGGACTGGGGAGTTTGCCGGCACGAAGCCAATCGACGATGCTCCCCTCGCTGAATGTCACCGCTCCGAAGCCACTCGGCGAATTGAGCGACCGCACGAACTTGTTGCCCGTGACGCGTGCAGCAGAACCTTGTAGCGAGATCGTATCCACTCGCGCTACCCCACCCGGCAAATTCAGGAACTGCCATGGCGGATTCACCTGAAACGGCCTGATCGCGAGATAGAGGGCTAGTCGTTTGTGCTTCGTCGAGTTGTTGGTGACGCGATACCGCGCGTACAGCACTGACGAATCGGATGGGCCACCGGCGAATGCGTTGACGGCGAGATCCAGATCCTTCGTGTTCCAGCTCACCTGCGGCAGCGGCAGCGACTCCCGATTCGGTATCACTGACGTTTTCACATCATTCCATGTGACCAGCGTGCCGTCACTGAACAGAAACGGCTCGATTGAGAACTGTCCGCGCCCCACCTCTATCATTCCCTCTTCGTTGATCAGAGCCTCGGCGCTATCGCGATCGACGCCGACGACGGTCCAATACGATTGCTCGCCCATGAACGGCTTCGGATAGCTTCCCCTCGGCGCCTCCCTGGCGATGGTCATGAAGAAATCGTTCTCGCTCGCCGCCCAGTCGAGCGGCCTGATGCCGATGTCGCGGATCCCGTAACCGCTCTTGTTCTCCGGCGAGAGGAGCACGATGCGCAGGTAGCGCGCGTCGCTCTCCGGCGTGTACAGGTAATCGCGAAAGAGCGGGGATAGCGCGACGGCCGTCTTGCTCGACGATGCCCCTACCTGTGTGAGAGGAGAGATCGAATTCCGATAGACTGTGTAAAGAGTTCGCCAGGTCTGTTTGTCCTGCGAGCCCTGCACCTCGTAGGAATTTGCGCGTCGCCCCGGCTCCCAGCTGATAACCAGCCCGCCAAATTCTCGGCGCCTGGTGAAGTCGATGTCGATCGTCTCCGCACCGGGCGGTACTTGTCCGGCTGGAGCTGCCGCGTTCCCACTCGTTGCCGGCGGCGCACGCAACGGCGCGCTTCGCCACGCACTCGTCGCGTCCGCATCGATTGCGCGGTAGACGTCGTAGCCCTGCACCTGCGAGGAGGCGG
>JAXDME010000224.1:0-2659 GCA_034666285.1 Gemmatimonadaceae bacterium | reverse complement strand
GATCGAGAAGATCGTGAAGATGTCGAAAGCCGACGGAATTGGCGTGAGCGTCGACAGCGGCTACCAGGCTAACATCCGCTTCGCCGCCAACCAGATGTCGACCGCCGGCGGAGTGGTCAATTCACAGATCGGCATCGAGAGCACGTTCGGCAAGAAGCACGGCGTCGCCGTCACCAACGACATGTCGGATGAATCGCTGCGACGCGCGGTCGAGCAGTCGGAAACGCTGGCCAGGCTTTCGCCCGACGATCCCGAAATAATGCCGGCGCTGCCGCCACAGACCTACGTGCCTGTGAACGGCTATTTCGATTCGACCGCAAATCTCACGGCGGACGAAAGAGCACATGCAGCGCTCACCGCACTCGAACCAGCCCGCAAGGCAGGCGATCTCAAAGCCGCCGGCTTCATCATCGTCAACGCCGGCGCCAACGCACTCGGCAACAACAAGGGGCTGTTCGCGTACAACCGCTCGACGAACGCGAACTACACCCTCACGGTGCGAACCGATGACGGCACCGGCTCGGGCTGGGTCGGCGCGGAGAACGCGGATTGGAGGCAGCTGGATTTTGCGGCTCTCTCGTCGCGCACTATCGAGAAGGCGCGGCTGTCGCGCAATCCGGTGGCGATCGAGCCGGGTCGATACACGGTGATACTCGAGCCGCAGGCCGTCGGCGATCTCGTGCAGCTGATGACGTTCTACATGGGCGCACGCGAGTCGGACGAAGGAAGGAGTCCCTTCACGAAGCAAGGCGGCGGCAACAAGATCGGCGAGAAGATCGTGGACAGCCGAGTGACGATCTTCTCCGATCCGCAGGATCCTCAGCTCCTCGCCCAGCCTTACGACGGCGATGGACTTCCGTTGTCGCGCCAGGTCTGGGTGGAGAACGGGGTCCTCAAGCGGCTGTACTACTCGCGCTTCTGGGCGCAGAAGATGGGCAAGCCCGCGACAGGATTTCCGTCGTCGGTCAAGATGGAAGGCGGGACGACGTCCATGGATGACATGATCAAGTCGACGCCGCGCGGAATTCTCGTCACGCGTCTCTGGTACTTGAGAGAAGTAGACCCGCGGACGATCCTGTACACGGGACTGACGCGTGACGGGACTTTTCTGATCGAGAACGGAAAGATCACCAAAGCGGTGAAGAACTTCCGATTCAACGATTCGCCGTTGTTCCTGCTCAGTAATCTCGAGGCGATTGGTCCGGCAGTTCGGATCGGCGGCACCGAGGCGGGTGGGCAGGTGGTGATGCCTGCGATCAAGGCAAAGGACTTCAACTTCACGAGCTTGTCCGACGCGGTCTGAATAACGATCAGGTGACCAGAGGTTGCCATGACGCTCTTCCTTGCCCTGCAGTCCGCTTCCGGCACGCCTGATAGTATCGTCTCCACGGTCAACCGCTTCACGGATTTTCTTCTTGGTTATGTGGGTGCGCTTGCCGCCGTCGGCGCACTCTCCATGGCCCTGATTGAAGCGGCCAAGAAACTTCTGGACTCGCGCACCCGGTTCCAGGCATTGCGATGGACACAATGGCTTCAGCGGAGTCCGTTCGAGGCGAGCGTCATTCCTTCCACATCGAGCAAAGGCGCTGCACTCAGTTTACCGGCGGCTTACGGTCAGCTGTTGCAACTCTCTACCGGCGTCCCAGCCACCGTTGCGATCGAAGCAGCCGAGCGCCTGCTCGCTAGCAAAGGTCACCTGTCGGCGCGGCATGCGTTCGTTCGTTCCGGACTACCAGCGCACGCACTCTTTGCGCTCGATCTGCAGCGCATGATGGGTAGCATTCAGGAAGCCGCTGATATCGCGCTCGCTTCGCCTCGCCAATACGCGAGTCTTTACCTGTTGATGACTTCGGGTGCCGATCCGTCTGACATCAGTCGCTGGTACGAAGAAGGTCCGGACAGCATGATCTCGATTGCGAACCCGGACCAGCAGGATCGGAAGTCGATAAAAGAACACGCAGACCGATTCGCGCGACTGAGACAAATCGTGAAGCGGAAGCTCGATGGATTTCAGCTCTACGCAGGTGATAGCTGGGCGTCCTGGAATCAGACAGTGGCCAACATTGTCGGAATCGTGGCTCTCTTTCTGATCCTGATGTGGGTGAAGAACACCTCCACGACGTCTCCCGGCTATCTCACGATCGTCGTTCTGTCGCTCTTCGGAGGAATTCTTTCGCCGATCGCCAAAGACCTCGTGAGCGCTCTGAAAAGAGTGAAAGATGGGTAGAAACAGGAAGCGGCCCGGCGACTACGCTCCGCTGCTCCAGTTCTATCTGCGCGCGAAACCAGAGGGAGGCGAGCTTCGCGTTCCCGGTGAATTGCGGGCGCTCCCAGATGCCCGGGCGCGACGGGAATGCCTTGTACTCGTTCATGGATTCAACAACACCGACAGCGAAGCAGCCGATGCGTATTTCGGCTTTCGAGCTCGGCAAAAGGAAATCTTTGGCGCTCCGGATATTTCGGGGTTCGACCGCCGGTTCGGTGACACGTACTGGCCCGGTGATGCCGACTGGTCTTCCTTCTTCGACAAACTCGACTTCCTGATCTATCCGGGCTCGGTTCACACCGCCGTGAGCGCGGCGAAAGAGTTGGCGACGCTTCTCTGGCAAATGCCGAATCTCGCGCGCGTCGATTTCATTGGACACTCGCTCGGATGTCG
>JAXDME010000223.1:0-5752 GCA_034666285.1 Gemmatimonadaceae bacterium | reverse complement strand
AACTCGATCTCCGCTCTCCGGCAGAAGCGCTCCTGGCGAGCGCGGTCTTGCATCTCGAGAGGAAAGCCGAGGTTGTGCAAGCGCGCGTGCATCGCCTCGTGCAGGATGGTTGCCCCGACTTCGGCGTCGGAAAAGTTCGGATTCACCGAGAACGTCAGCTCGAGCAGACACGCCTTCTGCTGGTGGAAGTACGCTCCCCGGCAGGCGAACCGCTCGACGAGGATGTAGGCGAAATCGCGTTGCAGATGCCTGAAGTGGTGTGGGACGTAACGCTGGATGAGCGCGAGAGTCCGGTCAATGCGCGCGAGTGCGTCGTTCGTGTCGATGTCCGGCCGCGTATTGTTGACGACGACTGGAATGCCGCGCACGACGTGACGGGAAACCCGGGATTCAGGTCCCCGCTTGAATAGGCGAATCAGGTCGGACAACATGTCAGTGCCTTCAATTAAGTCTCGTCTGGCGCCATATTTGTGAACCGATGACTACGAAAAATACGACGGTCCTCGACGCCCGGGCCGTCGAGCGCACCCTGAAGCGCATGTCGGTCGAGATTGTTGAGCTCAACCACGGCACGGACAATCTGATCATCGTTGGAATCCAGCGTCGCGGCGTGCAGCTCGCCGACCGGCTCGTGAAGATGATCGAAGGTGGAGAAGGTGTTACGGTGCCTCAAGGTTCCCTCGACATCACGCTCTATCGGGATGACCTGCAGACGGTGGGCCCGCGACCGGTCGTCGGTCCGACTTACCTTCCATGGGACCTCGACGGCAAGCATATCGTGATCGTGGACGACGTTCTTTACACCGGTCGCACAGTTCGAGCTGCTCTCGATGAGCTCGCCGATTTTGGCAGGCCGGCGGCAATCTCCCTCGCGGTTCTGATCGATCGCGGTGGACGTGAGCTTCCGATCCACGCCGACGTCGTCGGAAAGAAAATCGACGTTGGAGAGGAAGAGCGGGTGGACGTAATGGTGGCCGAGCTGGATGATCGCACCGAGGTCGTGATCGTGCCCAAGTCCGCGGCGTGACGGGGACACTCGGCAAAGATCTTCTTGGCCTGGAGTCGCTGACAGGCGACCAGATTCGACTTATTCTCGACACCGCCGAGCCGTTCAAGGAGATCAGCGAGCGCGCGATCAAGAAAGTACCGGCTTTGCGCGGGTCCACCATCGTCAACCTGTTCTTCGAGAACTCGACGCGCACACGCATCTCGTTCGAGTTTGCGGAGAAGAGACTTTCCGCCGACACGGTAAATGTCTCTAGTGCGGGATCGAGTGTGTCGAAGGGCGAGACGCTGGTAGATACGGCGCGCAACCTCGAGGCAATGCGGATCGACATGGTAGTCATTCGCCACTCGGCGTCGGGCGCAGCGCAGTTTCTCGCGGAACGAATCCACTCGAACGTCATCAACGCCGGCGATGGAACGCACGAACATCCAACTCAGGGGCTGCTGGACATTCTGACGCTCCGGGATCGCCTCGGGGACCTGAAGGGGCGGCGCATCTGCATCTGTGGTGACATCCTGCACTCTCGGGTAGCGAGGTCGAACATTTACGGGCTTACGAAACTGGGAGCGGAGGTGGCAGTCTGTGGACCTCGCTCGCTTCTTCCGAATGCGATTGATGAATTCGGGGTGCGCATCTTCGATCGCGTTGAAGAGGCGATCGAATGGGCTGAGGCGCTCAACATCCTGAGACTTCAGTTCGAGCGGATGACTGCGGGATACATTCCGTCCGCGCGCGAATACAACCGCGTGTTCGGCATCACTCGCGAGCGATTGGATCGCGCCCAGCGAGACATTCTGATTCTGCACCCCGGGCCCATGAATCGCGGAGTCGAGATCGACTCCGACGTCGCGGATGGCCCTCATAGTGTCATCCTCGACCAGGTGACGAACGGAGTCGCCGTGAGGATGGCGGTTCTCTACCTGCTCGCCGGCGGAAAGCCCGAGCTCGCCGAAGCAGCCAAGGGTGGGGCAGGGCGCGGACACGGGGAGCGAGAGTGAAACCTATCCTTCTCCGTGGTGGGACCCTCGTTGATCCCTCGCAGCGACTAAACGAAGTCGGCGATCTGCTCATCTCTGACGGCGAGATCAAGGATTTCGGCCGGCAAATCGGCGCTCCCGACGGCGCGGAGAGCATCGATTGCGCTGGGCTGATTGTCTCGCCGGGCTTCATCGACGTGCACTGCCATCTGCGCGAGCCCGGGCGAGAGGATGTAGAGACGGTTGCAACTGGCGCGCGCGCGGCGGCGGCTGGCGGATTTACCGCTGTCTGTGCGATGCCGAACACCGATCCCGTCACGGACAATCAGGCCGCCGTGGGTTTCATAGTGCGTCAGGCTCAGCGAGCTGCAGCCGCGCGCGTCTATCCGATCGGAGCAATTTCCGTCGGTCAAGAAGGGAAAGTGCTCGCGGAATTTGGCGAGATGGTGGGAGCCGGCGCGATCGCTGTGAGCGATGACGGCAAGCCGGTCGCCAGCGCCCACCTTATGCGCACCGCTCTGGAGTATGCGCGCACCTTCAAGATCCCGGTGATCGACCACTGCGAGGAACCCACGCTCGCCGCGGGCGGCGCGATGAACGAGGGAATTGTAAGTGCACACCTGGGACTGAAAGGCGTTCCTGCCGAAGCAGAAGAAATAATGGTGATCCGGGACATTCTTCTCGCGCGGCTGACAGGCGGTCACGTCCATCTGGCTCACATGAGCACAAAGGGGTCTGTAGAGTTGATTCGCTGGGGGAAGGACCGCCACATCAACGTCAGCGCCGAAGTTTGTCCCCACCATCTCTCGCTGACGGAAGAGAGCGTGCGCGGCTACAACACGAATGCGAAGATGAATCCGCCGCTAAGAACGGCTGAAGACGTCGAGGCCCTGAGGGAAGCGGTGAAGGACGGCACGATTGATCTCATCGCAACGGACCACGCTCCCCACCATTATGACGAAAAGGAGCGGGAATTCGCGGACGCTCCAAACGGGATAGTTGGTCTCGAAACCGCACTCGCCGTCGTAGTGACCAATCTGGTCGAGAACGGCTACCTCAACTTTTCCGATCTCGTCGACAGGATGTCGTGCACACCCGCGCGAATCTTCAATCTTCCCGGTGGATCGCTCAAGCGCGGATCGGCGGCGGACGTCACCGTCTTCGATCCGGCTGCGCGCTGGAAGGTGGACCCCTCACAATTTCTGTCGAAGGGAAGGAACAGTCCTTATGCCGGAATGAGCCTGGTTGGGCGGGCCACTTGTACTATTGTGGCTGGGTCGGTCGTCTATCGATCGGGGAATTACGCCCGTGGTGGGGAGAGCAAGAAACGAATCAGGGGATGATGCTCGATGGCTGATAGGGAGCCGGTTTCGCTGGACGCGCTCAATGGGTTGCTGAAGGAGCGCCAGAGATACGAGGAGTGGCTTGCTGCGCTGGAAGAGAAGCGCGCGAACACTCCCGAATCCGTGTATCAGCGAGTCCAGGGCGATTATCAAACGCGTCTGCGTGAAGTGTCGAGCAAGCTCGCGGAGCGTGCGGGGGAGCTACGCGAGAACATCGATGCTCTGACCATCAAGCTGGAGGAGATCACGCGTCAGGAAACCCAACAGCGCGAGGCGCGTCAGGAAGCCGAGCTGCGCGCAGCTGTGGGCGAATACACTGACAAGCAGTGGAAAGAGATCGGTGGTGCTTGGGACAAGGAGCTGGCGCGGCTGGTCAAAGACAAGCATGCGGTAGACGCCCAGCTCAATGAGCTAACAAGGATTTTCGCGCTGAGCGTCAAGGAGAAGCAGTCCGAGGCAGCGACACTTTCGCGAGTGAGTGGGGGCGATGGATTTCGCGCGCCCATCTCGCCGGTCTTGCCGCGCGCTGCGGTACCACAGCCCCCGACGTTGAATCCGCCGGCTCGAGTCGAGCAGCCCGTTGCTCCGCGTTCGCAGAATCCGTCGCCTCCGGCGGCGCCCACGCGCTCCCCGTTCGATCAGTTTCCCGTGCTTCGGCCGGGGGGAAGCAGCACGCCGCCCCAAACGACCACCGCGGTTGCAACGCCACCTTCAGTTCCCAAAAGCGGTGGTGCAAACGACCCGCGATCCGAGCAGCACAAAACGCTCAAGTGTCCGGAATGCGGGGCTGCAAACTATCCTACGGAATGGTACTGCGAGCGGTGCGGCGGAGAGCTGGCGACGATGTAAAAAAAGAGGCGCCGAGAGGCGCCTCTTCGATTTCTACGGTGCCGCTGTTACTTCGCGGCTTTCGCGAGCCGGCTCTTGTGCCGAGCCGCGGCGTTCTTGTGGATCAGTCCTTTGCGTGCCGCGCGGTCGAGAAGCTTGACCGCCGCGAGCTTTTCTTCGGCGTTTCCCGCTGAGGATGCGCGCTTGAGCGCTGTGCGAAGAGCGGATCTCTGGGCGCGGTTTCGGATCGCGGCCGCGCGCGATTTCCGCATGTTCTTTTTCGCTGAAGCAATATTAGGCACTAACTGATCTCCGGAGTCTTTGGCAGTGATGTAGTCCGGAAATTTGCCGCTCACATCGACGTATGTCAAGTTGTCCCACAGTGTTAGACGAGCTAACTTCCACCCGCGGAAAGCTCCCCCAGCCCTGACACATTGGACAATTTTCAACAATTCATTCTCGTCGCGCCGGTCCTCCTGTTCTCGATGGTCGCGCACGAGTACGCACACGGTTACGCGGCGCTCAAGCAGGGGGACACCACCGCCTACTCCCTCGGCCGACTCACCTGGAATCCGATCCCCCACATCGATCCGTTTTATACGATCATCATGCCGTTGCTGGCGTTCATCGTCAGTCACGGCAACATGGTCTTCGGAGGCGCAAAGCCGGTCCCGGTGGTGCCGCGAAATTATCGGAATTACAAACGCGGCGACATTATCGTGTCACTCGCCGGAGTCGCCACGAACCTCCTGATTGCGCTGATCTGCGTGCCTTTGATGATCGCTCTGGGACTGATTGGAAATGCGGTCGCTCCGTTCGCCAGCACTGGTGCGATTCTGCAGGCGATGCTTGGATTTGGCGTCATCATCAACCTTTCGCTCGTCGCGTTCAATCTCATTCCGATACCGCCGCTGGATGGATCGCACGTTTTCAAATACCTTCTTCCTCCAGCGTGGGCTCTGAATTATCAACGACTCGGCGCACAAGGATTGCTGATACTCGTCGTTCTGCTCACCTTCGGGCGACCGTTGTTGAATCTCTGGTTCGCTCCCGTCTTCTTTCTGGAAACCTTGGCGAGTCGAGTGGTGATGCCCTACCTCATTCCCAGCCCATGGACGACGTAAGATTCGGCGGTTCCGGCTCCTCCGGCTTCGCGGGTGTGGCCCCGTCAGAGGTCTTCGTCGTCGAGCTCGCGGAGTTTTCGGGCCCTCTCGATCTTCTGCTCTCGCTCATCCGCGATGAGCAGATAGATATCTACGACATTCCGATCGCTCGAATCGCGGAGCAGTTTCTCGCGCGCATCTCGACGCTCAACCTGGACGAAGCCGCGGACTACCTGGAGATGGCTGCCCGGCTGGTGCGCATCAAGGCGCAAATGCTGCTTCCGCGGCGCGAAGGCGATGACGTATGGGATGACCCACGTGCGGAGCTGGTGAGACGCCTTCTCGAGTACCAGCAAGTGCGTGAAGTCGTCGATGTTCTCGAGCGGCGGAGTGAAGAGCGTCGGGGAAGGTTTGCACGAGCCTACACGCAGCAATCCGTGCAGCTTCCAGTCGCCGGTCCGCTCAGGATCTCGCTGCCGGAGCTCCTGAGCGCAG
>JAXDME010000222.1:0-5742 GCA_034666285.1 Gemmatimonadaceae bacterium | reverse complement strand
CGTTTGTTGCCTGCGCTATCGGGCACGACGGCTACACGATTGCCGTCCAGCGCCATGAAGCTGCCGGACGGTCGCATTCCCAGAACGGCGTAGCCGCCCCGACCGTTGCTAAGGGTGACGTGCGCTTCACCCCTGTCACTCGTCCCGATATGCACCGCAGCCCGATTGATCTCATCGAGAGTCAATGCCGCGTTCCGACTCTCATCGGTCACGTATCCACCCCTTTCGTTTCCCTCCGAATCGAAGATCAGAATCCCGGAGACGGATTCGCCTCGGTCAAATCTCCGCCCCAGCATGATTGGGTCCGGGAGGGGCGCGGCAATCCGGACGCGCTCGACCCCGCGCGAATCCACGACGCTTATCGCTCGCATAACGAGAACGGAATCCTTGGCAACAGCGGGTTGAGGCAAACGAGTCGCCGGTCCCGCGAAACCATTCAATAGGCCAAGAATTCCTAGAGTACCGATAGCAAGAGTCAAACGAGTTAGAACAGCGACCCTCCTTTCGAGTTTAGCTATAGTGGTGATCCAGTGATCCGAACTTTCCGAAGATGTCGGCATGGTTGTCTCTCCGTTCAGGACTCCGTTTCGACGGACTTCCGGTCACTCTCGATCGACGAATCGCCCGTGCCGTCCTCTATTTGGACGGGCCGATTGAGGTAACCGTTGGGCGGGCAGCGCTAAGCGCTTAAGCGCGCGGGGTTTTCTCTTTTTGTCGATCCGACTATGTAGCGCCGGGTTCAAACATTGCCCTATCTGCCATCGAATCCGCGGAAGAGGACAATGATCCAAAGGGCGGAAGCCTTCGGCGGCAGGACCCAAGCTGATGAGTGACTCGACAGACGCGGCGCTCGCGGCGCAGGGGGACTACCAGGCGTTCGAACGATTGTACCGAAGGTACCTCAGCCGCATCTACTCACTGTGCGCTCGACTGTCGGGGAGCGCCGAGCGAGGGACGGAATTGACGGAAGACGTATTTGTGAGAACGTGGGAGGAGCTGCCGCAGTTCCAAGGCCAGAGTGGATTCGCCGCCTGGCTGCACAGACTGGCAACCGACGTCGTCGTGAATGCGGGCGAAGTCGAAAGGAGCGCAGCAAGCGCTGAGGCGGGAGGCTCAGCCGTTGACCGGTCTAACGATGTCGCGAGTACCTCTCCCACTGTCGAAAGACTCGATCTTGCTCAGGGGATCGATCGACTCCCAACAGACGCGCGGACAATTCTCGTGCTGCACGATGTGGAAGGCTACAGGCACGAGGAGATCGCGGAAATCCTCGGAATCACGGCCGGAGGAAGCAAAGCGAAGCTGCGCCGGGCACGGGTGCTGCTGAAGGAAGCGCTCGGACGATGACTACATTCAATCTGACATGTGAAGCCGTCGAAGCGACGCTAGCCGACTACCTCGACGAGACCCTGGAACCGTGGGTGCGCGAATCTGTCGAGGAGCACCTCGCCGGGTGTGCGCACTGTACCGCTCTCGCGCACGAGCTTCGGAATCTTACGCGTGAAGCTGCCGCGCTCCCCGCCCTCCTTCCCGACGGCGATGTCTGGCCCCGAATCGCGGGTCGCATCGGCGCTCCCGTCGTCGTTTCCGAACCGGTGCCGGAAAAGGCGCTTTTCGTGCCGACAACTGAGCCAGAGCCGTCGGCGAGTGACGCTTCCGTTTCGATTAGCGAATCGCCTGTGCTTGCAGTTGAGCTGCCCGTACTCGCAAGCGAGCTGATGCCGCTCCCAAGCGAGCCGATGCCGCTCCCAAGCGAGCCGCCCCCGCTCAGAAGCGAGCCGCCCCCAATTCCGGCAGAGGCGTCAGTGCCGACACCGGAGCCCGTGCCTGCGGCGAGCGAACCGCTGCCACGTTCGGGCACGCCAGCGGTGGCTACAGCTGCGCCGGCATATTCGTTACCTCTGCGCCGCGAAAAACGCTGGCGACGGGAGTGGATGGGCCTCGCCGCCGCGGCGCTCGTCTTGGTGACGGCAGGAAGCACGTTTTTTCTCACCATGCGCTGGCTCGGACCGGCTCGAGCGAACAATGTCGCGAGCGAAAGTGGCACGCGAAAGCTCTCGTCCGGTGCGAGAGCGCCAGCCCAGCTGGGAAGTCGAGCGCGAGCGACGGGACGCGAACAAGTCGCGCCGGATTTGTCCACTCTGACGCCGTCGCCTGGTCAGGCGGTCTCGCCAATGACGGTATCGGCAATACAGCCCGCGCAGGTCGCCCGTTCCCCCGAGGACGTGGTGTACGATAAGGAAATCAACGTGCTACAGAGGGTCGTGCACAGGCAAAACGCCCAGCTCGACACCTCGACCGTCACCGTGATCGACAAGAACCTTCGGACGCTTGATTCCGCCATTGCCCAGATCAGGGCCGCGCTGAAAAAAGATCCGGAGAGCTCGCTGCTCGATGGTCAGGCCTCGCGCGCGCTGGAGATGAAGGTCGAGCTCCTGCGGAGAGCGGCGATGCTGCGATCCAACACCTGACCGCAACCGCCATGAAAATCGCTTGGCTCATCGGCACCGGAATCGCCGGCGTCGCTCTTCCTCTGGCGTTAACCGGTCAGGAACGAGCGCAGCTCGATACGACCGTGCATCTCAATTTACGAGGGACTGTCGATCTTTCGCTCGTGTCGGGGAAGATCATCGTCCGCGGATGGGAGCTGCCTGACGTGAAGATTGTGGCGTCGACGGAAAATGGTGTGCTGCGTTTTGACGCCACTTCAAACAGAGTCACTCTGCGTGTAGAGCGGGGAGGAGAAAGGTCGCGAGGTGACGCGAGCTACGATGTGTCGGTTCCGCGCGGGACTCGCCTCTTGCTTCAGACCGCCTCTGGCACCGTTACGACGATCGGATCACAGGGTGAAATCTCCGCGACGACCGTAAGCGGCGCTATCGACGTCAGCGGCGCAAGAAGGAAAGTAGATCTCCAAACGGTAGCCGGACCCATCAAAGCATCGCAGCTTGCTGGCGACCTCCGCGCCCAGAATGTGAGCGGAAGTGTGCGCGCCGAAAATGTCTCGGGGCGCGTCGAAGCGTGGACCGTCAACGGAGCCGTTCGGGTAATTGGCGGGCGATCGAACGACATCCGCGCCGAGACGGTGGGCGGCGACATCTTTTATGCGGGAGCTGTTACAACGGGAGGGACCTACGACTTCGAATCGCACTCGGGTACGGTTCGGCTTTCCCTTGCACACAGCCCCGGTGTCCAGTTCAGACTCGAGACAGTAAGCGGAACCGTCCAGACCAACTTCCCGACTGAGACGGCAGCTTCCAACGGAGGACGGAAGGACAGACGCGTCGAGTTCACGATCGGTGACGGGCGGGCTAACGTGACGGCCCGGACGTTCAGCGGACGGATCGTAGTAAACGGTGACGCAGGTCCTGCCACGCGGAGAGATTCAGCCTCAATCGTTCGGATCGATTCAGTCCCAAGGATTCGGAGAGATTCAGCGTCAACCATTCGGAGAGATTCAGTCTCAACGACTAAGAGAGATTCAGTTTCGACGACTCGGTGATTCCAATACCTGTAGTCCACGCTCGAACACGGGATCAGAAGGATTCGGGATCGATGCGCTTGGACTCATCGCATGCGCCGGCGTTGGTCGCGGCGACCATTCTGCAACAAGATCCAGCAACACGGGCGGCGCCCAGTGTTCGCGTGGCGTGCCGTTGATGTGCAGGAGCCGCTCGGTCGGAAGTGCAACACCTATCCCGCTGCATGGTAGAACGAAATCCTCGACAGAGCCGGCAAGTCCCGCCATCCGAGTGCCCACCACGGTTCCTCTCTGCATTCCATCCAGTCCGATTGCCATTCCCTCTCCCATGCTTCCCGTCCAACGGCCGACGAGAACCACAATTGGAGCCGTGTATGGCCATGGTCCCCGGGGGGCGACCGTCCGCAGATACGCGGTGGCTCCAGATGGGGCAACGCGTTGATATCCCTCGGTGCGAGTGATCAACCGTCCGAGGATTGGCTCTGCGATATTGGTGCTTCCTCCACCTGGCGTATTCCGCAAATCGAGAATGAGTCCGGAAGTATTTCGAAGCGCGGAAAGTGCGCTGTCGAACTCACTGACGCTCAGAGTATCGCCCAAGGCGTTCAATCGGATGTAACCGTAAGAGTGAACGCCGTCAGTGGCTTTTGCCTGATCGTTTAGTCGTCTGAACTCAACGCGCGCCTCTTGTGCCGCGGCTATTACCCGGTCAGCTGGAAGGTCGATGGGGATATCCCTGATGCCCGAGGAGTCGCGTACGCGCAGCACTCGCCGTACGTCGCGCCTGCCCGCGAGCGCCGATAACAACGCCCAATCGAGCGCAGGCGGGGGTGCGGGATGGCGGACCGCAGGACCGAGCCGAGTCTCTGCAGCGCGTTCGATAGGAACGTTGTTGATCGCGAGGACATGCATTCCGGGATACACGCCCGCCTTCTCTGCGTTGTAACCGGGTCTAACTGCGGTGACTACTGCATCTCCTCCTCGCCACTCTGCCCATACATCCAGCCCGGAAGGAACCAGTCGCGGGGACGCCATCGTGTTCGCCCGAAGTGTCGCGTGCGCGTCATACAGGTTGTCGAGAAACCGTTCGAGCACCGCAACCAATCCCTTCCTGGATGTCACTGAATCTGCCGCGTCCACGGCCAGGCGCTCGGCAATCGCCCAATCGACGTTTTTCTCAGAGAGGTACACGTAGTGATGCGCTACCGTCTGCGCGAGATCTGAGACGTCGTACCGGTAGCCTGTGAATCCAACGCATGCGCCGCGCGGCGAATCGCGCGGAGCGCCGGGATCAGATGGTGAAAGCGTTTGACGATTACTGCAGGCTATCACGACGCACACGACAGCGATAGCAAGTTGCTCACTGCGCGTCACACTAGATCTTTTCGCAACGTCGTCAACGCGCAGCTTGTGCATTCTTCGGGGGCGTCGCACGGCACGTGCCAACCATCACGGTCCCGGCGATTTGGGGACTGCCAGAACCGAGGCGCCCCTCGCCGAAGATGGTGCAGGGGATCAAGACGTGGGAGTCTGCCCCCGTGCGGAGTACCGAAACAGCAAGGCCGATCCGAGAAACAGCACGACGAAGACCGAATTCACTCCCAGAATCTGGGATAGTGAGCTCTCCGCCGAATGGTGTTTCCCGGCGATCAGCGCAATCACCACGACGATGACCTGAGCGATCGCCGTCGCGAACAATGCACGTGCCATTCGATATGGCTGAAAACGCGCGATCAAGCCGCCGATGATTCCGACAGCGACCACTCCGATGTACATGAGATCGGCGGGATCGCCCTCGACTCCGATGATGCCGACCGCAAGACTCACCCACGCGAGGAGTAGCACTGCCAGCACCGCAACTCCGACGGCGGCTCGGTACGCAGTATTGCCCGCCTTCCTCGCCGCGAGCTCATACATGAGGCCGGCACCCACCAGGAGTGCGCCGGCGACCACAAAATCGGATAGCGTCCAGGCCACTTCATTCGTGATCTGCATCGCCAACAACGGGAGCAGCAAGATGAACGCTGCCGCCAGCACAATGCGGACGGCAGATCGATACTCGGGTTTGTTCGTCATGTTCATTTTTGCGCGTAGGGGATAGTTCTTCAAGGACCTGGGAGCAGGGCTCCAGTAACACGAAGTACTTTACAACGCAAAGTCAATTCCGGCAAGCCTTTTTTAGGTGATTGAACGCTCTGTGCGATAGGCGACGGTTTGCTTGCTCTCGTTCTTGCCGTGTTGTCAATTCTCCCTCTATACGA
>JAXDME010000221.1:0-2597 GCA_034666285.1 Gemmatimonadaceae bacterium | reverse complement strand
CTGCGTCAGTTTCTTAAAAGGAACAGCACGCTGGGATCGACTGGATACCGGCCGAAGCGCCGCCCATAAATCGCAAGCCCACCCGGAAGCGCATCACCAACCTCGAGCCTTACGACGAGCGTACCGGTCCGCGCACCAGTCGCGAGCGCCGACGCCGGAATCGGTACTCTCAGCAGCTGCCCATACGACCCCGCCTCGCGCAGCTTTCCGTCGCGCTTTTGCGAGAACCAGCTGAGAATGCCGCGATGATCGGCCGGATCATCCGCGAGATCGTAATGGCCAGCGACTTCACCATTCACCCGCACCGTCACGGCACTCGGAAACTTTCGCTCGTCCGTCATCGGGTAGGAGTTCGGATTTCTGCTCGGGTCCTGACTGCCACCGCCGCGCATGAAATCGCCACCGACGCTATCGCCCGCTTCGCGATCCTTGCCGAACAACTGCTTCGCCGAAGCCTCGACGAGGAAAGTCGCCTTGTCGACAGCGCTCGCGGCGAGACCGACAGGCCAGGGGATCTTGTACTCGAAGTATCCCGCACCGGCACCGTCGATCTTGAGACCGTCGAGCACCGTCCACGTCTTGCGCGACCATTTTGCGTCGGTGTGCGTGGCGGGATCGACGCGCACGAGCAGCGCACGCCGGCCCTCAGCTGTTCTTATTTCGCGAGGCACATCGGCGTCGACGACGAACGTCGTGAAGTTCCGGGCGACAACTGCACCAGCGCCGTCCTCGAGCTTCACCGCGAGCACAGCCACTGCGCTCTCGTTCGGCATCGTTACCGGGAGCGACGGCAGCGCCTCTGACATCCACGGGTGGTACTTCACCTTTTTCTTCGTGCTACTCCACGTCTTGCGTTCGCCCAACGCGTTCCAGCCATACAGCTCCGCGCGCAACACCAGCGAATCACCGAAGGCGCGATCACCGGTCAGGAACGATGCCCAGAGCGGCACGCTTACATTTTCGCCGGGCTTTGACGCGCGAGCCATCTCCTCACCGACGGCGATGTAGAGAGGTGCATGGAGATCGCGCAGCGACATCCCCGGGATGAAATCTTCGAGCCCGGTGTCCTTGGTGGTGCGGTCGAAGCGCCAGTATCCGTTCCACTCGTTGATGACGTCATGGTGCTCGGTGTACAGCCAGCCGGCGAGCTTCGGGTTGCGTCGGAACTCGTTTACGGCGAGGTGATAGTCCCAGCTCCAGTCGACATCGCCGGTGCTGCCCTCGTATCCCCACACATTGCCGAACTCGGAGTTGATCATCGGCTGCCCATCCTGCCGATAGCCGGGCTCGAAGTGGAATTGGGAGCCGGGAAACGTGCTGTCACTGATGACGCGCATGTAGTCGTGCCAGCGCCAGCCGGGCAGATACTCATGCCACGAGTTGATGTCCGTGACCGTGTGACCGCGACCGCAACATATGGAATTGTCTTCGACGAGTCGCGTCGGGTCGAGCGACTTGGCGAGTCGAGTGACGGCGACGACTCTCTGCTGCGTTGCGGGGAGATACTGTTCGTGGTCTCCGACCTTGGTGTTCAGTCCCCACGTCTCGTTGAACATCACCCACGCGAAGATGGCGGGATGATTGTAGTCGCGGTCGATCATCGCGCGCATCGCGTTCTCGTGCTCACGGAATGCGGCCGAGTCGGGCGGTCCCCACCAGTTGGGGACATCGGCCATGATGAGGAGGCCGAGCTTGTCGGCCCAGTACAGCTTGCGCGGCGTCTCGATCTTGATGTGCTCGCGCAGTCCGTTGAGCCCGATCTGCTTGGCGCGGAGAATTTCCATCCGCGTGAAGGAATCGGTAGGAAACGTGTAGTAGCCGGTCGGATGATACGCCTGGTCGAGCGCGAGCTGGAGGTAGACGGGCGAGTTGTTGAGCGAGACGTACGGGATCGTCGTGCCCGGCAGATTTGTCACCGAGATCTTGCGCATTCCGAAATAACTTTCGACGCGATCGGCGACGCCCGCGCCCGAAACGGTAATCGTCGCCTCGTGGAGGAACGGATCGCTGAGCGACCACCGGTGCGCCGCCGGCAATGCGATCGTGAAATGCGCGCGATCTCTGCCGCTCGCAATCGTGTGCGTCGCTGAAGGTTTGTCAGCGCGGTTTGTGATATCGACTCGCACGGAGACGTTCCTTGGGGCGGGCTCCAGCAGTCGCACATCAACGCCGACGAGATTGCGGTCGATGTCCGGCGTGAAGTGCACCATTGTGAGCGGCGCAGTGCCGCGCGCTTCGAGGTACACCGTCTGCCACGGTCCGCGCGCGTCTCCGTATCCCTGCTTCCCCTGGAGCTCGAACGGATGCGGTGTGTCATCCACGCGAAGCGTGACACGCTGAGTCGCGAAAGTGAGACGCGGCGTGAGCTCGAACGAGAACGGTGTGTAGCCACCCTGATGCTCACCGAGCCTGACGCCGTCGAGCCACACCGTCGTCTTCCAGTCGGACGCGCCGACGACCAGGAATACTCGCTTCCCGCGCCAGCTCTTCGGAACTTCGATCGTGCGCTCGTACCACGCGACGTTCGCCGTATCCGCTATACCGGAGAGCGGGGCGGCCCAGGAGAACGGAACGAGAATCCGGCGCGGCGATGCCAA
>JAXDME010000220.1:0-12335 GCA_034666285.1 Gemmatimonadaceae bacterium | reverse complement strand
GCGCGCTTTTCCGGGTGGCAGCGGCAGCCTGGTGAACGGACGGTTCAGGGAGTCCTCGAAGCGGCGGTGTCCAAACTCTGTGGAGAACCCGTGACCGTCGTCGGGGCCGGACGGACAGATGCGGGAGTCCATGCGCGCGGTCAGGCCGCGGGAGCACGCGTCCCCGCGAAATGGGGCGCGCCCGCACTGCGTCGCTCGATGAACGCCATTTTACCGGATGATGTATGGATTGCGGCAGCCTTCGAAATGCGTGACGAGTTCCACCCCCGCTATAGCGCCATTTCGCGCAGCTACAGCTACTACGTAGGCACAGACGATCTCGCATCTTCCCCGTTTCGCCGGACCCACGAGCTGGCGTGGAAGAAAGCGCTCGATTTTCCGCGTCTCGAGGCCGCCGCACGAGAGGTCGAAGGCAAGCATTGTTTCCGGGCGTTCGCTGTCAAAGGCACCGCCCCGGACCGGGACGATCATCGCTGCACTGTCGCCCGGGCCGCGTGGCGCAACCGTGAGGGTGGGCTCGTGTTCGACATCACGGCTGACCGGTTTCTGCACCACATGGTCCGTTTCCTGGTCGGAACCATGCTCGAGGTCGGAGAAGGCAAACGCGAGCCTGAAGTGATTGCCGACCTGCTCCAGCAGGAAGACAACAGCCAGGTCTCTCCGCCCGCTCCTCCACACGCTTTATTTCTTGAGCGGGTGGAGTACCCGAAAGACCTTTACCTGGAAAGCGAATGAATATCTATCTCGAGAGCGTCAACCTCGATGAGATCAGAACTGCTGCGTCGGCCGGGCTTGCCGACGGCGTCGCGTTTTCGCACGTCGCCTTGAGCGTCGACGCGCCCGAGTCCAGCGCGAAAGAGCGCCTCGAGGAGATATCCCGGGAATTCGCGTTCCCGATCTGCGTTGCCGTCGGTGCTGTCGCGTCGGGCGACATGTACACGGAGGCCCGCGAGCTCGCGAAGGTCTCTGATCACATTGTCGTCCAGATACCTCTCGTCGAGGATTCGCTCATTCCAATGGCGAAGTTGAGCGCGGAGGGCGTCGTGATCTGCGCGACGTTTGTGTTCAACGCGGCGCAGGCAATCATCGCCGCCAAGGCGGGTGCATCGGCCGTGCGAGTGACTCTCGGGGAGCTCGAAGCCTACGGTCAGGCTGGCGGTCAGACGCTCGCGGAGATCAAGAACGTGCTCGATGCGGGTGGTCAGGAATGCGATGTCATGGCAGCGTCCATTCAGTCGGCAATTCAATTCGCCGAGTGCGCGACCGCGGGCGCCGACATTGTCTGCCTGACCCCCGCGGCATTGCGCGCGCTTGTGGTTCACCCTTTGAGCGACAAGGGTGTCGATCGCTTTTTGAGCGATCTCGCCAAGCGACCCAAATCACGCGCGTCTTCATGAGCATGAGGATCGCGCGCTCACTCACGGCGCTGCTCTTCGTCGCGTGCCAGGGTGCTTCGAGTGCTCCGTCGGGTGCACAGTCATCGGCGGCCCCCGCGACCACCGGTGGCATAAACTCTTCTCGGCGCACGGCGATCACGGATGCCGTAGCGAGAGTTGCACCGGCGGTCGTGACTGTTCAGACAGAGGTCGTGGAGCAAGTACCCGCTGATGTGTTCGAGCAATTTTTCGGCGGGCGCTCGGGACAGCGCTCCGCTGCGGGCCTCGGCTCGGGCTTCATAATCCGTCCTGACGGGGCGATAGTCACCAACGCCCACGTCATTGCCGGCGCCACGCGCATCCAGGTCGCGCTGCGCGACGGAACGACCTACCCCGCGCGCCTGATTGGAAGCGACGAGGCGAACGACCTCGCGGTTATCAAGATCGATGCGAAGAACCTTCCGATCGCACCGCTGGGCTCGTCGACCGACCTGCTTATTGGAGAGTGGGCGATCGCGATCGGGAATCCGTACGGTTTCATCCTCGCCAACTCCGAACCAAGCGTCACCGCCGGCGTCGTAAGCGGGACAGGGCGAAACCTCGCCACGCCGAACGAAGGTGCCGGTGTGTATGTGGACATGATCCAGACCGACGCGTCGATCAATCCCGGAAATTCGGGCGGTCCTTTGGTCGACGCCGCCGGTGAAGTCATCGGAGTAAACAGCTCGATCTTTTCGCCGAGCGGCGGCTCGATTGGAATTGGATTCGCGATTCCGATCAATCGCGCGCGGCGTGTCGCCGAAGACCTGCTCGCCCACGGAGTTGTGCGCCATCCGTGGATTGGGATGCAGCCCGAGATGTCTCGCGCACCCGGCGTGGCGGGCAACACTGGCGTCGTCGTCGCCTCCGTCGTTCCCGGCTCTCCGGCGTCTCGCGCAGGCATCCGTCCCGGTGACGTCATTGTTCGTTCACGCAGCAGATCATTGCACAACGCCTACGATTGGTACGCGGAGCTTCTCGAGCTGCGCGTCGGCGAGAACGATTCGATTATCGTGAAGCGCGCGGGAAAGGAGATGCCCGTGAGCGTCCAGGTGGCCGATCTTCCAGATGTGAATGCGCCGAGGGTCACCGTCCTTCGTGAGCTGGAGCTCATTTCGCTCACCACTCCCATTCGCGCACAGTACCAGATCCAAAGCAGGCAGGGCGCGCTTGTAAACCGAGTGAGCGACAGGATTCAGCAGCAGATCGGGCTTCAGGCAGGCGACGTCATCGTTCAGATCAATCGCACCCCGATACCAGACGCACAAACGGTCAACCGAATTCTCACCAGTTACGGTCGCGGAGGAATCCGCCTCTACTTCGAGCGCGGTGGGCAGATCTATGCCACTGAGTTCAGCCTTCAATAGTGGTGACGAACCGGTATAGCTCTCCTCTTGCCGAGCGATATGCATCGGCCGCAATGCTGGAGCTTTGGTCGCCCGCGACCCGTCATGGATTGTGGCGTCGACTCTGGCTCGCCCTTGCAGAGGCGGAGCGCGAGTTAGGGGTAAATATCCCCGATGATGCGATACGCGAGATGAAGGCGAACCTGGACAACATCGACTTCGACGCGGTTGCGAGCTACGAGAAGCGGTTTCGGCACGACGTGATGGCGCACGTGCACGCTTTCGGGGACGCAGCTCCCCAGGCAAAGCCTTTCATCCATCTGGGCGCGACCAGCGCGTTCGTCACCGACAACGCCGATCTCATCCTGATGCGACGCGGGCTCGACTTGCTTCGCGGACGCGCGTTGGACGTTCTGCGCTCGCTCGCAGCGTTTGCCGAGCAGTGGCGTGATCAGCCAACCCTGGGGTACACCCATCTCCAACCGGCGCAGCTCACGACCGTCGGTAAGCGCGCTACGCTCTGGATGCAGGATCTCGTGCTCGACATCGAGGACATCGACTACCGCCGCCGAAGTCTTCCCTTTCGCGGAGTCAAAGGAACCACCGGAACCCAGGCCAGCTTCCTCGAGATCTTTCAGGGCGATCACGAAAAGGTTCGTGCGTTAGACCGGCTCGTTACCGAGAAAATGTCGTTCGCCGCGCCGCTACCCGTCACCGGCCAGACCTACACCCGCAAGCTTGACGCATTCGTGTTGTCTGTGGTCGCCGGACTTGCGGCAAGCGCCGCCAAATTCAGCAGCGATGTGCGGATGCTGCAGTCGTTCGGCGAAATCGAAGAGCCTTTTGAGTCCGAGCAGATCGGATCATCAGCAATGGCATACAAGCGAAATCCGATGCGCTCTGAGCGCATCGCTTCCCTTGCCCGGTTCGTGAACTCGCTCGAGAGCAACGCGAATCAGACCCACGCCGTTCAGTATTTTGAGAGGACGCTGGACGACAGCGCGAACCGCCGGCTTGTGATTCCGGAGATGTTTCTCGCGACGGATGCGATCCTGCTGCTGATGGCGAACGTCTCGAGGGGTCTCGAAGTGCATCCAGCTGTAATCGGGCGGCGGCTCGCGGCGGAGCTTCCGTTCATGGCAACGGAGGAACTGATTGTGCGCGCAGTGCGTGCCGGCGGTGACAGGCAAGTCGCTCACGAGACGATCAGAAAACACAGCCTCGAGGCTGCGCGCGCCGTCAAGGATGGCGCGGAGAAGAACGACCTTCTCGAGCGTCTTGCCCGCGACAAGTCGTTCGGCGTCAAGATGAAGGACCTGGAGGGGGCTATTGACCCGAAGCGGTTCGTTGGCCGCGCCCCCGAGCAGGTCGATGAGTTTTTGCGTGACGTCATCACACCACTTTTCGCCGGCGACATGGCCAAGGCAGACCGGGCCGAGGAGATTCGCGTCTGATGTTGATGGAAGCGAGTGCGCTGCCTCTCAAACCTTTCCGGCGCGGCAAGGTTCGCGACGTGTACGTCGTGGACGACGAACGATTGCTCCTCGTAGCCACCGACCGTGTGAGCGCGTTCGACGTCGTGATGGCGGAGACGATTCCGCAGAAAGGCGCTGTCCTGACGCAGATCACCGCATGGTGGCTGCGACAGCTGGAATCACGTGTCGATCATCACATGCTCTCGGCCGATATCTCGGAGATCGTCCGTGAGGTGCCCCAGCTGCGCGATCACGAGCGTGAGCTTTCGGGGCGGGCGATGCTATGCCGGCGCACGACGGTGTTTCCAATTGAGTGCGTCGTGCGCGGATATCTCGCTGGATCCGCGTGGAAGGAGTACCGTGCTCACGGCACTCTGGCCGGCGAGCCGTTGAAGAAAGGCCTGCGCGAAGCCGATCGCCTCGACCCACCTATCTTCAGCCCCGCCACCAAAGCCGATGAGGGCCACGACGAGAACATCACGGTGGACCGGATGCGTGCAGCGATCGGCGGGCAATGGGCGGGAGAGCTGGAGCGGTTGTCGCGTGAGGTCTACGAAGCCGGACGAGCTCTTGCCGCCGAGCGTGGAATAATCATCGCCGACACGAAGTTCGAATTCGGCCGCGTGAGGGGTCCAGCAGAGGACGCAGAGGCACGAGGAGTTGTTATATTGGTGGATGAAGTACTCACCCCGGACAGTTCGCGTTTTTGGCCCGCGGATGCTTACGAGCCAGGTCATGGGCAGCCCAGCTTCGACAAGCAGCCCCTTCGCGACTATCTCGAGGCTGAGAAACGCGCAGGGAGATGGGATGGCGATTATCCACCACCGCGATTGCCGAAAGAAGTGATCGACGCCACGAGCGAGCGCTACCTCGACATCTACCGTCGACTCACCGGCCGGTCGCTCAACACTGACACATAAACATTGAACTTCGCGCGCGAAGGACTGCTTTTCATCGCCATCGCGGCGATCATCGCCGCTGGCGCATTTGCCTTTGCGGTGTCCCGTCGCTCCTGGGGTTTGTGGCTGGCAGCGTTCCTCCTGCTCCTCATCGCCTTGTGGGTCGCGTATTTCTTTCGGGACCCGGAGCGGGTTGGCGAGCGCGGTCCATCGCTGGTCGTCGCTCCCGCTGACGGCAAGCTCATCATGATCACCGAGGTCGACGAACCGGCTTTCATCAAGGGACGCGCGATCCGGCTATCGATCTTCATGAACGTGTTCAATGTCCACGTCAACCGTTATCCCGTCGACGGCGTCGTGACGTACATCCACTACAACAAAGGCAAGTTCTTCAACGCTTCAGCCGAGAAGTCGAGTCTGGAGAACGAGCAGATGTCGGTAGGCGTGGAGATGGCTCCTCCCGATTCAGGTCGAACGCCCCGGGTAGGCACAGTCCATCGCCTGCTCGTGCGACAGATCGCTGGCCTCATCGCGCGACGCATCGTCACCTACAGCAAGCTCGGCGAACACGTAAAGCAGGGCGAGCGGATGGGAATCATTCGCTTTGGATCGCGAGTCGATCTCTTTCTGCCCGTCGGCTCGACCATTCGAGCGAAGTTGGGAGATGCGACCACTGCGGGCACAACGGTGCTGGGAGAGTTGCCGCATTGATGCTCCCGGCGGATCAGACTCGCCGGCAGCCCAGAGGAGCAAATGGGGAGGGAGAGCGTCCGCGCAACCGCGGCGTAATCATCCTGCCAAACGGATTTACGCTGGCGAGCCTCTTCTTCGGAATGTTCGCCATCGTAGCGGCATCTCGCGGAGAGTTCGACACAGCCGGCCTGTACGTCGTGTTCGGTGGCGTGTGTGATGCTTTGGACGGGCGAGTGGCGCGGGCCACTGGAACCGGGTCCAGGTTCGGCTCCGAGCTCGACTCCCTGGTGGATGCGATCACGTTCGGCCTCGCTCCGGCGATGATCATGTACTTCGCCGTGCTCAACAGAAACGGGTGGGACTGGATCTTTGCGTTTCTGTTCACTGCGTGCGCGGTGATAAGACTTGCACGCTTCAACGTCGAGCAAGCCGGTCGCGCCAAGAAATACTTCCACGGCCTTCCGAGTCCGGCCGCTGGAATGACGCTCGCAACCTACTACTGGTTCAGTCAGACCCCGCTCTACAACCAGACGGTCCTGGGCGATCTCAATTGGACCACGGGTCTGCGCGGATTGATGCTGCTCTTGGCGTTTCTCATGATCAGCAACGTTTCCTATCCTGCCATTCCGACCGTTGGGTTCAGAAAGATCAGCGAGGTGCTGGGCACACTGGTAGTGATCGCGACGTTCATCGGTGTGCTGTTCCTGCGAAAGGAGTTCTATTTCCCTGCACTGATCTGCTACGTCGTGTATGGCTTGGCCAAGACGGTCATTTTTGGATTACTCGACCGGCGTCCGGTCGGTGATTCGCCGGTAATCTCTGACGACGACGAGCCACTTCTTGTAGGCTCCGCTGGCGTCGTTGCTGCAGGAAGTGAAGCCGCTCGACAGCGCCCGAACCGCCGCAGAAGAAGGCGCCGGCCGCCCGGTCACGGCGAGCCACCAACGGGCGGACAAACCGACGTTCCGCCCCCTGGTCCCATTGGAGGAAAAACCTGATGTCGAAGTTCCGCATCGCCGTTCACATCACGCCCCGGAAGGGATTGCTGGATCCGCAGGGAAAGGCCGTGAGCGATGCACTCCACACTCTCGGATTCAAAGCCGTCAGGAATGTTCACGTGGGCAGATACATCATCGTCGAGACGGACTCGTACGACGCGATCACCGCGGAGGAAGCTGTCACCCAGATGTGCGGAAAGCTTCTCGCTAACCCCGTCACTGAAGATTTCGAGATCGAATCGGCGGTGCCAGCGTGAAATTCGGGATCGTGACGTTCCCCGGCTCCAACTGCGATTACGACGCTTACCATGCCGTGACCGAGATCCTGAGCGAGGAAGCCGTTTACCTCTGGCACAAGGATCACGACCTTCAGGGTTCTGACGTCATCATTCTGCCGGGCGGGTTCAGCTATGGCGACTATTTGCGCGCCGGCGCGATCGCCCGATTCAGCCCGATCATGCAGGAGATTGCCGCACACGCGAAAAGTGGCGGTCCCGTGATCGGAATCTGCAACGGCTTCCAGATCGCCTGCGAAGCGGGACTGCTTCCCGGAGCGTTGATGCGGAACTCCCACCTCCAGTTCGTATCCGCGCAGGTTCGCGTTCGGGTGGAGAATTCGGGAACGCTCTTTACCGGCCTTTACGAGACCAAAGAGATTCTGAGAGTTCCCATCGCTCACGGTGAAGGGAGATATGTCGCTTCGCGTCAGGTTCTCGACAGTTTGGAGAACGAGGGCCGTGTTATCTTCAGATATGCGGACGCCCATGGAAATATCAATGCGGACGCCAATCCCAACGGCTCCGAGCGCAACATCGCCGGAATCATCAACGAGGGCGGAAACGTGCTCGGCATGATGCCGCACCCTGAGCGCGCGTGCAGCCCGCTGGTTGGCTCGACTGACGGTGCGCGCCTCTTCGAATCCATCCTCGCGCGCGTGGCGGCCTGACGTGTCCGCGGTGACCCCTCGGCCGGGTGATCCAGTAATCACCCCCGCACTGGTCGCGGAACACGGGATAACGCCACTCGAATACGAACGACTTGTCGCGATGCTCGGCCGTACTCCAACATTCACGGAGCTCGGCATCGTCAGCGCGTTGTGGAGTGAGCACTGCTCATACAAGCATTCGCGGCCAGTGCTCAGGACGCTCCCCACCGAGGCGCCGTACGTCCTTCAGGGACCCGGCGAGAACGCCGGTGTGATCTCCATTGGGGACGGACTCGCAGTCGCCTTCAAGATCGAGTCACACAATCATCCCTCGGCAGTAGAGCCGTACCAGGGCGCGGCAACCGGCGTGGGAGGAATCCTTCGCGACGTGTTCACGATGGGCGCGCGGCCGATCGCGATGCTGAACTCCCTGCGCTTCGGGAGTCTCGAAAGCTCGCGAGTCAGGTATCTCTTCTCGGGTGTCGTCAAGGGAATCGGCGATTACGGCAATTGCGTTGGGATTCCGACTGTAGCCGGAGAGATAGTCTTCGACCCGGCATATGCGAACAATCCGCTCGTCAACGCGATGTGCGTCGGGTTGTTGCACGAAGACGATTTGATACGCGCCAAGGCGGAAGGCGTCGGGAATCCAATCATCGCCGTCGGCGCCCGCACTGGTAGAGATGGAATTCACGGAGCCTCGTTCGCGTCGGAGGATCTCTCGGAAGCGAGCGACGCCAAGCGCCCGCGCATTCAGGTCGGCGACCCATTTACGGAAAAGCTGCTACTCGAGGCCAGCCTCGAGCTGATCAAGAGCGGGCATATCGTCGCGATCCAGGACATGGGGGCCGCCGGGCTGACTTCGTCTTCCGCCGAGATGGCCGAGCGGGGAGATGTCGGCGTCACGATCGATGTGACAAAAGTTCCGACTCGCGAGAGCGGTATGAGCCCGTACGAGATTCTGCTGAGCGAATCCCAGGAGCGCATGCTCGTCGTGGCGAAGCGTGGACGGGAGGACGCCGTGCGCGAGATCCTGGAGAAATGGGATTTGACTGCCGCCGTGATCGGCGAAGTTATCGCGGAACCAGTGTATCGGGTGACCGAGGGCACGAAAGTCGTCGCCGAATTTCCGGGCTCGCGGCTCGTCACGGAATGCCCTTCCTATTCGCCCGAGGCGCGCGAGTCGGATGTGATCAAGGGGCTGCGCGCTCAGGATCCTCTTGCCGTAACAGAGCGCGCTGAAGAGGCCGATCCACTCTGGACACTCGAGAAATTGTTGTCGGCCCCAACTATCGCCAGCAAATCATGGGCGTTCCGGCAGTACGACTCCACTGTGCGCACTAACACTGTGATAGGACCAGGCGGTGACGCCGCGGTTCTCCGAATTCGCGGGACAAACAAGGCGATCGCGGTAAAGACAGATTGCAACGGGCGATATGTCTACCTCGATCCCCGTGTCGGCGGACGGATTGCCGTGGCCGAGGCCGCGCGAAACGTCGCGTGCACCGGCGCTCGTCCGATGGCGATCACCAATTGCCTCAACTTCGGAAACCCCACGCGGCCAGAGGTCTTCTATCAATTCAAGGAAGCCGTCGGCGGTATGGGCGAAGCCTGTCGCGCACTTGGCACGCCGGTTACCGGTGGCAACGTTTCTCTCTATAACGAGAGTCCTTCCGGCGCTGTTTACCCGACACCCGTTATCGGAATGGTCGGGCTCGTCGACGACATCTCACACGTCACGCGCGCAACGTTCCAACACGATGGCGACGCGGTGCTGTTGCTGGGCGAGATGGGCGGGGAGCTCGGTGGAAGCGAGTATCTCGCAACAATCCACGGCAAGGTGCTGGGCGCGCCCCCGCGCTGCGATCTCGATCGGGAGAGAAAAGTTATCGACGCACTTCTCGAGGCCATACGTGCGGGCTCAGTCAGCTCGGCACACGATTGCAGCGACGGTGGATTAGCGATAGCACTCGCCGAATGCTGCGTCGCGGATCTCGAATGCCAAAGTGGAGCAGAGATAGACCTGACGCCACTCGGAAACGTTTCCGCCCGAGAAGTTCTTTTCGGTGAGACGCAGGGACGGATCGTCGTCTCGAGCCCGGCACCAGAGCGCGTCCTCGAGATTGCGGGTAAGGCGGGCGTCCGCTGCACGCAAATCGGCACTGTACGCCGGACGTCCGACACACTTGCGATAAAACTTGCGGGGACCACATTGAAAGCACCTCTCGCGCGTCTTCGACGCGCGTACCACGACACGATTCCAGCGATCATGTCACGCACCCCGGAACACACGACGTTCGACGAGCTTGCTCCCGTGGCGGCGCACTAGTATGTGTGGAATCTTCGGTATTTACGGTCATGAGCATGCAGCGGCGATGGCCCACCTCGGACTCTATTCGCTCCAGCATCGCGGGCAGGAATCGTCGGGGATCATCGCGGTAGACCGCGAGCTGGGCGCGCGAGCGATCAAGAGCATGGGTCTCGTATCGGAGGCTCTTGGTGTTTCCGACGTGGAAAGCCTGCCAGGCGACATTGCGATCGGACACACGCGATACAGCACGGCGGGATCGTCTACGATCGAGAACGCACAACCGATGCTCGCCAGGTTTCGCGACGGCCACATTGGCCTCGCGCACAACGGTAACCTGACGAATGCGTCGGAGCTCCGACGCGAGCTCGAAGATGGCGGGTCGATATTCACCTCGACGATGGATTCCGAAGTCCTAGTTCATCGCATCGCGCGGTCCTCCTCTGATAAACCGGAAGACCGACTCGCCGATGCTCTCGCGGGCGTCGAGGGAGCCTACTGCCTCGTCGTTGCGGTCGGGGACACGCTGCTCGCGGCGAGGGATCCGCGCGGCTGGAGACCGTTGGTGATGGGCAAGCTTGGAGGCGCGACTGTCTTTGCCTCCGAGACCTGCGCCCTCGATCTGCTCGGTGCTACCATCGAAAGAGAAGTGAAACGTGGAGAAATAATCGCGGTCGACCGCAACGGCGTGCGATCGAGTTTTCCGCTGGCGCCGATGGAATCGCGCAAATGCGTCTTCGAGTACGTCTACTTCTCCCGCCCTGACAGCCAGGTTTTTGGCGGCTCAGTCGACCGGGCGCGCAGAGCACTCGGTCGACGACTCGCGAAAGACTTCCCGGCGCCTTCCGCTGATTTCGTATTCAGCGTCCCGGATTCGTCGAATTCGGCCGCACTGGGCTTCGCCGAAGAATCGGGTCTCCCGCTGGAGCTCGCGCTAATTCGAAATCACTACGTCGGACGCACCTTCATTCAGCCCACACAAGCCGGCCGCGACGCGAAGGTGAAAGTGAAGTACAACGCCGTCCGCGAAGTGTTGAGCGGAAAAAGTGTGGTAATGGTTGACGATTCGATTGTCCGTGGCACCACCACTCGCGGACTCGTCAGCATGGTCCGCGCGGCCGGGGCGCGAGAGGTGCATCTACGTGTGAGCTCGTCGCCGGTCACGGGACCGTGCTATTATGGAATCGACACGCCCAATCGCGAGGAGCTCATCGCCGCGAACATGTCCATCGAGGAGATCACGCAGCAGGTCGGCGCGGACACACTTGGGTACCTGAGCCTGGATGGGATGCTCGAGTCCGTTCCCGGCGGCCCCGACGGATTTTGTCACGCCTGTTTTTCCGGCGACTATCCCACTCCACCCCCTGCCGACTCGGACAAGCTCCGCTTCGGCTGCGGCTGCTGACGTCGATGGCGCAGTCAGTCTTTTTCTTCGGCAACGGAAAAGCCGAGGGGACGCGCGACATGACGGACGTCCTTGGCGGCAAGGGCGCCAATCTCGCCGAGATGACAAATCTCGGCGTTCCTGTTCCACAGGGGTTCACCATCGCGTGCAGCGAATGCGTCGAATACCTCAAAACGGGAAAATATTCCGATAAGCTGCGTGCTGAAGTCGAAGGAAATGTCGCGCGACTCGAGGAGGCGACCGGAAAGAAGCTGGGCCACAACAACAATCCGCTTCTTGTCTCGGTAAGATCCGGCGCGCCCGTCTCCATGCCTGGTATGATGGAGACGATCCTCAACCTCGGCCTCAACGATCGCACGGTCGTCGGTCTGGCAAGCCAAAGTGCGAATGCGCGGTTCGCGTACGACTCCTACCGCAGGTTCATCCAGATGTATTCCGACGTCGTACTTGGCGTCCCGCTTCAAGACTTCGAGCACCTGCTCAAGGCGAAGCGCATGACCGCCGGTGCTGCATCTGACGCCGATCTCGAAGAGAGCGATCTCAGAAATCTGGTGGAGGAGTACAGGGCCCTGGTGAGAAATCGGACGGGGGCAGATTTCCCCCGCGATCCAGTGGTGCAGCTGTGGGGCGCGATCGAAGCCGTCTGGAAATCGTGGACGCTCAAGAAAGCGAAGGACTATCGCCGAGTGAACGGCATTTCCGAGGATCTTGGTACGGCGGTGAGCGTCGTATCAATGGTCTTCGGCAACCTTGGCGATGACTCGGGCACCGGTGTCGCGTTCACACGAAATCCGTCGACCGGAGAGAGGCGGTTTTACGGCGAGTTCCTTGTGAATGCTCAAGGAGAAGATGTCGTCGCCGGGACAAGGAC
>JAXDME010000219.1:0-5408 GCA_034666285.1 Gemmatimonadaceae bacterium | reverse complement strand
AATACAAATCTTTGTTTCTTGCTCTAGTGATCCTCTTTGGCGCGACGCGGAATTCTGCTGATGCCCAGGAAAAGGACACCATTCAGCTTCGGACGATCGTAGTGTCGGCCTCCAAGGTCCCGCGTCCAGCGAGCACTCTCACCCAGCCCGTAACGGTTCTCCTCGGCGAAGATCTTCGCGCGCGTGGTGTCACACGCGTTTCGGATGCGTTGCGTGAGGTTCCCGGAGCGATGCTCGTGCAAAACGGATCATACGGCGCGGTGACTTCGCTGTTTCTTCGCGGTGGCGAGAGCCGTTACACCAAGGTGCTGATCGACGGAGTCGCTGTGAATTCATCGGGCGGATTCTTCGACTTTAGCCACCTGACGACCGATAACATCGATCGGATCGAAATAGTGCGAGGACCGGCAAGTGTGCTTTATGGAGCGGACGCCGTCTCGGGCATCGTGCAGATATTCACCCGCAGCGGATCGGCCGAATCGCGCGCATCCCTCGGGGCGCGCGCGGGGACCTATAGATCGTTCGATGTCGATGGGGATGTTGCGGGCGACAGCCAACTGGGACAGTTCTCGCTGGGAGCGGCGCGTCACTCTACAAACGGGATTCTGCCGTTCAACAATCAGTATCGGAATGGTACGCTGAGCAGCGCGCTCAGCCTGGGACACGGAAGCCAGGGCGATGCGAAGGTCACCGCGCGCTACACTGCCGCGGAATTCCACTATCCAACCGATTTTACTGGACAACCCGTAGACTCCAATTCCTACCGGACGCAGCACCGACTAACTGTCGGCCTCGATGCCGGGAGAAACCTGGCGGGATACGCTCAGGCAAGACTGCTCGCTGGTACAAATGAGGTCTCCGATCTCACCGAAGATATTGCGACGCCATTTGGCGCGCCCGCGCCCGCACATTCAGCGTCCAGATCGCGCGGGTCTCGTCGGAGTGCAGAGGGGAGGCTGAGTTTGTTTCTTCCCACAAACGCCACGCTCACCGTCGGAGCGAACTACGAGGGAGAACACGAAAGGAGCTCCAACGGTTCCGGTCCGGTCGGTGGCGTCACGACTAACACCGATTCTTTCGACGCTTCACGCCACAACGTTGCGTATTACTCGGAATTGCTCGGCAATCCCGACGAGCGCTTTTCCTACACGCTCAGCGGAAGGCTCGATGACAATTCGGATTATCATCGTTTCGGTACATACCGCATCGGCGCGAACGCAGGAATTCTCCCGATCGTGCGGCTTCGCGCCTCCCTGAGCACTGCGTTCAATGCTCCCGCATTCAATCAGCTTCGCCCAACTCTATTTACGGTGGGCAGCCCCGGTCTGCTACCGGAGAAGACTCGATCGGCCGAGGTGGGACTGGTGACGAGCACCTGGGCAGAACCGATTCAGTTGAGCGCGATGTACTTCACGCAGCGCTTCTCGGATCTCATTCAGTACGTCGATGGAGGGCCGCCCAGCTTCAAGGGAAGCTACGCGAACCTCACTGGTGCCAGCTCCAATGGGTACGAAGCTGAGCTCGTTCTTTCGCCGAAGGGCAACTGGCGCGGTAGCGCAAGCTACACGATCGTCAATCCACGAGTGACCGAGGTCGCGCCGGGATATCAAGGCGGTGATAGTGTTGGAGACGCCCTCATTCGGCGTCCGAGCCACTCTGGAAGCCTGGTCATGAGCTATTTCCACCCCGCGGGGGCGGGTGCGGGAGTCGCTCTCAATTTCGTGGGGAAGAGGGCGGACATGGATTTCGCTCAATTTCCGTCGCCCCGCGTCACCCTCGCGGCGTACACGAAACTGGACGTTTCCGGAGAGCTCCCTATTGCCGTCCGGAGTCGTGGCGGACTCACGCTCAATGCGCGAGTGGAAAACGTGCTGAACAAGCGGTACGAAGATGCGCTTCATTTTCCGGCGCCGGGCCGTACGCTTTTGATCGGCGCGCGTGCATCGACGCTCTTCTAGCCCCGTAAGCGCGGCGCGGCTGAGATCAGCCGCCGAGCATTAGATTCCTTTCATGTCCCTCACTGTTACAGAAGCGATTGTCCTTCACGCTTTCGACTATCTCGAGAGCTCGCGGATCATTCGACTTCTGACACGGGAGGGAGGTGTGCAATCGGTGCTCGCCAGAGGTGCGAGAAAATCTCGCGGCCGTTACGGGTCCGCTCTCGATTTGTTCGCAGAGGGAACCGCACAGATCTACATCAAGCCAAATAGGGAGCTCCACAATCTTTCGTCGTTTGAGGTCTCGCGCTCCCGAAGCGAGCTTGCACACGATATTGGTCGCTTCACGGCCGCATCCACAGTTGCCGAGCTCGCGCTTCGATTTGCAGGAGAGGATTCAGGGCCCGTCCTGTATGACACTGTCGTCGATGTCCTTGACCGACTGGCCCAATCATCAGCGGAGCACACCATCGAAGACGGTCTCGCCGCCTGCTGGCGAATTGTCTCCGTCCTCGGCTTCACCCCAGAGCTCTCTAGCTGCGCCCTCTGCCACACTCCATTGCGCGACGCCGACGAAGCGACGTTCTCGCACGGATCGGGTGGAATCATCTGCATTTCCTGCAGCAGGCTCGCGCCCGCGGGGCGCAAGATTCCCGCAACGGCCCGTACGGCGATCAGAGGCTGGCTGGAGGGCACCGAGTCGGACAACCTCACCGATGCCGAAGCGCGCTCGCATCAGCGACTGCTCCGCGAATTTCTGGGAGCGCACCTCAGCGACGATCGACCATTGCGCGCGTTCGCGGTCTGGGAACATGAACGCTGGTCCGCTGCGTGATCATCGGAACGGCAGGTCACATTGATCACGGCAAGACAGCGCTCGTTCGAGCGCTGACCGGCGTAGACACCGATCGCCTGCCCGAAGAGAAACGTCGCGGAATAACCATCGACCTCGGCTTTGCTCCGCTCTCGCTTGACGGTATCGGCACCGTTGGCGTCGTAGATGTTCCCGGTCACGAAGACTTCGTGCGCAGCATGGTCGTAGGAGCCACTGGAATCGACCTCGGTCTGCTGGTTGTTGCGTCCGATGAAGGGGTCATGCCGCAGACTCGAGAGCATCTGTTGATCCTTCAGCTGTTGAAGATTCCGCGCCTCGTCGTCGCGCTCACCAAGTCAGACCTGGTCGATCCGGAGTGGCTGTCGCTGATTCGTAGCGAGGTGGAATCACTGTTAGATGCCTCTGCGCCCGCAACGCCTGTCATTGCCTGCTCGAGTCGTAGCGGTGCGGGCATTGGTGAATTGCGCGCCGCTCTATCCGCAACACTTCTAAGTGCGACTCCTCGCGACGCCAGCGACCTCTTCCGCCTGCCGGTCGATCGTGCGTTTTCCATCAGAGGCACAGGAACCGTGGTAACGGGAACGGTCTGGAGCGGGGAGCTGCCGATCGACGCCAATGTGCGCGTTCTTCCCGGTGGAAAAACCGCGAGGGTGAGGAGAATCGAGCAGCACGGAGCTTTCGCCGACCGTGCACGCGCGGGAGCTCGTGCTGCGATCGCGCTGGCCGGCCTGGATGTCGGCGAAGTCCCCCGCGGCAGTGTCCTCGTCACCGATGAATCATGGCAGGCGACGTCGATGTTCGAAGCGCTGGTGGGTATTGCAGCGGATCTCGTCGATCACATCTCGCCGAGGGCTGAGCTGCGGGTGCACGTGGGGGCGAGCGAGGTCGGCGCACGAATCGTTTTCGCTGATGACGGCGCCAGCACGGAGTCGCTCACGCTTGCTCGCATCACGACCGATGCGCCCATACTCCTGCGTGGAGGCGACCGTTTTGTGATTCGTCTACCCGCACCGCTCAGAACCATCGGCGGCGGAGTCGTTCTCGATCCATATGCTCGCCGGCGGCCGATGTCGGTTCCCAGCCCGGACGTAGTGGAGAGGTTGCCCACGGAGCCGGGTGCACGTTTGCGGCTTCTACTCGACCGCGAACCGATGCTCGGCATCCCGATTCGCGATGTCCCCGTGCGTGTCGGCTGCCCGCCCGCGGAAGTGAGCAAGCTCATCGAGACGGCAGGCGCGCGCGTCGGGATGCACAACCTTTTCGCGTGGCAAGCTGTCGAACAAGTAATGGCAACGGTGCAGCGAATAGTCGCGGAGTATGAGATCAAGTCTCCTCTCAGTCCCGGCGTGCCCAATCGGACGTTGCGAGAAGGGCTGCGCGTAGACGCTGAGTTGGCCGACATGGCCATAAGTGAGCTGGAGCGGGCTGGAGCGATTGAGTCATATGGGCCTGTGCTGCGCCGGAAGGGTTGGGTGCCGTCGCCCAGCGAGAGCGATATTGAGGTGAGCAACGACCTGGCGCATGATATTTGCGCAGCTGACCGCGAGCCGCCGAGTGTTGGTGAGCTCGTAACGCGGTACGGCAACTCTGTCCCTGGCCTGCTTCATTATCTGGAACGTCAGGGGCGCATCGTTCAGGTGGAGACGGAGCGTTACTACGACCGTGGGGCCGTTGATGCACTGCTGGCCAGGCTGCGGGGGGAACTGGTCCCAGGACGCGTATACGTTCCGGCCCAGCTCAGAGATGTGCTTGGATTCTCGAGGAAGTACCTGATTCCGTTTCTCGAGTTTTGTGATCGGATCGGCGTAACTGAACGCCGGGAGGCGGGTAGAACCCTGAGGCAAACATCCGGTAATCTGCTTGACAGTTTTCGAGCTCACCCGTAAGTTCGCGCCAAGAGAACATATGTCCACTTTTGTAGGAGTTAGCGTCTAGAGATCCTCTTTCGTCAGTATTGGAGACAACATGAAGCACCTGTGGCGGGCGCTGTTTATTGTGCTCGTGCTAGGCGTGTTCATGCCAAGTCGTTCGGCGGCGCAGGGGATTACCCAAACCGGCGGAGGACAAGGCGCCGGGTTGCAGCTAGGACAGAATTACCCGAACCCGGTCAATCAAGACACAAGGATTCCGTTCGTCATCGGCGATTCGCAGGGATGCACGGATTCCGGACGTCTGCACCGCGTAAGTCTGCGGATTTACAATTTGCTGGCGCAGCTGGTTGCTGTGCCGCTTCTGCAGGGTGGTGGGAACGCTGCTGGCGGCGAGCCGCTTGATGGACTGCAGTTGACTTGCAATCAGTACCTCGCGTACTGGGACGGGAAAAACTCTCAGACTGGAGACGACGTTGCCTCTGGCATCTATCTCTACAGGCTGGAAGTCGATGGCAAAGTTCTCGTCAAGAAGCTGATCATAAGGAAGTAGTGTTCTGACAATTCGAAGGCGCGCACCGGCTCTGCCAGTGCGCGCCTTACGTTTTTGCATTCGATGTGTGCCAGGTTGGCGGGTTTTATGCGGCACCGCCGTTGCACCCGTGAGCCCATTGTGCGTACTCACCAAGGCCACCCCTCATGATCAATCCTGATCGTTTGACTGTAAAAGCTAGCGAAGCGCTAAACGAGGCTCTCGAACTCGCCCGG
>JAXDME010000218.1:0-30729 GCA_034666285.1 Gemmatimonadaceae bacterium | reverse complement strand
TGATGGTAGTGGAAGGGGGATGGCCCTCGGCGTCGGCGCGCGGCGTGTTTTCTTCGTCGCCTGAGATGCAGGCGCGGTACATCGCGCGGCAATCGGAGATACTCGACGCCGCAAAGGCGATTGCTGTATTCCAGCTGTCGTTCACGGATCTGGATATCGGCAGCTTTCCAAAGCCGGTGCCCGCGATACTTCCACTGTTTTCCACCCTCGGACTGGTCGATTCCGATCTCAGGCCAAAGCCGGCGCTGGCGACCTGGGACAAGGTTTACGCACGACCGCTCGTGCGCTAAGCCGCATCCTCCAGCGGTTGGCCACGCAGAGCTGCGGCGCGGAATCTTCCGTAGGTGAAGTAGATCGTCAGACCAACCGCTAGCCATACGAAGAGCCGGATCCACGTCGGCATCGGCAGTCCTGTCATCAAGTACAGGCAAATCAGAGTTCCGATGATCGGCACCCACGGCATTCCTGGAGTCCTGAACGGTCGTGGGGTATTTGCCGACGTCTTTCTAAGAATGAGCACTCCCATGCAGACGATCGCAAAGGCGAGGAGCGTTCCCATGCTCACGAGAAGCCCGAGTACCGAGACGGGAAAGAGGCCGGACGCGATTGCGACGAGCACACCCGTGATGATAGTCGTCACATGCGGAGTGCGAAAACGTGGGTGCAGCTTCCCGAACAGAGGCGGCAGCAGTCCGTCTCTGC
The DNA here is from genome assembly GCA_034666285.1 of Gemmatimonadaceae bacterium. GTDB lineage: Bacteria > Gemmatimonadota > Gemmatimonadetes > Gemmatimonadales > Gemmatimonadaceae > UBA4720. The sequence goes on along the minus strand of JAXDME010000218.1, from coordinate 30,027 downwards.
TCATCGAGTAGAAGATGCGCGATTGCGCAAGGATGTTGACGAGGATCACGCTCGAAAGGCCGCAGATCGCACCAATGCTGATGATAGGCGGTAGCCACCTAACTCCCGTTGCCTGCGCCGCGAAGGCAAGTGGGGACGCGACATTGAGCTTTGCAAACGGGACGAGCCCGGTCATCACCAGACCGACTGCGATATAAATCACAGTGCAGATAGCCAGCGATGCCAGAATTCCGATCGGGATGTCTCGACCGGGATTCTTCGCTTCCTGGGAGGCGGTAGAGACGGCGTCGAAACCGATATAGGCGAAGAAGATGATTCCCGCACCACGCAGAATCCCACTCCAGCCGAACGATCCGAATTGGCCAGTATTTGGAGGAATGAAAGGATGGAAGTTTGACACGTTGGCGTATCGGACACCGACGGCGACGAATAGCGCGAGAACGGCGATCTTTAGAATGACGATGATCGTGTTGACGCGGGCGGACTCGCGGATGCCGATGACGAGAAGCGCCGTAACCGCCAGACAAACGAGAACGGCGGGGAGATTGAAGAGCGCGGTTACCGTGGTTCCGTCGGACAGCGCGATCCGAGTGCCGGCTGCAGCGGAAAGCGAGGCTGGAATATTCATTCCCATTTCGCCCAACAGAGTGACCGCGTAGGCAGACCAGCCGACCGCGACGGTGGATGAGCTGAGGGAGTACTCCAGAATCAGATCCCAGCCGATGATCCAGGCGACAAGCTCTCCCATGGTTGCGTAGGCGTATGTGTAGGCGCTTCCAGCCACCGGGATCATGCTTGCCAGCTCGGCGTAGCAAAGCCCCGCGAAGGCGCAGGCGATTGCCGCGAGTACCATGGAGATGATCAGCGCTGGCCCGGCGTGCTGAGAGGCGACGACCCCGCTGAGAACGAAAATGCCTGTTCCGATGACGGCGCCGATGCCGAGGGTGACGAGCGCGATGGGCCCAAGCTCGCGGGGCAGCGTCCCGGAGCCGGCTTCAGCAAGTAGTGACGCCATATCCTTTCTGATGAAGAGCGACATCAGGCCTCCAATTGGATGCGGATTTGTATACAATACGGTAGGTCCGAGAATAATTCGAATCGTTATGAGGCGCAAGAACGACAGTAGGACGGCCGGTCGGCGTTATATTGGCCGAATAATGCCGAAGCGACCTGCCCCGAGACCGAGAGCGCCGTCAGCGGGAAGACGCGCGGCTGGTGCGTCCGAGCGCGCGAACAAGCTGTACGATTCGCTACGCGGAATGATCGTCCGGGGACAACTGGCTCCAGGGGCTCGGATCGTGGAGACGGAAGTCGCCGAACGATTCGGAGTGAGCAGAACTCCGGTTCGCGCCGCATTTCAGCGGCTGGAGCGAGAAGGCTACGTAACCGCCTCTACGACGCACCAGGCTCGAATGACAGTCGCGCCGCTCACCAAGGAAGACGTTTCGGAGCTGCTGGAGATCGTGGCCGAGCTGGAAGGACTTGCCGCGCGCAGTGCCGCGCGGCTCGCTGGGCAGCAAAGGGAGCGACTGGCGGAAGATCTGGATGGACTGAATTCCGAATTTCGGCGAGCGGCCTCCGCACGCGGTGCGCAGCCGGGAAAGCTTTACGAGCTCGACGAAAAATTCCACCGGCGCTACGTGGAGGCCGGCGCCGGCGCGCGTCTTCGCTCCTTGCACGAAGCTGTGAAGCCGCAGGCGGAACGATACATCAGAATGTACATCGCGCTGCTACTCGACACCGTTCCAACTGCGGGAACGGAGCATGACGCGATCGTCGATGCCATCCGTACCGGGAACGCAGCCGCGGCTCAGCGCGCAGTTCAGACCAACTGGCGGCACGCGGCCGACCGACTGGTTCGGGCGATCGACGTGATGGGTGAGCAGGGGAACTGGTAATGGCAGCTCGGTTGATCGTCGGCGCGGTACTACTACGTAATCCAACGTATTGGGTCTGCCCGGTAGCGAGCGTAAAGTGCTCGCATGCGAATACCGCCTCACCTCCGTGTCCACTGCATCAGAGCACTACTGATTGGGACAACACTCGCCACGACTGGCTGCAAGGCGCTCGATTTCTCGGGGCTGTCGGAAGTCTTTAGCAGCGAGCTCACAGCAATAGGCGTTACTTCGGGCGGAGTCGTCGAAGTCGGTGACACGATTCGACTGGATGCTTCCGGTCACGTAAGCGGATTGATTGGGATTTTCAGCTACGCTCCTGTGCTGGACGCAGTTTGGAGTGTCTCGGACCCGCTTATTGCCAAACTCATAACCTTGCCGCCGCCTCCCCCTGAGGATTCGTTTCCGCGCGCGCAAATCCTCGTTCAAGGTGTGCACGTCGGAAGGGCGACTGTCTCGGCTCAATCGCACGGGATTCGGGGCAGCGCCGACGTGAGAGTGATATCGCCCATCGCGAGCATCGAAATCCGGACACTGCGAGATTCGATCTACGTCGGCGACACCATCCCCGTTGCGATCACCGTCACAGGAATCGATGGCAATGCAATCCCGGAGCTTCAGCCCACCCTCGAGGTCACCGGGGGCGTTCAGCTCAGCCTTCTCGCCTCTGGCGCCCAAGGCGTTGCGGCGATCGCGCCTGGTCCCGCAACGATCACGGCGCGTTTTAGACGTTCAACCGGAACGCTTCAGCTCACCGTGTTGTCGCATTGAAGCTGGTTGTCAGTTGCAGGTACGTCTTGCGAAATCCTTCAACTACGGCAGGATAGAGCATCTCCAGTCGACAGCAAATCCGACAACTGACCAGCCAGAGGCAAGATCACCATGGCCACACGGAAGACTCCGCGCAGGACCAAGAAGGCCGACAGCAGGAAAAGTGGAACCGCCAAGAAGATCATCGCGGTGGTTGGTGCTACCGGCGCCCAGGGGGGCGGGCTCGTCCGCGCGATCCTCAATGACAAGACCGGTTCATTCGCGGCTCGCGCGATCACCAGAAACGTGAACTCCGACAAGGCCAAGGCGCTTGCCGACGCCGGTGCCGAAGTTGTCGCAGCGGACCTCGACGATGTGAAGAGCCTCGAGAAAGCCTTCGAGGGCGCCCATGGCGCGTACTGCGTTACCAACTTCTGGGAGCACTTGAAGCCGGAAAAAGAATTATCCCAGGCTCGCAACATGGCGCAGGCCGCAAAAAATGCGGGTGTTAAACACGTCATCTGGTCCACGCTCGAAGACACGCGTGACTCAATTCCCCTCTCCGACGACCGGATGCCGACGCTGATGGGCAAGTACAAGGTTCCGCACTTCGATGGAAAAGGCGAGGCCAACGCAATCTTCAAGGAGCTGGGAGTCCCGACGACTTTCCTCGTGACTTCGTTCTACTGGGAAAACTTCATCCACTTCGGAATGGGGCCGAAAAAGGGCGCCGATGGCAAGCTTGCCATCACTTTGCCGATGGGAAGCAGGAAGCTGGCGGGAATCGCGGCAGAGGACATCGGCAAGACCGCTTACGCGATTTTCGAGGACGGAGACGAGATGATCGGCAAGACAGTCGGCATCGCCGGCGGGCATCTCACCGGTGAGCAGATGGCGAAGTCTCTGTCAAAAGCGCTCGGACAGACCGTTAACTACAACGCGGTGACGCCGGCTGCCTACCGCGCGTTCGGATTTCCAGGAGCCGATGATCTGGGCAACATGTTTCAGTTCAACAGCGAGTTCGAGCAGGACTGCTGCGACGCGCGGAATATCAGCGAGACCAAGAGCCTGAACCCCGAGCTTCAGACCTTCGACCGCTGGCTCGGCGAGAACAAATCGCGGATTCCTATTGGATAGCGACTGCGCAAGCAGAAATTACGGCAGCCGCTCGGGAGATTTGGCCTGTTGTTTTCTCTCGAGCGGCTGCGCTGCCCCGGCACCGATCGCTCGTGCTCCTTCGCCTTCCGTAAATAGCCGGGTGAGGAAACGCTGACCTTCGCCGATTCTCTCGACCTCCACCGCTGTCGTCTCCACTGCCTGCTCCATTCTCGAGAGCCGGTCCGCTAGCTCTCTTGGAAATGCAGTTACAACGGCAGCACTTTTTCTCCAGATCCGTCGCGCTAACGCCACCGACAACGGCAGAAGCACGATGAACATGAATATTCCGCTGAGCACATAGACTTCCTGGGGCGGTCCCTGCGAGATCGGTGGTGGCTGCTGCACTACCGCACCAGGAATACCCGCGGCCTGAGCGATCTGCGCGGCGTTACCAGCAAGCATCTGGTCGACTGACGAAATCTGTGCGTCAACTTGCTTGAGCCTTGCCTCGAGTCCGGGACGTTGCGGCGCGCCGGCAGGCATGTCTTCGAGCTCGTTGTTGATATCACGTCTCGTGCTCTGCAAACTCTCGAGCTGATTGTTCAGCTCGTTGCGCTGGGCTTTGAACCCTTCGTAGATCGACGAGGCGCTCGGCGCCGACCTCGCGCCGCCGGCCAATACGGGTGCTGTTCCAGCAGCAGGAGTGGTTTGTACTTTTGCCTGAATCAAGGTGTCCTCGGCGCGACGGATAATACCCGCGGCCCGCTAGCCACGGCCGCAGGTTAATCTACGAGGGCCGCGGGGAAATTTCTTCACATCTCTTGGATGCAAGGAGCGCCCACAGTGGAGGACATCAGGCATGAGACCGATCGACTCATTCTTCGCATGTATCGTCTCAGCGACTTCGAGGACCACTACAAGCTGTGCGCCGATCCCGACGTCATGCGATACCTCGTTGGAGGACAGCCGATGTCGAGGCTCGACGCCTGGCGTCACATGGCATTCATCGTCGGACATTGGGGACTGCTTGGTTACGGGCACTACGCGGTCGAAGAGAAAGCGTCCGGGCGGTTCATCGGCCGCATTGGATTCACCAACCCCGAGGGATGGCCCGGCTTCGAGATCGGCTGGACACTCTCGCCCGAGTTCCAGGGAAAAGGTTTCGCGACAGAAGGAGCGCGATTTCTCCTGCAGTACGCTTTCAACGAAATGGACCGTGATCACGTGATCAGCGTGATCCACCGCGACAACCAGCCGTCGATTCGCGTGGCCGAGCGATTGGGAGAGAGATTCGAGCGAGAGATGGAAGTAGCTGGAATGCCCGCGCTGATCTACGGGATCGCCAGAGCTAAGACGTAGCCGATGTAGACGAATCCGTGAGGTCCACTATACCTTCTGACAATGAGACCGCTCCCTTTCGTCTGGCCGTATGCCCTCGTTTTCTGGGCGGTCTATGTTTGGGCATTCTTACCCGAATGGAAGGTTATCCAGGCTGGCCGCGAAGGTGTGAAGACCGCGGATTCGAAGGACAGCGGTTCCCTCAAGGTGATAATTGGAGGAGTCTGGGCAGCGCTCCTGTTTGCTTTCCCGCTCGCCTTCGTCAAAGCGTGGGCATTTCCACAGCGCTGGCAGCTGCCGCTGTTCGTCGCTGGAACTCTGCTCATCGTGCTCGGCAGCTTGCTCCGCCGCTACTGCTTTCGCACCCTCGGCGAATATTTCACCGGAGACGTCAAGGCGAAAGCGGATCAACCGGTCATCACTTCCGGGCCTTATCGCTGGGTGAGACATCCCTCGTATACAGCGGGGATAATGATGTTCATCGGAATCGGCCTGGCGCTCGGAAGCTGGTTCAGCTTCGGACTCCTCGCAATCGCGACGATCGCGACTTACGCCTACCGTGTCAAAGTCGAAGAGCGGGTGCTACTCGAAACAATTGGCGAACCATACCGGAGCTACATGAAGCAGCGGAAGCGCTTCATACCGTACATCGTCTAACTAATCAGGAAACCGGTCTGGGATCCTGAACCCAGCGTACCAGTTGGTCTTCGACTCCCATCGTCAGCCGCCGGTATTCTTCCTTCATGAGGGGAGACGAAACCAGGAAGTCCGCGGTCGCGCGATTGCATGCGACAGGAATGTTGTAAACCACGGCGATGCGGAGGAGCGCTTTGACATCCACATCGTGCGGGTGCGGCTCGAGCGGATCCGAGAAAAAAACCACGAAGTCAATCCTTCCTTCCACGATCGCCGCGCCCACCTGCTGATCGCCGCCGAGTGGCCCGCTGGCGAATCGGGTGATATCGAGTCCGAGCTCGGAAGCCAGTATCGCGCCCGTCGTGCCGGTTGCGAAAAGATCGTGGTGGATGAGGACGCCCCGGTTGCAACGAGCCCAATCGAGGAGATCGTGCTTGCGGTTATCATGGGCGATCATGGCGATACGCTTCCTGGTATTCATCAGGAGCAAGCGACGGCTGGGCACTCTGTACCTCTGCGAGGATGTGCGTCCAATCTCATCGCCTTCCGTGATGGTAGTGTCACTCTATGGCCCGCGTTGAGTAACGTTTTCGCGGCCGGGCACTTGCACCCTGTCAGGACTTGTTGCAGTTCCTGACTGGATCTAACGGAGGCGTACACAGATGAGATACTCCTGGACGGCCTTGCTGGGACTGACGGTTTGTGCGGCGTCTTTGGACGCGCAAGCAGTTCGCGGTGCTCCACCTCCCAATCTGCCCGCTCCCGCACCCCGAAGGGTGGCTCACGCGACGGCGACTCATTCGAAGCCGGCTCCCTCTACTCCGCCGATACAGCTCGAGGATCAGTGGACAACCGCCCTCGTCAAACGTGATGCGCGGACCTTCGAGCGGTTGCTCGCTCCGAACTTCGTCTATACGGAAGACGCATCGGTGATGAGCCGCGGCGATGTGATCAAAGGCGTTACCGGGCCGGACAAAGTCGACTGGGCGCGGAATGAAGGAATGAAGCTCCACGACTTCGGTAACGTGCACGTGGTTACCGGCGTCCTGCACGTCAAAGGGAAAGGTACAAAGGGTGCATTCGACCGCCGGTATCAGTTCACTGACACGTGGCAGCGCCGAAACGGACGATGGCAGATAATCGCCGCGCAGGATTACGTGATTCCCGGATAGAGCGTGACTGTGAGGAGTGCTAGATGATTCAAGTCGTCCGACGAGCTTCCGTCGTTTTGATCCCGGCGTTGGTTGCCTGCAGGATGGAGAGCAAGCCGCCCGCGAGCGACACGACTGCGGCCAGCGACCCGAAGGTGACTTCCACCGCAGCAGTTGGCACCAGCTCCATCACAGGAGCGCGCATTGCCGTCGCGCACGCTGGTCCTCCGGGCGAATGGCAAATGCCCGCGGGCGACTATGCCAGCTCACGCTACAGCGAGCTGGCATCCATCACTCCACAGAACGTGGCCAATCTTCACGTCGCGTGGGCCTTCTCAACGGGCGTTCTCCGCGGACACGAGGGTCAGCCCCTCGTGATCGGGAACACGATGTACGTCGTGACTCCTTACCCGAACGTGTCCTACGCGATCGATCTCGCTCAGACGGGCCAGCCACTCAAGTGGAAATTCCGTCCGGAGAATTCCCAGCAGGCGATAGGCCGAGCATGTTGCGATGTAGTGAATCGGGGCGCGGCGTACGCTGACGGAAAAATCTTCTACAACCTTCTCGACGGACACACCGTCGCGGTCGACGTCGCGACTGGCACGCAGGTGTGGCGCACGAAAATGGGTGATCTCTCCAGGGGAGAGACGATCACGATGGCGCCGATAGTCGTGAAGGGCAAAGTGATCGTCGGCTCCAGCGGTGGCGAAATGGGAGTGCGCGGATGGATAGCCGCGCTAGATGAGTCGACGGGGAAGGAAGTCTGGCGCGCCTATAACATCGGCCCCGACAAGGACGTGAAAGTCGGCCCGAGGTTCAAGCCGTTCTACGCTCACGACAGCGGGACGAACCTGGGAGTGTCATCGTGGCCGGGCGACACATGGAAGACGGGCGGCGGAGCGGTGTGGGGATGGCTCTCCTACGATCCAGCGCTCAATCTCATCTATCACGGCACCAGCAATCCCGGCCCGTGGAACGAGAACCAGCGCACCGGCGACAACAAGTGGACGGCGGCGATACTCGCGCGGGACGCGGACACCGGCGAAATCGTGTGGGCGTTCCAGGTAACGCCGCACGACATGTGGGACTACGATGCGGTCAACGAGAACATTCTGGTCGATCTTCCGATCAACGGTCAGATGCGGAAAGCACTCGTGCACTTCGATCGCAACGGGTTCGCCTACACGATCGACCGCGCGACCGGCGAGGTGATTCTGGCGGAGCCCTTCGTGCCGATGAATTGGTCAACAGGCATCGACATGAAGACGGGCCGGCCAAAAGTCGTTGAGACCAAGAAGACTGCGCAGGACAAGAACGTGAAGGACATCTGCCCGAGCCTCGAAGGTGGGAAGAATCAGCAACCGGCGGCCTTCTCCCCGCAGACGGGTCTTTTTTACGTGCCGACGAACAATCTGTGCATGGATTTTCAGGCGCGCGCGGTGACGTACATCGCCGGCACTCCGTTCATTGGCGGCAACGCACCGGAAAAAGGTGGGCCAGGTGGATATCGCGGAGAGTTCATCGCCTGGGACGCTACGACCGGAAAGAAAATCTGGGGGATAAAAGAGCCGTATCCGGTATGGGGTGGGGCGCTCGCCACTGCCGGCGGCGTCGTTTTTTACGGGACTCTCGACGGGTGGTTCAAGGCGGTCGACGCGCGCAGCGGCAAAGTGTTGTGGCAGTTCAAGGTCGGCTCAGGGGTTGTGGGAAATCCCGTGGCATATACCGGCCCGGATGGAAAGCAGTACGTCGCGATCTATGCGGGTATAGGTGGCGACATGGGACTGCTCATCGCGGGTGATGTCGCGGCAAACCTGCCTTACGATGTTCGCGAGCGTGGAACGACGTTGCCCGACATCGCCCGGTGGACGAGCTGGGGCGGCGAGCTCTTCGTGTTCTCCCTGTGAGAATCCGGATCAATCGGGTGAGCGCATCACGCAAAAACGTGATCGCCGTTCTCTGCGCTCTCGTCGCCCTGTCCGCGTGCGCCCGTAGCACCGGCAACCGGACCGACACCACGAAGGCAACATCGACTTCGCCGGAGCAGCCTGCCGTCAGTCAGATGTATGTGGCGGGAGACAGCCTGCGACTCATGTCACACGAGGAGATACTTCCGGCCGGATTCCCGGCCTCAAGGAAACCGCTGCAGGTAAAGAATCCGTATGAGGGCGACAAAGCCGCCATCAGCACCGGGGGAAAACTGTTTGTCGCCTACAACTGTCTGGACTGTCACGGCGCAGACGGATCCGGCGCGATGGGTCCGTCATTCCAGGACGGTCGCTGGCATTTCGGCGGCGCGCCCGGTGAAGTGTTCGAATCCATTTATCAGGGCAGGCCTGACGGAATGCCGGCCTGGGGCGGGAGGATTTCCGACGATCAGATCTGGATGCTCACCGCATACGTGCGCTCATTGTCGTCCAAGGATCTGAGCACCGAAAATTTCACGGGCAAGACGATAGAACGCACCGGTCACTAGGTGCATCCAATCCGCTATTCCATGCTGGCCGGTGTTGTCATCCTTTCTGCATGCGCCTCGATGAACAAGCCCGGGAACGCTACACCGGCCATCGAAGCAGATCGTCCGGATTTCACCGAGAGCCCCGAAACGGTCCGACCCGGATTCATTCAGGCCGAAGGGGGCTACACCTATAGCCGAGTCGAGAGTGGCTCCAGCCAATCGATCGGTGAGCTGCTAGTGCGTGTACCGGCAGGCGCCCGCACTGAGCTTCGAGTTGGATTCAATTCCTACACGATAGAGCACGCCTCGGGCGTGACAAAGCGGGGCTTCGAGGATATTGAAATCGGCACCAAAGTGCGCATTGTCGAACAGGAAGCGCGCTCGATTGTGCCGACTGTATCTATTCTGATGCTCTCGACACTACCGACAGGGCGTGCGGGTATAGGCAGCAAAGAGATGCAGCCGACCGCAAAACTTGCCCTCGGCTGGCAGCTCAGCGAAAAAAATTCCCTGCAGTCGAACACGAACTACACCTACGCTAGCGAAGATGGAATGCGATTCTCCCAGTGGGCCACTAGCGCTTCGCTGGGAACCGAATTCACACCGCGCCTGGAGACCTTCCTCGAGTGGTTCGGTACCAGCCCCGCTTCACTTGGCGCCAGCCGGGCTGATTATCTCGACACCGGCGGGGCAGTGAAGTTTGGCAGCTCTGTGAGGCTGGATGCGCGAATAGGCATCAACGCCCGGACCTCCATGAATTATTTCGCCGGCGTCGGACTCTCTTACCGCTGGTAGCTCGCCTTTATTGCGCTGGACTCTTGAATTCGAAAGTCAGGGAGACGGGGGCGCGGGCGGCACTCCGCCAAAGGCATTGACGATCGCGAGTCCCATGCTTCCGAGGGTAAGCTGTGGCTCGTTGTCCAGGATCCAGCGCTGATCCTTGTTCTCCTTCGTCATCACGCACGCAACGACCCGGCTCCTCAGATACCACAGCGTGCACTCGGTTCGCACCTCGTCGGTCTCGCCATCCTTGTGGGCCGCCCGCGCACCCACCAGGTACCGCTGCAGCATGAAGTCCGTCGTGTTGTGCTCGAGAATATCCAGCATCGCCGAATCGGCGGCTGGATTCACGGCCTTGCCCTGGGCCATCAGCTCGAAGAGGTGTGCCATCTCGTTGGGGGTCGTTACACCGAGCCCGTACTTGACCGAGCTGTCCATCGCTACGCTCGAATTGCGAAGAAAACTCTTGGAGTGAACCCGCGTGTGGTGCAAGCCGAGTGAGTCCATCTTGGCCCAGACGCGGCGGATAATGATGCGATCGAGAAGGAGGTTGGTCGCCGTGTTGTCACTGATGGTCGACATCAGCCACGCGGCGTCGTGAACGGTGAGGATCGTGCCGTTGTGCAGAAACTGGATCACCCCTGAACCCGGCACCTGATCGATCCTGAGAACCGTGAGTGGGTCGTCGAGCGATATCTGTCCCTTGGCGACGAGATCGTAAACGGTCACGAGGATCGCAACCTTGATCAGGCTCGCTGTCGGAAAGGTCTCATCACCCCGCCTATTGATTCGTGCGCCCGTCTCGAGATCGATGATGCTGTAACCGACAACGCCATGGTGAGCGTCAGCGATGGAGTCGAGGGTTCGGCGCAAAGCCGCCGTATCAGCGTGAATAGCCGCCAACCGCCCCGGATTCAAATGCCCTGCCCTCACTGCCGCGCAGGCAACGACACCAGCGAGCAGAATCGCGGCGTAACTCGCGGCAGAGCTCCGCGCTCGGGAAGCCTTGTACGGTGTCATACGTAAACGATGAAGGGCACGATATTGGCAAATGGTAGCAATCGAGCAGGTAATATAGGATTTGAATCAGCATCACACATAAGCCGGACTACCCAGTCTGGCGGAGCATATGCCCTACGATCTGACCAACTTTGGACTTGGCGAGATGCTGAAGTCCAGCCCGCGTCTGCGCGATGCGGCGACTGGCGCTCCCACGTTCGAGCTGGGGGCGCAGCGCGTATGCCGGTTTCTGTACGACGAGCTTCAGGGCCCCGACCGGGAGCGGCAATGCGCGCTCGTGCGTTGCTACAAGACCAACGCGTTCGGAGCGCTCGATGCGGACCTTCAGGGCTTTGTGCGCAGTACGATGGGTTTTCGACAGCCGTGGCCGGAGATGAAGTGTCTCACACTCATGGCGACGGTGGGACAAACTGCTGCGTGGAATTCCAGACACAGCTCGCGCGGACATCGCGCGATTCCACTTCCGAGCCCTGAGATCGTAGAGAAGGCGCCGATGATCGCTCAATTGATCAAGGAGTTCGGCCTCGAGATCAGCAGCGTGCTTCAACCTTCTCCCGAAGTCGTACGCGAGCTGGCCGGGAAAAGGCACGGAGTATTTCACGTCGAGAATGCTCCTGGCAGCCCGTACATTCCGGCGCAGGAGGAATTCGTCGTGCGTTACGGAATTCGATCCGTGCTCGGATTCGGCGGCCTGCTCGTCAACGGTGATCTTTTTGCGGTGATTTTGTTCAGCACCGTACACGTATCCCCGGCGACGGCCGATCGGTTCCGGACGTTGGCGCTGGACGTGAAAAGCGGATTCTCACGATACAACGACACGAGCACGTTCAATCAGACGCGTCCATCCACAGCTGGCACCGTTCGAACGCCATAGGGAAACAGGACGGATGTGTACGCTTTTTGCCTTGATCCCCCAACAAAAGGACAATGCCGCCTCGATGAACGAAGCGGTTTTTTCTTGACCCTTGGGAGGGGACGGACGATGCTGGTATCACGATTGAAGGTGGCAACTTTGGCCGTCGTCGCTCTGACTGTGGCGGCGTGCGGCAAGAAGGACAACAGCGCCGCGGATACAACCGCGGCATCGAGCACCACAAGCACTGACACTTCGGCGATGGCGGCCAGCTCCACCAATGCAGGCGGCACCTGGAGCGACGCCAACATCCTTGCGCTTCTGGACGAAGCGAATGTTGCGGACAGCTCCGCGGGTGCACTGGCTGCGACCAAGGGAACGTCTGCAGCGGTACGGAACTTCGGAAAGCAGATGGTCAGCGATCATCACAAGATGCGCGTGCAGGGCGAAGCGCTGGCGAAGAAGCTCAGCGTCACGCCGGCTCCGCCGGCTGACGACAACATCTCCGCCGACGCCCAGAAGGAGATGGACAATCTGAATTCCACAGCGAAGGGAAAGGATTTCGACAAGGCATACATCGACGGTCAGGTCGACGACCACAAGAAGGTGCTGGACCTCGCGGTGAAAGCGATGGGCCAGGCACAGAGCACGGAGCTGAAGAATCTGATTCAGAAAGCGACCCCGATTGTTCAGAGCCACCTCGATAAGGCCGAATCGATCCAGAAAACGCTGAAGTAGGTTCGTTGCTCAAAGGCGTAATCTTCGACATCGACGGCACGCTCGTAGACAGCAATGACGCGCACGCTCAGTCCTGGGCGGAAACGTTTGCGGAGGCTGGCTACGAGGTGCCGTTCGAAGTTGTAAGGCCGCTCATTGGAATGGGCGCCGACAAGCTGCTGCCAAAAACGATCGGGATCCGCCATGACAGTGAACAGGGAAAACAACTGCTAAAGCGCCGGTCGGACATTTTTCGCGAGAGCTACCTTCCGCACCTTCACCCACTCCCCGGCGCGCGAGCTCTCGTTCTTCGCGTTCGTAAAGACGGCCTGAAAGCGATCGTGGCGACATCAGCGAAAGACGACGAGCTGAAAGGACTGCTCAAAGCGGCCGAGGTCGATGACCTGATGGAGGAGAGAGCGACCGCCAGCGACGCAAAGAAATCAAAGCCCGACCCGGACATCGTCGAGGCAGCAATCGAAGAGAGCGGTGTTCCGTCCGGCGATGCCGTAATGATCGGGGATACGCCGTACGATGTCGAAGCAGCTGCCAGAGCAGGTGTGCGAAGCATTGCCTTCCGCTCCGGCGGGTGGGACGATGCCAGTCTCAAAGGCGCGGTCCAGATTTATGACGGACCAGCAGACCTGCTGGCCCACTACGATGCATCACTGCTGGGGAGAAAGGATCGATGACGAATCTCGTGAGCTTGCTGCAGGCAGTGGCGCAAACCGCACAGCAAACCGGTCCTCCTGTTGGCGGACCCGGTGGTCCCGGCGGGCCACCGCCCGGTTTCAGCTACACCGATGCGTTCATGGAGTTGATTCGTTTTGTCGGCTCCTTCCTCGCCGTTGGAGCCATTGGATTCCGCTTCGGAATCGTGAGGCGCGTTCGTGGGATGAGCGACGAAGCCCGAACGATCCTCAAAGCCGATAACGCCGCGCTGATCGGCATCCTCGGTGTATTGCTGCTTCTTCTGAATGTCCTTGGCGTGCCTTTCCTGTCGTCGATCGCCGACAACAAGACCTTCGCCCAAGCTTTACCCAAAAATCTGAATCCATTCGAGTTCAAGCTGGTCATGCTCGCACTGGCGTTCATCGGGTTCGCGATCGTGCGGGCGAAACCGTCATTCGGATGGGGTCTGGCCGCAATAGCTGTTCTCTTCGTCATTCTTCAGCCGCTATACACCGGCAGAAATTTCTCCGGCAAGGTGAATGCGGTACACGTCCTCGCTGCATCCACCTGGCTTGGAACTCTTCTCGTTCTCGCGGTCGTCGGAATTCGTGGGCTGATAAGGAGCACTGCTTCCGGAGTGCAACGTGCCCAGCTCGTTGCCGACCTCGTGAATTCCTTTTCGCCGCTCGCGCTAACAGCGTCGAGCATCGTTGCTATCACTGGAGCAACGACGGCATGGCTGCATCTCAAGCGCATCTCCGCGCTATGGACTTCCAGCTATGGCGTTGCCCTGATGGTAAAGCTGGTATTCGTCCTGATCGTCGTACTCCTGGGCGCCTGGAACTGGAAACGCGTACGTCCGTCGCTCGGAACCGAGGGAACCGAGCATACTATCCGCCGATCGTCGACTATGGAGCTGAGTTTTGCCGCGCTCGTGCTACTGGCTACCTCGGTGCTGGTGACGTTACCGTCGCCGAGGTAGGTGTCCGGGGCGCCGCGCCCTTCACGTACTTGTCGAGCCAATTGATGTATTCCCAGAGCAGGTGGCGCTGTGTTTCCCGCGCGGTATACCCATGCGGCTCCAGCGGGAGCTGGACGTACCGCACGTTTCCACCATTGCCCTTGATCGCCGCGAACAATCGCTCCGACTGAATCGGAAATGTCCCGGAGTTGTCGTCTCGCTGGCCATGAATCAGCAGCACGGGTGCCTTGATCCTGTTCGCGTAATTGAACGGAGACATCGCGTTGTAGACTTCAGGCGCTTCCCAATAGGTGCGAGGCTCGGACTGAAACCCGAACGGCGTCAGCGTTCGGTTATAGGCGCCGCTCTCGGCGATGCCGGTGCGGAAAATATCCGAGTGGGCGAGCAGGTTGACGGTCATGAACGCTCCATAGGAGTGACCGCCGATCCCGATTCGATCCCGATCCGCCACGCCCATGTCGACGATCTTGTCGACCGCTGCTTGCGCGCTTGCGACGAGCTGATCGACATACGTGTCATTCGACTCCTTGCCTGCCGCGCCGACTATAGGCATGGTCGGGCCATCGAGCACGCCGTAGCCGTGCATCAGCAGCATCAGGTAATTCTGACGACCCGGCCTCTTGAACTGATAAGGAGAACCGGTGAGCTGCGACGCGGCGTTGGCAGACTGAAACTCGCGTGGGTACGCCCAGAAGAAGAACGGCAGCCGCCCCTGTGATTTGTCGTATCCCGGCGGCAGGTACAATGTGGCAGAGAGCTTCACTCCGTCCGGACGCGAATAGGTTATCAGCTGGCTCTTCACATCGGCAAAGTACGGAGCTGGATCTCCGAGCTTCGTGATTGGAGTCAGCGTTTTGCTGCGCAGATCGCGCAGGAACAGGTTCGGTGGATCGGTGGGAGACTCACGCTGCGTGATCAGCTGGTTGGCGTTCTGGTCTACGACCTGAAGCGTCTGTTCGTAGTATGGAGCACTGGATTGCCATAGCCGCTCAGTCTTCGCCGTCGTGAGATCGAAGCGATCGAGGAAAGGCTTGTCACCTTCAGGCGAAGCCCCGCTGCCTCTCAGATAGAGATACTTGCCATCGCTGGAGCGAAGCGGGATGTAGCGATCACTCGATGGATCCTGCACGAACACCCAGCTTCCCGGCTCCGAGTAGCGATCCT
This sequence comes from Gemmatimonadaceae bacterium, assembly GCA_034666285.1. GTDB lineage: Bacteria > Gemmatimonadota > Gemmatimonadetes > Gemmatimonadales > Gemmatimonadaceae > UBA4720. The sequence continues at coordinate 14,510 of JAXDME010000218.1, read as the reverse complement.
CGGTGCTGCGATCCCACACGAGCTTCGGGGTTCCGCCATTGGGTGTCGAGGGATCTATCATCCACGTTCGAGTGCGTGCGCCACGCGACAGCCGCTCAGTGAGAAACGCAATGTTGGGAGCTACCCACGTCAGTGAGCTGAACCGATACTCGGTCTGAACGAACGGAATTGGAGCTCCGGCGAAAGGCGCGGACAGGAACGAAATCTGATCACGCTTGGGTACCCGATTGCGCGGGTCTCCATTGTCGAGTGCTTCAACCGTGAGCAAAGTAGAAGGTGCGTCGGAGCGCCATGTTACGAACCTGATTCCCGGCAACACTGCGTCGCGAGCGCTCGGTGCCTCCTCGGCGACGCGCGAGTTGCGAATTTCACGAAGCACCTTGCCGTTGAGATCCCAGACTTCCGTGCGCGAGGGAAAGACATCCATCGGCACCTGATACGAGTACGGACGCTGTACGGTCTCCACGAGCAGATATTTCCCGTCCGGCGACGGCGTGACGCTCTTGTGAATTCCAGGCTCGCCTATCGGGGTGTTCTTCGTGTCGAGCCCGACAAGATAAATCTGATCGGTGAAGTAGTAGTCGAAGAGTGCTTCATCTGTCGGGCTTTGCAGGAGGTACTCGTAAGTGCGTGCCGGTGCAGAACGACCGTATGATTCCTGCACGATAACGCCCGTCGGAACGTCGGAGACTTTGGGCGGGGTGCGCTCCCAATTTGCCGGCCATTCCCTGCAGACCAGTGGCGCCTTGCCGTTCAACCAGTTGCAGCCGGCATCGTCTACGATATTGCCACGAGCTGTCGTGAAATTGATTGAGCGCTTCGTGAGAGTGGTTGCCCACATGGGCCTCGCAACATCCGCCACCCACAGCTCGGTGCCGTTGTTGGTCGTAGCGGTAAAAGCGAGATGCTTCCCATCTCTGGACCAGTCGAGATCGCCGATCTTTCCAGGAATTGCGGCGGGATGGAATCCTGAGTGGGAAACGTAGTGCTGCTTGCCAGTCGGGAGATCGAGGATCTCCAGTGCCATGTGCTTGTCGGGAGAAATCGTCGTGTAGGCGAGCTGATCGCCATCCGCCGACCACGCCGCGGTTCCGATCCGCCCCTCAGCCGGCATCTCGACCGCGCGAACAGTCTTGCCATCGATGCTCGTGACTGTACCCGATCTTATTCCGATGTTCTCAATCCGGTAATCCGGAGTCGCTCTGATCTTGCTGCCGGCGAGGTAATAGGCGGAATCAGCCATGTCACTGATCGTGACTGTGCGTGGGTCAGCGACGGTGACGAGAACCCATCGCCGATTCGGGCTGATCGATGTGACCGGATTCGCCGGTGCTTCGAGAATCTTCACCAGCTCCGGCGGTGGCGACTGATACGTTTGCTGGGCGGTAAGCGAGAAAAACGGAGCGAACGTCAGCGAGACTACCGTGACGAGGCGATGATTTGGGGAAAACGTCATCGAATTGGAAAGAAGGTGGACGGTCGAGGCAGCGGCCCTTACTACTATATAAATACTGCCGGCGTGATTGCAGCGTTGATCATTGTCGTTGGCGTGACTCGAGCCATCCAACAGTGGCCCTGCTCACGAAGCTGCTGAGAGCTGCGGTTGCCGTGACGTCGCTCGTCCAATGCTGATCTTCATAGACTCGATCCAACCCCACGAGGGTGACGGCGAGATCACCAAGAACCGTAATTGTCCGCGAATGAGTCTGTGCTGAGAGCGCGGCCGCTATAGCAGTAATGTGGGCGACGTGCGCCGACGGGAATGAATGCCAGTCCCCATTCGCCGTGAACGGGTGGAAGCGATGAGAGTCGCCTTCGAAGTGCGGTCTTTCGCGACCGACGATTGGCTTCAAAGCGGACTCCACAAGATCGGCTGCAAAGTAGCCAGCCGCGGTGTTCAGTGTCCCTCGAGCCACTGATCGATGATCTGTAAGTATCGCCCCGATGTAAGTAGTTGCCAGCGCCGGCACGAGCAGCTGCGTCGTTCCGAGTCGATTCACAGGTTTCGCCAAGCGGTCCAGAAATCGAGTGTGTCCGTGTATTGCCCACTCCCGCGCTTCCGGATCGAGGACCACCGATGCAGCGATGCCGATCGGTACAATCCAGGCCAGCCGTTTTCCGGAATGCGCCAGCGAATCGCTCTGAGCATACGCAATGCTCGGGCTTGAGAGCAGAGATCCAACCAGGGCGACCACAAGGTGTGCGCGCATTATTCAGAGTAGAGCCCGGCAAAGTTCACGGCAAGTCACTCAATCCATGACATTGGCAAATCGAGTTGCTGTGGATGAGATTATCCGGGTCTCTTCACTCCCATAATCGATGCCCTGCCCGTTCTCGCGCTTTTTTCTCGCGACCGTTCTAGTCGCGTCCCTTCCCGCCTCCGGCTTCGCGCAGGCGACGCCAGGCGCCAAGACCACGCCGGTTGCCTTCGACGCAGACTCTGCCCGGCTTGCCGAGCTTCCGTGGCGCTCGATCGGACCCGCAGTTACCAGCGGACGCGTCGTCGACTTTGCTGTGCCAGAGGGCCCGAAGGCTCAGATTGGCGAGAGACTCGGCGAAATCTTTTACGTCGCGTCCGCTTCGGGCGGCGTATGGAAGACCACGAACGGTGGAACCACGTGGGAACCGATCTTCGATCATCAGTCCTCCGCTTCCATTGGTGACATCGCGGTTGCGCCGAGCAATCCCGACATCCTCTGGGTAGGCACCGGAGAAGCAAACAATCAGCGAAGCTCGTCGTGGGGCGATGGAGTGTACAAGTCCGAGAACGGCGGAAAGACCTGGACGAACATGGGCCTGAAAAAATCCGAGCACATCGGACGAGTGATCGTGCATCCGACGAATCCCGAAATCGTATTCGTCGCGGCAGCCGGCCCGCTATGGGGAGCTGGCGGCGAGCGTGGTTTGTTCAGAACGACCGACGGCGGCCGCACATGGAAGAACGTCAAGAACATCGACACGCACACCGGATTCACCGATGTCATCTTCGATCCATCCAATCCGAATGTGATTTACGCGGCGTCGTTCCAGCGAGAGCGTCGCCCGTATACGTATGTTGGCGGCGGTCCTGGGAGCGGGCTTTGGAAAAGCATTGATGGTGGCGACACGTGGGCCAGGCTCACCGAGGGACTGCCGAAGGTCGACGTGGGGAGAATCGGTCTCGACGTGAGCAAGTCGAGTCCGAACATCGTGTACGCCACTATCGAGACGAAGGTGACCGGTACGGGAGCCGCGACGGGTAACACTGAGGCCAGCATCTATCGATCCGATGATTATGGAGCGAGCTGGCAGAAGACGGGGACCGGATCCTCCTATCCATGGTATATGGGCCAGATCCGAGTAGACCCTACCAATCCGGACCGCTTGTATTTCATGGGCGTTCAGCTACAGGTCTCCACCGACGGGGGTCGTACGTTCCGCAACATCGCGGGCGCATCGCACTCGGACCATCACGCGATGTGGATCGACCCCAACGATCCCAACCATTTGATCATCGGGTGCGACGGAGGGGTCTACATCAGCCACGATCGCGGCCGAACCGTCGATTTTGTTCCGAACCTTCCTATCTCCCAGTACTACGCGATCGCCACGGACATGCGTCAGCCGTTCTACTACGTGTACGGTGGCTTGCAGGACAACAGCAGCTGGGGCGGGCCGAGCCAGACGCGGAACCGTCAGGGCATTACCAACGCTGACTGGATTCGCACTACGGGCGGCGACGGATTCTATGCGCAGATCGATCCAGTCGACCCCAACACTGTCTACGGCGAATCACAGGGCGGCGACATCGTCCGCTACGATGTCCGCACCGGTGAGCAGAAGACCATAAAACCCAACCCTGACTTTGGCAGCAAGCCGTATCGGTGGAACTGGAGCTCGCCCATGCTCATCTCACCCTACGACCACAACACGGTGTATTTCGGCGCGAACTATCTCTTCAAGAGCACCAATCGTGGAGACGCCTGGACGCGGCTCGGTGCGGATCTCACGCGTCAGCTCAAACGCGACAGCCTTCCGGTGATGGGCAAGATCTGGCCGCGCGATGCAATCGCGCGCCACCAGGGAACCGCGGACTACGGGAACATCAGCACGATCGATGAATCACCCACGCGTCAGGGACTTCTTTATGTCGGCACAGATGACGGAGTGATTTCCGTCTCGCGCGATGGCGGCGCAACCTGGAACAGGATCACGAAATTTCCCGGCGTTCCCGACCAGACGTACGTGAGCCGAGTTGTCGCATCACGCTTCAGCGAAGGAAGCGTGTACGCGACGATGGACAACCATCGCAACAATGATTTCAAGCCGTACGTGCTCAAGAGCACCGATTATGGCGCGCACTGGACTTCGATCACTGGAAATCTCCGTGCGAATGGATCGGTGCAGGTGATACGCGAAGATCCAGTCGAACCGAGTCTTCTTTTTGTCGGCACCGAATTCGGTGTGTTCTACTCGGCGCAAGCCAACTCGTGGACGCAGCTCAAATACAGCATTCCCACCGTCGCCGTTCACGACATCGTGGTCCATCCTCGTGAGCGCGATCTCGTCATCGGAACGCATGGGCGAGGTATTTACATCATCGACGATATCACGCCACTCGAGAAGCTCGCCGAGGCGAATCGCGTGGGGACGTACCTGTTTCCGGTGAAGGCGGCGACGGAGTACAACCCGAACAGCTCGGTTCCTGGCGGCGTTCGTGGGGCAGGCGCACTCGGTGATCGCGAGTACTCGGCGCCCAACCCTGCTTTCGGCGCGATCATCACCTATTTCCTGCGAGACTCTCTTGCCAAGGGCGGAGATGTCGCGCTCAGTATCTACGACGCAAGCGGAAAGCGCGTGCGCGACCTGACCGCCAGCAAGAAGCGCGGTATGCATCGCGTGACGTGGGATTTGCGCAATGCGCCGCCATACACGGTTCGCCGGCCGGCCAATCAGGTCGGCGAGCCAACGTTCAGGCAGAGAGATCCATCCGGGCCGTTTGTCCTCCCGGGTCGCTATACCGCGCGTCTCACCGTGAAAGGAGGAGGATCTGGCGCAGCGGCTGTGAGTGAGACGCCAATCGAAGTTCGGTCCGATCCACTAGTGCCGATGAACGAAGGAGACTACCGCGGCTTGTACGACATGCGCGTCAGCACGGGACGATTGCAGGCGACGGTTCAAGCCGCGGTCCGCACGGCGGAGCAGCTGAAGGATCAGATCACCGACGTGAAAACGGCGCTAAAGAGCAACGCCGCGCCGGACACCGTCTCGAAACAAGCCGACGCCGTGGAAAAGGAGCTGAACGACATTCTCAAGAAGCTGCGCGGGGATCCGGACGCGGAAGAGACGAGCGATGACAAGCGAGTGGAGGATCCTTCTGTTCAGGAACGGGTCAACAACATCGCGGAAGAAATCGGCAACGTCACATCGCAGCCGACAGATCTGCAGCGTTCAACGCTCACGCTTGCAACGTCAGATCTGCAGCGTGAGGTCGGACGGATCAACACGCTCTTGCAGCAGCGGATTCCCGCGCTCAACGCAAGTCTCGACGCGGCTAAGATTCCGTGGACCATCGGACGGCCGGTCGAGCTGATGAAATGAATGGGTGGTGAGGGCTCGGGCCGAATTGGTTACTCAATACCGGCATGGCGTATGCCTCCTGAAATGGGATCCCTCGGAGTCACCCGAGGTGTTGTCCATCAGTGCTACGCGGGGAGTTTGCAATGCCGAACAAAGACCTGAGCGACGATCGGAAATCAGATGGCAAAACTGGCGACAATCCAGAAGCCCGTCCTGGTTGGAAATCAAAATGGGTGGAGAGTACTGCCGCCGCCGCCGATGACCCGATCAGCCCGGAGGAGATGCAAGGCCACAACCTCCTCGGCAATTCCAGTCTGAGGGGCGGAGCGATCGCCGGCGTCAGTGACCCGGTTTACGATGGGCATGGTGCTCCCGGGGAACGCCCAGACGATGTCAGGTACGATGGCCCGCGCGAGAACCCGCCGGAGCAGGACCACGTTCCCGGGGAAGGCGGCGAAGAGAACCGCTGACGGCTGAGCTTCAGGGCATGTGAATTGCCATTTTGCCCTTTTACAGGGCAATTGTAAGGCGCGTGACAGGTGGGGCGCCAAGGGGTCGAGTGTGAGGATGGTCGCGTGAGATTCCAGACGGATGTGCCGCAAGCCGGCCTCGGATTCGACCCAGCACTCGATTCAATTGCTGCTGATTTCCGGTTGAGATCCGGATTCGATCAGGATCCGAGCAGGGACATTCAGTTGATCTCGGAACTCGTCGACCAGCAGGCGCCCACGCAGAAATCACCCGCGCCGTTGATCAAGGTTCCAGGCGTTATCGTCACACCTGATCGAGATGCACGCTTTCGCCCACCGCGGGAGATAACTTCGGGAATTCTGGAGCGTATCGCGCAACGCGAAGCTTTCGCGAAGTCGCTTCCGACAACTCTGGTGATTGTCGCGCACCCGGACGACGAAGCAATTGGAGCCGGTGGCCTCCTGTCCGGACTGCCGGATGCCGTTGTTGCGCACGTCACAGATGGGGCCCCGCGCGACCCACGATACGCCCAGAGCAAGGGGTTCCAGACGCGCGAAGAATACGGGCGCGCACGCCGACGGGAAGTCGTTAACGCGCTGGCCCACGTTGGGATTACTCCCGACCGATGCCGCGATCTGGGATATGTCGATGGCGAAGCGAGCATGCAGCTGCTCGAGCTCGTGTTCGACGTCGCCGATCTGATTGACGAAGTCCAGCCGGACATCGTGCTCACGCATCCCTACGAAGGAGGACACTCCGACCATGACGCGACGGCGTTCGCGGTGCACCTCGCGTGCGGAATCCTTCGGCGCGACAATGCCCCGGCGCCTCTGGTCCTCGAGCTGACCTCTTATCACAACAACAGCGGTACGCGACGCGTGTTCACCTTCCTGCCATTCCTCGGCAGCGAGGAAAAGACGATTCAGTTGACGGACGCGGAAAAAAGTCTGAAAAAGCGCATGTATCAGGAATTCGCGTCGCAGCGGCAGGTTCTGGAGAGGTTTCCGATAGGCTTCGAGCGATTCCGTCCAGCGCCCCGTTATCTCTTCACCGAAGCCCCACACGAGGGACAGCTCGACTACGAGCGGTTCTGCACCATAATTACGGGCGCGCAGTGGAGATCGAACGCCCGCAAAGCGCTGGAGACGCTGCGTACTCGCGCTCACCGATTCGTCCAAGCTCCCGGGCTCGCCCACTCCGCGCAGCACTAGATCGAGCAGCATTTGCAAGCGCGACGACACTCCAATAGTATCCGGGGGTGTCACTCCTATACTCGTATCTTCGTAAATACCGCTCGCTGATTCTGCTCGCGCTGGTGCTGGCGGCAACGAACCAGGTTTTCTCGCTGCTGGATCCGCTGATCTTCCGTCACGTCATCGACGACTACGCGACCCGCTTCCGTGAATACCAGACGTCGCAATTCATCAAGGGGGCGGGAAAGCTTCTGCTCATGGCGATGGGCGTTGCGTTCGTGTCGAGAGTCGCCAAGAATTTCCAGGACTACTTCGTCAACGTCATCGTCCAGCGGGTAGGCGCCGAGATGTACTCCGATGGAATAAGGCACTCGCTGGAGCTGCCGTATTCGGTATTCGAGGATCAGCGCAGTGGCGAGACCCTTGGCAAACTCCAAAAGGTGCGCTCGGATGTCGAGAAGTTCATCTCGCTGTCCATCAATCTGATCTTCACTACACTCGTAGGCGTTCTGTTCGTGATCGTCTACGCCTGGCACGTCTACTGGATGCTAGTCCCCGCGTTCCTCTCGACCGTGCCGCTGCTCGGAGTTCTGAGCTGGTCCCTGAGCGGCCGCATCAAGTCGATGCAGAAAATCATCGTCGCCGAAACGACGGCACTGGCTGGGTCGACGACCGAGTCGCTGCGCAACATCGAGCTCGTGAAGAGTCTGGGGCTTGCCGATCAGGAAGTGGTGCGATTGAACGCGACCACCCAGAAGATCCTGAATCTCGAGCTCAAGAAAGTGAAGTACATCAGGAGCCTGAGCTTCATCCAGGGAACGACGGTGAACCTGCTTCGCACTGCGATTCTTTTCATGATGCTCTACCTGATCTTCACCCAGAAGATCACGGTCGGTCAGTTCTTTTCGCTCTTGTTCTACTCATTCTTCATTTTCGGCCCAATGCAGGAGCTGGGCAACATCATAAATGTTTTCCGGGAGACCGAGGTCTCGCTCATGAACTTCCGGAAGATTCTCGAGACGCCGAAGGATCCAAGACCGGCCGCTCCGGTTCCACTGGCCGAGATCGAGGATCTGGAGTTCGAGGATGTCGGTTTCATGCACCAGACCGCGACGACTCCTGCCCTCACGGATATCTCGTTTGCGGTGAAGCGTGGGGAGACGATCGCATTCGTCGGTCCTTCCGGAGCGGGCAAGACGACACTGGTGAAGTTGCTAGTCGGTCTGTATCCGCCGAAGTCCGGCCGCATACTGTACAACGGAGTGTCGAGCGATTCCGTCGATCTCGATCGATTGCGGGAGAGGATCGGGCTCGTGACGCAGGACGCTCAGCTTTTTTCGGGCACGATCCGGGAAAATCTCAAGTTCGTCAATCCGCACGCCACCGATGCAGAGTGCTTCGCGGTCCTTCACAAGGCTGCGGCCAATACTCTTCTGGCGCGAGCGGACAAAGGCCTCGACACTGTTATCGGAGAGGGCGGCGTAAAAGTCTCGGGCGGCGAGAAACAGCGCCTCTCGATCGCGCGTGCGCTGCTGCGGAATCCGCATCTTCTCGTGTTCGACGAAGCGACTTCGTCACTCGATTCGCTCACTGAAGAGGAGATCAGCCGTACTATGCGGGACGTCGCGAATTCGCGCGAAGTGATCACGATACTAATAGCGCACCGTCTGTCGACGGTGATGCATGCTGATCGCATTTACGTGCTCGAGCGTGGCAAAATCGTAGAAGCCGGCCAGCACGCGGACCTGCTCGAAAGGACCGGACTTTATTTCGCGATGTGGCGACAGCAGGTTGGGGAGCGACGCACAGCACCTCAGCTTCCGACCGCCAAGCCGCGGTTGGCGCCCGTGTGATTGTCGCGCGCGTGGCAGGCATCAAGGTTCAAGTGAAATACGGATTCCGCGGATTGGACTGATCAATCGGATTGCTCCAAGCGGAGATACAGGTCTTTCCACGAACTCGTATTGTTTGTTTTTGTATTTGCAGGAGAGTTCTGGATGCCGCGACAATCATCCAATCGGTGTTTCCAAAAAGTCCCGGTCTGCCGAAATGTGCTGTCACGCCAAGAAAGACAATCTGTCCAATCCGTCAAATCCGCCAAATCCGTACAACCCTTGAACCTAGATGCGTAGTCGCCGACCTCCTCTAACTCCGTCTCCCATGCCCGACGATACAGGTAAACTGAAGAAGGGAAACTTCATCCAGGCGCTCGATTCGATTCGCGCTGAAGCGGAGCGGCTGATGGCACGTCGCGATCTGCCGCCCGAAGTGAAAGCAGGGCTGGATCGGATCGTTGGTCTGACCCGCTCCAAGTTTGACCTTGGCGGTGACATCGAATAGTCGCAAAGCCGGTCATTTGTGGTCCGGGCCCTCCTGGACGACACTAGCCCGAAAAATCTCCCATCGGCGTTTCCAACCCCGGGCCCACGAGTGGCATCTTAGTCTCGGCTGAAATGAAGACGAGCGCGGTGGCATCAGACACGAGCGGGAATTACCCCTCAACGAATGCTGACAACAAAGCTGTCGCGCTGGAGCAGGTTCGCCGCGCGCAGGCCGGGGACGTCGATGCATTCGAGCTCCTCTATCGGGAGTATTCACCACGCGTCTACGCGCTGTGTCTCCGTCTCGTGGCTGGCGACAAATCAGACGCGACGGAGCTGCTGCAGGATGTATTCATAAAGGCGTGGCGCAGGCTCGATACCTTCCGCGGTGATTCCGCGTTCTTATCCTGGCTGCATCGACTTGCGGTCAACACGATGCTCGAGAACGCGAGAAGCGATCGAAGGCGCACAGCACGGGTGCTGCCGATGGAAGACACGTCCCGCCTCTCTGGTGCGGCAAGATCAACCGGTGTGGAATTGCGAATGGACATGGAGAGCGCGATCTCTTCGCTGCCAAAAGGAGCCAGACTCGCGTTCGTGCTACACGACGTCGAGGGATACCAGCATCAGGAGATCGCCGAGCAGCTGAGTGTCACGGTTGGAACGGTAAAAGCGCAGCTGCATCGCGCACGCAGACTATTGAGAGAGAGACTGGAGTCTTGACATGACACACGAAGTCATAAAGCATCTGCTCGACGATTACGTCACAGGCGATCTGAGTGAAGAAGCGCGTCCATTGGTCGAAGAACACATTGCCATCTGTGCATTGTGCCACGATGAGGTGGGGAGCCTGAAGCGGATCGTATCGCGCGCGGCTGAATTGCCGACGTCCATGGATCCTCCAGCCGACGCCTGGTTGAACATCCGGTCAGCGATCTCGCGGGACGATTCCGCCATCACAGCGGATAACTCCGTTACACGGTCCGGCGTTTCGCGGCGTCGGTATCTTCTCGCCGCTGCCGCTGTTCTGATTGCAATTGTGTCGTCTGCTGGAACCACGCTGTACATGAAAGTCCAGAATTCGCGCGCGAGGAACGGTAGCGCCGCGAACAGTTCCTCAGCTGACGTGACGCCCGCAACTCTCGCGGCATTCACCATCGAGGAGAACAACTACCTGCGCACGGCGAGCATGCTTCAGGACCTTCTCGACCAGCAGGAAGCCTCTCTCGCTCCTGAGACCGTTGTCCAGCTCAAGGCGAGCCTGCGCACAATCGACGAAGCGATTCTCGAGGCGCGGAATGCGCTCGCGCGCGATCCCGCAAACAGGCTGCTCGTTCAGATGCTCTCTGCGAGTTATAGACAGAAGGTTGATTTACTGCGTCGCACGACGGAGCTGACTCGTGGGACGTAATTCGCCGATCGGCTTCGCGGGTCCCTGCTCGCCACTGCGCAACTTCCTCGTCGCCGTTTTGGCGCTCCTGTTTATCGCCTCGCCCCTCTCGGCGCAGAAAAAAGTGGAGCGCAGGATCCCACTCGGTATGGAAGGGGCGCTACGCATCGCCAATATGGTGGGCACCGTCGTCGTTCACGGCTGGAACAAAGACACGGTCATGGTGCGCGGGACGCTGGGGGCCGGCGACAACTTTTTCATGGGCGGCGGCTACAACGGCGCAAAGATGTTCGTCGAAGCTGCCAACGATCGCGATCCCAAACCCAAACCCACTCAGCTCGAAGTGTGGGTGCCTTCCCGCGTCCGACTCTGGATCAAGACGGCCACCGCTAGCATCGATGTCAGCGACGTCAGTGGCGGACTCGATCTATATGTGGTGAGCGGTACAATAGATGTGAGGGGAGACCCACACGAATTGAACGCGGAGGCCATCGACGGAGACATACACATCCTCGGCTCTCCCTCTTGGCTTCGGGCCAAGACGGCGACGGGCATCATCACGTTTCAGGGCGCCAGCTCCGACGTCGGGCTCTCTACCGTCAGTGGGCCGATAAAAGTAGATGGGGGCGTGTTCGAGCGTTGCAAGATAGAGACGGTGACCGGAAACATCACTTTCGCCGGCAGACTCGACCGAGGTGGCACGTTCGATTTCGATACGCACAGCGGCAACGTGGATATCGGGATTCCACAGAAGACGGGAGCGAGCGTCTCGGCGGTGACTGTCGCGGGATCTATCACCAACAATCTCTCCGCTAACGCGCCGATTCCGGGGCGCTTCGGTCGAGGAGCCGAGCTGACGATGGAGCTGAGTGGGGGCGGCGCGAGGGTATCGGTGCGCACCTTCAAGGGGCCTGTCACCTTTCGACGATCGCAGTAGGAGTTGCGTTCAACCCTGGAGAGCCGGGCGGCATCGTAGAAGCGCCGAATTCGGAACGCACGACGAGCTTCGAACCTGGCAAACCTTCTTCAGGAGATCACGATGAAACGCACTCTGATCCACACTCTCGCGTTCGCTGTTTTGTTTACAGTGGCAGCTTCCACCACGGCATTTGCTGGCCCGCCGTGGATCTCGATCGAATATCCAGCCAATCCGTTCGACGCCACCTCACGCGGCGCATTCCTCACCGTCCGAACGTATCACCACCGCGAATTTCAGGCGAAGACTGTCACCGGGACAGCGGAAGGCGTGGTGGACGGAAAGCGTCAGACAATGCGTCTCGACATCCGGCCGGGCTCACAGCCCGGGATGTACGTCGTGCGTTGGCAGCGTCCGGCGACCGGTAGGTGGGTGCTCGTGATCAACAGCGGTTCGGGGGGAGTTTCTGAAGCCACGGCGGTTGTCGAGATCAGCCCAGCCGGCGGCGTCGCGAGCGTGACCGTGCCGACCAGAGTCATTGGCGGGGGCTGGGTCTCACCGCGAGCCGTTGCGACGTCAGAGATCGATGCGCTACTGCAGGGCCGAGCGCTCGCGAGCGCCGGAGTCGCGGCGCAAACGGCGCATTAGGTCTGTTACTGCCCTCGCAGACTATTCAGGGTCCGCTGCAGCTCGGCGGTCCTTGTGTGAGAATGGTCTGCGAGGCAGCGGGCCCGCGCCCGCGCCCAGAGAGATCCGCCCTGGCCACTGGTTTCCTCGATGCATTGGCTGTCGCGAGTATTGACCCATTCACGCTGCGATTGCCTGAGTCGATCTTCGAGGTCAGCCCCTCCCGATTTCCGCGCCTGCGCCAGCAGATCCTGGTAGGTTCGGTTGAGGTCAGCATCGTTCTGCACGATCGAGCGATTCAGGCATGAGCGCTGGTCGACCGGCGCTGGTGAATCACACGGGTCTCCCGAAGACGCCTGCTGACCCGATCTGTTTGCACCCGTCTGCCGTGCTCCGCCTGACCCCGGCGTGGAATCACCCGCGCGTGGCTGAGGCCCCGTTGCGGACACGAGTGAGGGTGGTCGCGGTACTACACGCGTTTCGGGCGTGCGACTCTGTGCTGCCGCGTTCACCATCGCCGGCAACGATGAGTCGCCGCTCGTTCTCACCGTATTCAAGCTGTTGTCCACCGCGTTCGCGGCTGCCGTGTTCTTGTTTGCCTCGGCCAAGTCACGAAGCAGCATCGTATCCTGTGTAGTGGTAGCCGCCTCCGCCGTCTTTTTCTCCTTTCCGCAGGCGAGACTGCCTGCCAGGAAGAGCGGGACAGCGATCGAGAATCTGAATAGCATCTTCATTGAGTTGTCTGGAGTTGACCGCATACTGGTTAGTCGGGCAGAGGCCGTGCCAATCGGGAGCCCTGGAGATGCAGTTGACGAGTCACTGATACAGATTTCGGGAGTGCTCGTCCGTATCCGCACGCCGATGGAGAGAAGATGGAGCAAGATCAGCCCGAGCTCAACACGGTCATCCGAACATTTGCCAACGAGATCGAAGCGCATGTGGCGCAAGCGGTTCTGGACGCCAACGGTATAGATTCAGGCCTGATTCGCGATGACGCCAACGGGATGATGCCCTGGCTCCAGTGGCTTCATCCAATCCGGCTCGTGGTACGGGAAGAAGATAGCGGGGACGCCGTGGAGCTCCTGGACACACCTCCCGGACCGACCCTTTCTCCCTGATCCCGGTTCCTTCGCTGATGTGGGATACCTTTCACGCCATGACTCCAGGACCTGTTTACCGTAAGCGCGCTCGTTGGCTGATCGCGGCCGCGCTTCTCATCGTTGCCGGCGTTACCAGCTCCGTTGATGCGCAGACGACCACGCTGCCCAACGACCAGTATCTCGCCCGCGCCATGCGGATCCTCAAGACAACTCCGCTGATCGACGGCCACAACGACCTGCCGTGGCGGATTCGCGAAGACACGATCGCGCGCGGCAACGTTGACGCCTACGATCTCCGCACCCATCGACCCGGCCAAACCGATCTCGATCGGCTCAGAAAAGGGATGGTGGGGGCACAGTTCTGGTCTGTGTACACTCCCGGCGAATACCGTGATTCGGGTTACGCCAGAGTTCAGCTCGAGCAGATAGACATCGCGCGCCGAGTGATCGAGAAGTACCCCGATCGCCTCGCACTCGCGTTGAGCGCGGCAGACATTCGGCGGGAGTTCAGGCAGGGAAAACTCGCGTCGCTACTTGGCCTGGAAGGCGGCCACGCGATCGAGCACTCACTCGGGGCGCTCCGCGCTTACTACGACCTGGGCGTGAGATACATGACGCTCACGCACAACGTGACGCTCGATTGGGCAGATGCCGCGCTGGACTCGGCCAGGCACAACGGACTCACTCCGTTCGGGGACAGCGTCGTACGCGAGATGAACAGGCTAGGGATGCTCGTAGACTTGTCGCACGTTTCGGTAGCGACGATGAGTGCCGCGCTCAACGTCACCCAGGCGCCAGTGATATTCTCGCATTCCGCGGCTCGGGCTTTGGTGAATGTCCCACGCAACGTTCCCGATTCGATCCTCCGGCGGATAACGAAGAATGGCGGGATCGTGATGGTGCCGTTCGTCACCGGTTTCGTGTCGCCGGCAG
>JAXDME010000217.1:0-5126 GCA_034666285.1 Gemmatimonadaceae bacterium | reverse complement strand
GCGCTCCGAGCATCTCCGTGTGACCGGGAAAGTCATAGCCCCCCGCCAGAAGTGCAGCTTTATCGATCGGAGCGGTCACAATCCCGTCGACTTCTCCCGCTTGCGCCATTTGCACTGCCCGCTCGATCGCGAGACCACTCAGCATCCCCGCCAGTGCCGCGTCGGAGCCGGGACGCCACTGGCCGATTGACTCAGCTACCGGCACTCCAGTGCCCTCGGGGCCAATGACTAAAACGTCAGAGCGCTCGCTGACCCGTGAGTCGGCGAGCGCTTTGGCAACAATCTCCGGACCAATTCCGCGGGGATCGCCCACGGTCATGGCAAGGCGTGCTTTCACTGCTACATCCTGATCGACACGTAAGTGTGCTTTCTCATCTCATCGAGCAGCTGCCGGATCGAACGCTCATCGGCGAGCTGTGCCCGAATCTGCTCGCGGATCTCGCCGGCGTTGTATTCCCCGGCATCGGTCAGCGTCACGACCTGCAGGACGGCGAACTTCGACGGTCCGCGCGGATTAGCGAGCGGGAACGGACTGGTGATTGTCCCTGCCTTGGCCCCGGTCAGAGCAGCCTGGTAGGAAGCCGGCAGAGAATCGCGATTGAATGGCTGCAGTACTCCCTTCTCTTCGGTAGGATCGTGGTGCTTTGCCAGCAAAGAGTCGTAGGAAACTCCACGTCTCCACTGAGCGGCGACGGAATCGGCTTCGACCCTCGCGTTCTCCACGTCCGCCGAATCGATGACCGGCGCGATGAGTATGTGGCGCGCTTTCACTTCCGCTGACTGGACTCGATCGACCCGAATGATGTGGTATCCGAAGGCCGTCTCGATCACGGGACTGACTTCGCCTGGACGCAGCGCGAACATCATCATTTCGAATTGAGGAACCAGTCCACTTCCACGCCGATTCCAGCCGAGATCTCCACCGAGTGCCTTGGTGCCGGGATCCATTGACTCGCGCTTCGCTATCTGCTCGAAGTCGCCGCCTTTACGGATCTCCACAAGCAGCGAGTCGGCGCGCGCTTTTGCTTTCGCTTTTGCTGCCGGCGAAGCATGCGGCGCAACGATGATCTGCCTGAATGTGACGCTCGCTGGACGCTTCTGCAGATCCGTGCGGCTCTTCTCGAATGCAGCCGTCACTTCCTCGTCAGTCACGTTCACGGGCTTGGCGCGTTTGCGGAGCTCCGCAAACGCTTTCTGCTGAAGGTTCTGACGACGATACTGCTCGATGAGCGCCTTTCGGTACTCCTCGGCCGTCCCAAGACCGGCGTTCCGGAGCTCGGCGCGGTATTCCTCGTCGGACTTGAATTGCGAGCGAACGCTCTTGATCTGGCGATCGGCTGACGAGATGATGTCAGACTCGGTGACCTCGAGCTTCATCTCCTTTGCTTTTTGGACGAGGATCTCCTCGTCCACGAGGTCGTTGAGAACGGTGCGCGCCAACGCCGCCTGTTGCACGGAGTCAGTGGGCACCTGAAGTCCCTGCGCGCGCCGCTGATTGATCGCGGTGAGCACGTCGGTCCAGAGAAGGGGCTGATCGCCGATTATCGCAACCACGCGATCAATCGGAAGCGGGCCGGAAGTGTTACTGACGGCCGCAACCGGAGTTTGCGCCGCAAGAGCGACGGGGCCGAGCGCGGCCACCGCCAGGAGATGTCTGAGCATTCCTGATCGTACACCCTTCCCCAACAGTGGTTCGATCACTTCTTACCCGGCGGAGGAGTGGAGGACGCCGACGGTGGCAACGCTGGGCTCATCGGAACCGCAGTCTGTGGCTGCCCCGCGGATCGGGCGGAGTCCGCCGAGTTGCGAATCTTGGAAGCCTGCTCGACAGCCCGATCGAAGCCGGCGTCGTTGAACGAATAGCTGTACTTGCTCCGGAGGACGTTGGCGACGGGAGTCGGAATCGCGACGAAAGGTGCCTGTTCCTGCACCAGCTTGTCGAAGTAATCGTCGACACGCTTGGCTGCGAGCTTCTCGCGATCGCCTTCGCTCTTTGCGCTGTCCTGCAGCGAGGCAGGAGTGATTCCAAGCTGGCCCCATGCCTGCTTGACCGCGTTGACGAAGCTGGCGTGCAGCTGGGCAACCTCTGCGGGATCGATAGCGATCTTGGCACTGTCCGCCTGTTTCAGCACGAGCTCATTGTTGGCAAATCGCTTCACCATCGAAACGAGCACCGAGTCTGGTGCCTGCTTGATCTGATCGATGATTCTCGCGTTGGGCGGCAGGGTCTCGAGCCACCCGACCATTCGCGACGCCGTGAACTTGCCCGCGGTGGATGTCGCAAGAACGGTGTTGTCCCGGCGATATGCGTCGGGGTCGTTCGCGATCGACCTTAACGTGGCAGGCGCGTCCTTCTTCACCTCGATCTTTCCGCTCTTCTCGAGGTTCGCCAGATAAGTGCTTTCCGCTACCGCGACGCTGCGACCCTTTGAGGCCAGCAGCAGCTGATTCTTCACTTGGTCGTAGGTGGGGCGATGGATGATATGGTAACCGTAGTTCGTCTGAATAACGGGAGAAATCTCGCCGGGCTTGAGGGCCTGGAGCGCTTTCTCGAACTCCGGGACCATCGTGCCCTTGGGGAAGATCCCAAGTGATCCGCCCTGCCGAGCCGACTGCGGATCCTGACTGACGGCAGTGGCCGTCGCCGCAAAGTTCGAGGCGTTCACCTTCGTGCGTATCGCGTCGATCTTCTTTTTCACTTCGGCCTTCTGGGAATCGTTCATTCCCTGCGTGAGCAGAAGAATGTGATCAGCGGCTAGGATGTCGCCCGACGCCCACTGGCGTTGCGCCGCAGTCGTGTCTTCGACGCCCCACGTCTTGGAAACGATGTCGTACCATTTGCGGGCCTTCAGGTTCGCCATCGCTGGCCACATCGCTTCGTCTATCAGCTTGGGGTCGGCGAGCGAATCGTTGTGGGCCGCGGCAACGCCCAGCAGCTGATAGTCGACCCACACGTTGGCGATCGACTTCGCGATGTCCTTCCGGATCGGCGCGCGGGATTTTCCAAGCAGCGTCGCGAGACGGGGAACGGTGAGCTCAGCGCTTCCGGCGCGGGCGACCCAGCTGGTGTGCGCGTTGAGAGCATCCTTCAGACTCGAGCATGCCGAGAGTGTAAGTGCCGCGGCGGCGGCGATAGCGAAAGTACGTTTCATTTTTCCGTAGATCGGGTTAACAGTCGTCAGGTGGGACGCAGCGTCGTCAAGGCTCGGACAAGTCCATCGAGCATCTCAGCTCCTCCAAGACGGGTGAGCTTGAGGGAAAGCGGATGCGCGCGTCGCACTTCCGCCTGGAACTGTACCTCGTGGAACGCCGCCGAGATCCCCTTCATGCGGGGCACTGCGTGCTCGCGAAATGTAATGCGGGCCTCGTTTCCGCGCACCAGCACGGACTCTATGTCCGATGCCCCGCCGAGGATGCGGAGGATTGCCGTCGCAAAGAACACGCGGGCGGGCTCCGGCACCACTCCAAAGCGATCGCGCACCTCTTCGCGCAGAGCGTCGATCTCCGCGATGTCAGTCATGTGCGTGAGGCGGCGGTATATGTCGAGCTTTGCGTCCTGGGACGTGATGTAATCATCGGGCAGGTACGAAGGGACATCCAGCGATATCTCGGATGGCTGGAGCTTCGGCGCATCGTCTCCGCGCATGAGGCGCTTGACCGTCTCGTCGAGCATGCGAAGGTACATGTCGAAGCCGACGGCGTGGACGAATCCTGACTGCTCCGGACCAAGGAGATTCCCCGCACCGCGCAGCTCGAGATCCTTGAGCGCGATCTGATAGCCGGAGCCGAGCTGCGTGTGATGCTCCAGAATGGTGAGGCGGCGGTTGGCGTCCTCATCGATCGAGTCGGGCACGAGCAGATAGCAGCTCGCCCTCCGATGTGATCGCCCGACGCGGCCGCGGAGCTGGTAGAGCTGCGCCAACCCGAAAGTGTCGGCGCGGTTGACGAACATCGTGTTCGCGTTCGGAACGTCCAGCCCGGATTCCACGATCATGGTCGACACCAGGACATCGATCTCGCCGTCAACGAATGTGCGCATGACCTCCTCGAGCTCGCGCTCGCGCATCTGTCCATGTCCGACGCCGATTCGAGCGCGGGGAACGACGCGCCGAATGTGCTCCGCCATCCCGTCGATCGTCTCGACGCGGTTGTGGACGAAGAAGACCTGTCCCCCGCGATCGAGCTCGCGAGAGATTCCTTCGTCGATGAGACCGTCGTCCCACGGCTCGACATAGGTGAGCACGGGAGACCGGTCGCGCGGCGGAGTCTGCATGAGCGTCATGTCGCGCAGTCCAGCAAGTGAGAGATGCAGAGTTCGCGGAATTGGTGTCGCAGTGAGAGTCAGCACGTCGGTATCGAGACGAAGGCGCTTGAGGCGCTCCTTGTGTTTGACACCGAAGCGATGCTCCTCGTCAACGACAATCAATCCGAGCTGAGAGAACACGACGTCTCCGCTGAGGAGGCGGTGGGTGCCGATGACTATGTCGACTTTTCCCGCTTTCAGGTCGGCCAGTACGGCCGTCTGCTCCTTCGGAGTCTGAAACCGGCTCATCGTCTTTACGTTCACTGGAAAATCTGCGAGCCGCTCGCTGAAGGTCCTGGCGTGCTGGTCGGCCAGAATTGTCGTCGGCACCAGGACGACCACCTGGCGACCTGATTGAACGGCCTTGAATGCGGCGCGCACGGCGATCTCGGTTTTTCCGTATCCAACGTCCCCGACGAGGAGGCGGTCCATCGGGCGCGGGCGCTCCATGTCGCCCTTCACGTCGGTGGTGGCTGTGCGCTGATCGGGCGTGTCCTCGAAGAGGAATGAAGACTCCAGCTGCCGTTGCCAGACCGTATCCGGAAAATGCGGAGGTCGGGTGGCCACTTTGCGCCGAGCATAGAGATCCAATAGCTCGACCGTCATCTCCTGAATCGCCGCGCGGGTCTTGTCGCGCTGCGACGCCCAGCGTTTTCCGCCAAGAGCGTGAAGCCGCGGCGGGGGCGCGTCCGTCCCTATATCCGCCGCTGCGCGATACCGCTCGATCTGATCGATCCGATAGAGCGGAACGTTCAGCCTGTCCCCACCCTCGTATTCGATAACGGCTACTTCTACCGTGCTCTCGCGGACGAAGATCTTCTCA
>JAXDME010000216.1:0-2683 GCA_034666285.1 Gemmatimonadaceae bacterium | reverse complement strand
CGTCCAGCAATTGTTCCGACGTTGGCGTGCCCCGCTGCTTGAGTCTCCGGAGGGCGCGCTCCCGGGAATCGGCGACGAGGAAAATTTTCAAGTCGGCGTCCGGAAATACGACGGTGCCCATGTCCCGTCCGTCGACGACCACGTTTCTGGAATTCGCGGCCTCGCGCACCTTGTCGTTGACCCACTCGCGCACACGCGGCATCTGCGCGACCCGAGACACATGGCGCGTCACGTCGTGTCCGCGAATCTCGTCCTCCAGGGACCGTCCATCGAGAGCTGGATAGAACGAAGTTCGCGCCGCGCGCAGATCTACGGGTCGGGCCGCATCGAGCACGGCCTCGTCCGTCCAGTGCGATGCATTGTCGTCCCGGCGCAGAATTGCGGCAGTCGCGGCTCGATAGAGCGAGCCGGAATCGACGTGCAGAAACCCAAGCTTGTCGGCAACCATTTGCGCGGTCGAAGATTTTCCCGATGCGGCCGGACCATCGATCGCGATTACGAAGGTGCGAGGCTTCATGTCGAAACCCGTTTCAAGTCTTCCCAGAAGCGCGGGTATGAAACGGCCACAACCTCCGGATTCCTTATCTCTATTCGATTGCCGGATACGGCGGAGAGAACACCGAACGCCATTGCGATTCGGTGATCGCCTTGCGGATCAACACTGCCCGAAAATTCGCGCGCACCGGGCAGCACACGCAGTCCATCGGGCAGCTCCTCGGCCGTCGCGCCAACGGCGCGCAGATTTCGGACGACCACGCTGATACGATCGCTTTCCTTCACCCTGAGCTCCGCCGCCCCCGTCACTTCCAAGTTGACCCCGGCCGCTGCCGCGACGCAGGCCAATAACGGCAGCTCGTCGATCAGCGAAGGCACCTCTGCCGCGGTGATACGAAGATCACCAAGTGGTGCGGGATGCACAGAGAGCGTGCCGGTTTCTTCTCCACCTTCGCTGGCGCGCGACGTTGCGCGAACGTCGCCCCCCATTCGTTTGATCGCGCTGATAAAACCAATGCGTGTCGGGTTGAGGCAAACATCATCCAGCTGTAGCTCTCCCCCTCCGGCCAACGACGCGAGCGCCACAAAAAAAGCCGCCGAGGAAGGATCCGCCGGTACGGCAAGATCGAGCGGCGTGAGCCGCTGAGCTGGACGAAGGCAGACCTGGTTCCGGTCGCTCTCGACATCCACTCCCATGGACCTCAGCATCCTTTCGGTGTGATCGCGCGAGCGACTCGTTTCTGTCACCCGCACCTCGACGCGAGACACGAGACCGGCGAGGAGGATCGCGCTCTTGACCTGAGCGCTCGCCGCCTTCGTGTCCCAGTCGATGCTTCGCAGCTCGACACCGTTCACCGTCATCGGCAGCCCATCGCCGCGCTCGAAATCGAATCGAGCACCCATGTAGGTCAGAGGTTCGGCAACGCGCTTCATGGGACGGCGGCTCAGACTTGCATCGCCCTCAAATCTCGCGGACATCGGATGCCCAGCGACAACTCCGGCGAGGAGTCGGGTAGTGGTTCCGCTGTTTCCGCAATCAAGCGCCTGCATGGGAGGACGGAGGCCGCGCAAACCCAGTCCTCTTATTCGCATCTCACCGGATAGCTCGGGGATAGCCGCTCCTAGCGCGCGCAACACACCGGCCGTAGACCGGACGTCCTCCGAATCGAGAATGCCGGCGACGCGTGATTCTCCTTCCGCTAGGCAGGCGAGAATCAGCGAGCGGTGCGAGATCGATTTGTCACCGGGCACCCTTACGGCGCCGGAGACGGTCAACGAAGCCAAGACTCTAGCGCCGTCGCCGCGTCCGTTTTTTCGTCGCGGTACTTCACGATGACTGGGGTCTGCAGCGAAATCCCCTGATCCTGCGCCCATTTGCCTTTCGCCTGGCGAGCACCCGGCACGACTACCGCGTTCTCGGGAATCACGAGCGCCTTTCCCTGCTCCGCGCGATGTACGGTCTCTCGCTCGAGGTCGTAGACCGGCGTTCCGCGCGTGAGCACCACACCGGCTCCTATCACCGCTCCTCTCCTGACGACGGTCCCCTCGTAAATTCCGCAGTTGCCGCCGACCACGACGTCATCCTCGATCACGACGGGGGCAGCGTTAACTGGTTCCAGCACACCGCCGAGCTGCGCGGCCGCGCTCAGATGAACCCGCTCTCCGACCTGCGCACAAGATCCGACGAGAGCGTGCGAGTCGATCATCGTTCCCGCGCCAACGTACGCTCCGACGTTGACGTACATCGGAGGCATGCATACGACTCCACTTGAGACATGCGCGCCGCGCCGGATGCTCGACCCGCCCGGCACGATACGAACGCCGTCTGCGGAAGTGAATCTGCGCGGAGGATAAGTGTCCTTATCGAGGAAAGAGAACCCGACGCGATCGTCCCCGGACGGAATCGACATGTCGACGATCACGCCGACCCGGAAGCCGATCAGAATTCCGCGCTTTACCCAGGGCACGGCGCGCCACTCGCCGCTCGGATCCTTTTCGGCAGCCCGTACGTCCGCTTTCTCGAGTGCGTCGAGAAGGCTTTCGACTATCGCGCGAGCATCCGTTGGAAGGGGAGACTTGGCGGGAGTCGCTGCCAGTGCTTCCACGCGCTTCTCGAGCTCTCCGATCTCAGAGTTGGTCACGCAGTGAGCGCTCCCACCGATACGAGTGCAGCGCGCACCGTCGGCTC
>JAXDME010000215.1:0-33849 GCA_034666285.1 Gemmatimonadaceae bacterium | reverse complement strand
GCGAGCGCTGCGGTGAGCCGTTCATTCAGCTCCCGGTCCTCCGCTGGATCGCGAAAGGCCGTGGCTAGGGACTCCGAAAGCTCTTCGGCGCTGCGTACTTTTTTTCGCCGAGCCAGATCGAGCGCCGCATTCGCGACGATTCGGTTTAGCCAGGCGCCGAACGCTTGTGCAGGATCGAACCGTTCGAAGGCCTGGTACGCGCGAAGAAATCCTTCCTGAACCGCGTCCTCGGCGTCCTCGTGGGTCATGACGATCGATCGGGCCACTATGTACGCACGACGCTGGTGCAACCGCACGAGCCCGGAAAAACCCCGCTCGTCACCCTTTCGGGCAAGACTTACGAGATCCCGCTCCTCATCAGAAATACGTAGGGGTACGGTCAACTGTTGAAGGCTAATGTACCGGGCCCATCGAGCCGCGCGCACGACCCGTCCGGAACAAAAGCAGCAGCGGCAATCCGAATATGAGCACCAGGCCGCTGTACAGATAGATCTTGGAGAACGCGAGCATGCTCGACTGCACCGTCACCTGCCTGTCGAGTATGGCGAGCGCCTGCTGTTGCGCCACCAGCGGATTCATCCCGCGGGCTATCAGCCCGCGACTTAGCAGCGACAGCCGGCTCAGGGTTTCGGGGTCGCTGGCGCCGACGTGCTCCGTCAGCACGGCCTTCTCGCTCGCCATAAAGCGCGCGAGCAGGGTCGCCATGACGGCGATGCCAAGTGATCCCCCGAGCTGCCTCATGAGATTGAACATGCCCGTTCCCTGCGCGAGATCCTTCACCTTGAGATCGGCCATCGTCGCGTTCGTGAGTGGAACGAAGATCAGGCCTAGCCCAATACCGCGCAGGATCAACGGCCAGAACAGATCCTGCTGGCCGCTTGCCGATGTCAGGTGCGACATCTTGAGCATCGACCAGAAAAATAGTAACGCTCCCGCCACCACCGTGTAGCGCGCGTCGAGCCGCATCGCGTTCCTCCCCACCACGGCCATCGTCACGGCCGATGCAATCGCGCCGGGAAGAATGATTTTCCCTGTCTGCCACGCAGTCATCTGCAACAGCTGCTGCAGAAAGACGGGAAGGATGAAAACGGATCCGTACAGCGCAAACCCGAGCAGCAGTCCCAGGCTCACACCGGCGGCGAGTTGGCGACTCTTCAGAATCCGGAAGTTGATGACCGGCTCGTCGACCGTCAGCTCGCGCCAGATCAATGCGATTCCCGACAGGAGCGCAGTAACGCCGAGGAGCGTGACGAAGCGTGAATCCCACCAATCGTAGCGCTCGCCGCGCTCGAGCATCCACTGCAGCGAGCCCACACACAGGGTGAGGAAAATAATTCCGAGATAATCGATCTTGTCGGCCCGTTCCTGGTGCGCGGCGTCATGTATATAGGTCACGGTCAGGATCGAGGCGATGATGCCGAGGGGGACGTTGATATAGAAGATCCACGGCCAGGAATAATTGTCCGTGATCCACCCACCGAGCGTTGGTCCGAGCGTTGGGCCGACCATGACTCCGACTCCGAATATCGCCATTCCGGTTCCCGCTTCTTCGGGAGGGAAAGACTCATAGAGCGTGGCCTGCGCCGTGGACAGCAGAGCACCCCCGCCAATTCCCTGGATCACGCGCCAGAAGATCAGCGCGAACAGCGAATGCGATGAGCCGCAGAAGAAGGACGCCAGCGTGAAGAGGAGAATCGAGCCGGTGAAGTAGCGCCTTCTGCCGAAGTACGCCGAAAGCCAACCCGACATCGGGATGACGATGACGTTGGCGATGATGTAGGACGTCGACACCCACGCGATCTCGTCGAGCGTCGCGCCGAGATTCCCCATCATGTGAGGAATCGCCACGTTGACGATCGATGTGTCGATGAGCTCGAGCATCGCCGCCATCGTGACGGTGAAGGCGATGATGTACTTGTGTGCGTAACGGTCCTCGGAGGATGTCGTCACTCCGGAGGACCGCAGCACGGCCGAGCTCACCGGTTTGCGGTGTTCACGTGAACGTTCGCGGAGAGACCGGGTCGCAGGGGATAATTACCCGCGCACGGCTTGGTGACCGCAATGCGCACCGGAACGCGCTGCACCACCTTGGTGAAGTTTCCCGTTGCGTTGTCGGGCGGGAGAAGCGCGAACTTCGCTCCGGTTGCACCGCTTACGCTCGCCACCGTTCCTTCGCCGACGCAGCCGCCGTAGGCGTCGATCTCGAACTCAACCGGCTGGCCGGGACGGATCGTGGCGAGCTGAGTTTCCTTGAAGTTCGCCGTGACCCAGATCCCGGTATCGGCGACGATGCTCAGGAGTGGCTGGCCTGGTGCGACCAGCTGTCCCACCTCGACCTGTTTCCTCGAGACCTCGCCCGAAGCGGGCGCGGTGATGCGCGTGTAATCCAGCTGCAGCTGCGCGTTCTCGACGGCAGCGCGCGATGCCAACGTGCGGGCGCTGGCGACACGCACACCCGCCTCGGCGGTGTTGACCGATCCACTCGCCGCGGACGCCTGGCGCTGCGCAGCCAGAAGATTCGCGTGCGCCACCGCCGCAGTCGCCTGTGCGGCGTCGAGCTGTTGACTGGAGATGATAAGCTTGCCGGCGAGCTCCTTGGCTCGCGCGAGATCCGCGTCAGCCTTGTCGGCGTTTGCCTTGGCCGCTCCGATCTGTGCGTCGAGGGTCGCCCGCTGGCCCGCGGCGCTCTGAACCTGGGACTGCGCCTGGCCCGAGCCACCGCTGGTTGCTTCGGCCGCAGCGAGGTCTGCCTGCGCCTGCTGCAAGCGAACGCGATAGTCGGCGTCGTCGAGCTGGACCAGCAGCTGGCCGGCCTTCACGCGATCGTTCTCACTGACGTTGACGGTTTTTACAT
This sequence comes from Gemmatimonadaceae bacterium, assembly GCA_034666285.1. Classification (GTDB taxonomy): domain Bacteria; phylum Gemmatimonadota; class Gemmatimonadetes; order Gemmatimonadales; family Gemmatimonadaceae; genus UBA4720. The sequence continues at coordinate 30,995 of JAXDME010000215.1, read as the reverse complement.
AGCCGCCAACCTTCGCGAGTACCGGCACGATGTGGCCATCGATCTGCGCATTGTCGGTCGACTCGTGCGAGCGCCCATAGTTCCACCTCTGGAACGCCCAGATCACGAGCAGCAGGCCGACCAGAATCGCGATCGGCAGGACGAATTTCTTTTTCGACGAAGGCTTGTCCGGCTCCTCAACTGCGGATCTGCCGTTGCGAGAAGAAGCGGGAGCGGACGGTTCTGTTGCGGTTGCCATAATCTTTCCTGTTTGCGGCGGTCTGAATGGAGTTTAGCTAACGGTAATTTCGGGCTTATCTGAGTGTGGTCACGCTGCCGGTCGCGCGCGCCAGCGACACTCGCGCCAGCTGGTACGCGGTCTCAGCGTCGTTCACGAGCGTTCGGGATGCGGTCAGCGCGAGAGAGGCATTCACAACATCTGCATTTCCCGCCACCCCGGCGTTGAAACGGTCGCGCGCCTGGGCAACCTCTTGCTCGGCGAGGCGGAGCCGCTCGCTCGCCGCGTCGAGCTGTTCGCGCGCAGCGGCGAGATCCAGAACTGCGGATCGCACATCGACCTGAGCCTGCTGCTCCAGGTCGTGCTGGCGGATTTCTGCTTCCTTTACGACCGACTGTTGCTCCTGCACTCTCGCTTCGCGTCTGAATCCATCGAAGAACGGAACGTTGACCTGCAGTCCCCACGTGTACGTATTGAGGAGGCGGGATCCATCCTTTCCGATGAAACCGTCGTCGGCGACGAGTCCTAGTGTCGGCAGGCGCTCGGCCTTGATGGCCGATAGTCCCTGCCTGGCAGCCTGGACGCGCCGTTCCTCCGCGAGGAGATCCGGGCGAGCACGAAGGGCCTGCGCTACCAGCGCCGATTCGTCGGGAACCGGCTCGGTGCGCGCGGCGGTGGTGGTCAGTGAGTCCGTAAGTACGATGTCGGTTCCGATTGGTAGTGAAAGGGCGCGCAACAGATCGAGGTGCGCGTGATCGCGGGCGTTGCGCGATGCGATGAGACTCGCCCGCGTTGCTGCCAGCTGTGCTCTCGCACGAGTGACGTCGAGACCAACACCCGTTCCGGCCTGGAGTTGAGACTGGGCAATGCGGAGGAGCTCAGTCGCGAGCAAGGTGTCGGCCTGACGGGCATGGAGATCAGCGTCGGCGCGCATCACTCTCACATAGGCGTTGGTGGCGTTTGTAGCCGACTGTTCGGCGGTTGCTTCTGCATCGGCGCTGGAAGAGCGCGCAGCGGCTTGTGCCGATCGCACGCGACCAAGCGCCCCGAAATCGATTAGGTTCTGCTGCACCCGCCCACGAATGTCGAGCGTGTTGACCGGACCCATCACCTGGCCTCTCGGATCAAATATCGGCGGCTGTCCGGGCGGAGCGGGGAGATCGATGCCGAGCGTTGACGTGTTGAAGGTCCGACCAGCCTGCTGCACGTATCCGGTCACGTCGGGCAGGAGGTCGGCGCGCCGCTCGCGAACGCGAGCTTTTGCTTCGTCGGCGCGCAGTCGGGCGCCTTGCGCCATCGCGCTCTGCTGAGCGGCGAGCCGGGCAGCATCGCCGAGCGAAAGCGGCAATACAGTTGTCTGCTGCGCAGAAACCGGGGAAGCGAGCGCGATCAATGCGACGGCCGCTATAGCGAGCGCGCGCACGTTAATGGAAAGTTCAGTCATTGATGAAAGGGATGAACGAGACTGCGTCAGGGGGCGCACCGTCTGCCTGGGCAAATGCGCCGTCCGTTGGCGCGATTGCGTGTAGATAGAACTGCGCCAGTTCTCTGAAAACTTCCTCGTCACTCTTGTGGGCGAGAAGTGGGACGCCGGTATGCTCGTCGCGCCAAATACCGTTCATAACGATAATCGCTACGAGCATACGGGCAGCGACCATCGGGTCGATGTCGCGGAATTCACCTGCTTCGGTACCTCGGCTGATGATGCCGGAGATGAGCTTCTGGCCACGAGCGACGACCTCGTTAGCATAAAACTTTGCGAGGTCGGGGAACTGGTGCAGCTCAGCGAGGACCAGCCGGTAAATGGTGACGAACTCGGGCGATCGAACGAACGCCCAGTACGCCCTCATGAACGCGACGAGCTGATTGCCGGGCGTCCCGGGAACATCGGCCTGTTCCGCGCGATCGATGGCTGCGACGGCGGTCTGCCGGATCATTTCGCGGAAGAGTTCTTCTTTATTGGGGAAATACAGGTAGATGGTGCCCTTCGAGACCCCAGCGCGCTCGGCGATATCCTGGAGTCGGGCGTTGGCGAGTCCACATTCGCCGAAAACCTCGAGGGCGGCCTTGATGATCTGATGGGGCCGGTCTTCGGGGCATCTACGCCATTTTGGTGCAGCTGATGTGGCTCGGGGCATTTCTGTAAACAGATAGTATCTGACCAGTCAGTAAGATACTAGCGATCAGCCGCCCGTCAATAGGAAATCAGCGTTTCGTCCTATTTATGCCCTTCCGCAGCTTCCTTGTCGCGGTAGTGGGCGTTGGTCACCATCACGATCGACGTTATGAGCAGGAAGAGCGTGACCGCGCCGAGGATGAGCCCAGTCAGCGCGGCGCTCAGGTCGGTCTTCTTTTTCGTCGCCATAGCTACTTCGCTTCCGGATCGCTCGAGACTCTGGCCTTCGAGACCGTATCGTTCTGGCTGATCTTGGGGATCACGTCGATTCCTTCGACCACTTTTCCGAATACCGTGTGAACGCCGTTCAAGTGCCGCGTGTTCGGCTCGCTGAGCACGATGAAGAACTGGCTGCCGCCCGTATTCTTTCCGGCGTGCGCCATCGACAGCGCGCCTACCTGGTGCTTGTGCGGATTACCCGCCGTCTCGCAGTCGATCTTGTAGCCCGGACCACCAGTTCCCACGGGGCCCTTCGCGTGCTCGCCACCCTTCGAATAAGGATCGCCGCCCTGGACCATGAAATCCTTGATGACGCGATGGAACTTGGTCCCGTCGTAAAAGCCGGAGTTGGCGAGCTTCTCAAAATTGGCGACGGTCTTCGGCGCATCCTTTTCGTACAGCTCGGCGCGCATCGTCCCTTTGTTGGTTTCTATCGTGGCGAACTTCGTCATAACGGCGGAAAGGGGGGGTTAGAGTACGGTTCAGGATGGAATCATAACCTAGACCGTACTCGACGGGCAGATCTCGTTAAGCGTGCAAATCTCGCACTTGGGTACGCGCGCGTCGCAGACCCGGCGTCCGTGAAAAATCAGTACGTGTGCGAGCATCGCCCATTCCTCCTGCGGAAAAAGCGGCATCAACTCCTGTTCGACTTTCACGGGATCCGTCTGCCTGGTCAAGCCGAGCCTGACACTCAAGCGACCCACGTGGGTATCGACGACGACGCCTTCGTTTTTCGTGAATGCATTGCCTAGGATGACGTTGGCGGTTTTTCGACCGACTCCGGGAAGCTCGACGAGAGTGTCCATCGACGCCGGGACTTCGCCGCCGTGCCGCTCGACTAGAGCCTTCCCCAACCCGATCAGGCTTTTCGCCTTATTGCGGAAGAACCCGGTGCTCTTGATCTGTTCCTCGAGCTGCTCCTGGTTCGCATCGGCTAGTGACTGCGCGGTCGGATAGGCCTTGAACAGCAGTGGTGTCACCATGTTGACGCGCTTGTCTGTGCACTGCGCGCTCAGGATGGTCGCCATCAGGAGCTGGAGCGGAGTCTCGTGGTCCAGCTCGCAGTGCGCATCCGGGTGTGCGCTTTTCAGGCGTGAAAAGATCTCCGCTGCATGCGGGCCCAATACACTTTTGGTGATTCGAGGGCGTTTGGTTTTTCTGGTCCTGGCGAGCGCCGGCTTCTTCATCTGACTGCCCGTCGTTTCTGGGCGAAGGCGAGGACGTCCTCAGCGCTTCGGGCATTGAGAATCTCGCCGGCTTCCAGCCACGCTTTTCGCGCCATCCCAATCCCGAAGTGAACGTTGTCCAGCCCGGCAGTCGAGTGCGCGTCCGGACCGATTTCCATCGTAACCCCGAGCTCTTTCGCCTGGCGGCAGTATCGCCAGTCGAGATCGAGACGGTGGGGATCCGCGTTCAGCTCCACCGCTACGGCCACTTCGGCCGCTTTCTCCAGCACCGCCTCGATGTTGATTGCGTAGGGCTCGCGCGACAGCAGAAGTCTACCGGTCGGGTGAGCGAGAATCGTCAGGTGCGGGTCGTCCATCGCGGCCAGCACGCGCTTGGTCATTGCATCTCCATCCATGCTGAACCGCGAGTGGATCGATCCGATCACATAATCGAAGCGATCCAGCGTGTCCGAGTCGTAATCAAGCCTTCCATCGGCGAGAATATCGGCCTCGATTCCCTTGAGGATTTTGAAATCGCTCATCTCCTCATTGAGGCGGTCGATCTCGTCGAGCTGTCGGGCGAGCTTGTCGCGCTTGAGTCCGCCGGCGTAGAACGCCGACTCCGAGTGGTCGGAGATGCCGAGGTAACTCCAGCCGCGCTCCTTTGCGGCGGTGGCCATCTCCTCGATCGTGGCGGTGCCGTCCGAGTAATCGGTATGACAGTGGAGTACGCCGCGAAGGTCATCGAAGGTCACGAGCTCGGGTAGCTCGCCGCGGGCGGCGGCTTCGATCTCGCCCATCCCCTCGCGCATTTCCGGCGGAATAGGGGCGAGAGCGAGTGCGGCGAACAGAGCTTCCTCACTGGCGATGGGAACGCGTTTGCCTTCCTTTTTCACGAGCCAGTTGCCCTTGATCAGAAATCCCTTTTTCTCCGCAAGAACGGTCATCTCTTCGACGTGCGCCGCGCTCCCTGTCGCGCGCCACAGGGCCACCGGGTAATCGGCTGTGCTCGCGCAGTACATGTCGAGCCGGGTACCGTCCACAAAACGAATACTGACGGCACCCGGCTCTTCGCCGGTTTCGGCCTTGCTCACTCCCGGGGCGCGCGCGAACGACTCCGCCACTTCCTCCGGATCCCCGGAGCATTCGGCCACGATATCAATGTCGGCCACCACCTCGTTGTGTCGTCGAATCGAGCCGGCGACATCGGCGTGCTTAACATCCGGGTGCTTCACGACATTGGCGAGCATCACGTGCGCTTCGACCGCAGCGGCCGGAAACCTCTCCAAATGCGCATTCCGCCGAGAGATCTCGATTCCCTTGAGGATCTTCTCGGCTGTCTTCTTACCGAATTTGGGGAGAGCCGCGAGCTGCCCATTCTGCGCGACGCGCTCGAGATCCTCGACGGTCTCGACCCCCAATGCCTCGTGAATGAGCTGAATCTTGGCGACACCTAGCCCGGGCACCCGCATTAGATCGAGCAAGCCGGCCGGCATACCCTCCCGGAGGCGCGAGAGGTACGACGATTCGCCGGTCTCGACGAGCTCGCGAATGACGGATAGTGTGGCGGGGCCGATCCCGGGCGTTCCGATCAGCTCCCCGGAATTGAGAAGCGGCGCGAGATCGTCGGTATCGAGCGCGACTAGTGCGCGCGCCGCTCCGGCGTATGCCCGCGCCTTGAATCTCTGCTCGCCTTTTGCTTCGAGGAGTGCGCCGATCTGGGACAGAACGTGCGCGGCCGTCCGGGAATCCATGCCCTCAATATAGAGGGTGGATTAAGCGCCCTCTTCGATCCCGGCGTGGAAGGGAAGGGTCTTCACGATCTCTTCGATTTGCTTCTGAATGAGCTCGAGCTCCTGACTTGCGCCTTCGGAGTCAAGCATTCCATGACGCATCGTCACCGCGACGCGATTCATGTACTTGATCTTGGTGATGATCTCCTCGGTCGCCCGGCGAAGCCTGATGTACCGCCGCTTGTCGGCCAGTGCGCGATGGCAGCGCCGCTCGAGATCCTGCGGGGTGAGCTTCCTGGCGACTTCAACCGCCTCGGCGATCGTACGGCCGGGCACCGCGCCGTGGTCGGGAATGCCCATCTGGTCGCTGTTGGGATCGCTGAACCACAACCTGCCGATGTACTCGACCCCGTCATAGGCGAGACGGAGCGCCACTCTGTATTCCTTCCCGTCGACCGTGATGGAGCTGATCGCGTGCTGTGTAACGCCGGAATCTGATGTCATGGCTGAATTTCAGCTTCGAACGGTCGGATTGGTTTCATCAAGAAATGTGTCGAGTGCCGAAAAGAGCGGCTTAGGCTGTTCAACGTACGGCACGTGCCCGCAGTCGTCCAGAACCACGAGGTCCGTCGCGATTGCGCGCGAAGCTTCTACGGAAGACGCTAATGGAATGGGATCGTCACGGCCATGGATGACGATCGAAGGGATTTTGATGCCTTCCAGGTCGCCGATCAGATTGTAATTTCCCAGACTTTCCCATACGGATTGTTGCACTTTACCGACGACTCTGAAGGGCGTGAGGTCCCGAGCTTTGCGCGGATCCGCAAAATAACCTGCGACGCTCAGCTCGAACGCCCTTTGCCGGTAGGCGCCGGGATCTTTCTCTCTCAAGCCAGACCTGGCAAGCTCTTCCCGCAACTGACGAATTTCCGGAGCCTGCTGTCGCCGATTGAACTCCGCCTCGAATTCGCGTCTGTATTCGACTGTCAAAGGAGCGGGACTCATGAGGGCAACTCGCGCGGGCGGCACCAGGTGCGGATTCTTCCGCTGCTCGATGGTGTAAAGGAGCGCCAGCAAGGCTCCCCACGAATAGCCGACAAGGGAGAGCGGCTCCAGGCCGAACTCGGTTACTACCGCGCCCAAGTCCTCGACGTGGGTGCGCCAGGTGATCGGCTCTCGTGAGTCCGACTTCGACCGGCCACCACCCCGCTGGTCGTAAAACAGCAGGTCGTACCGCTCCCCAAGCTGCAGCATCTGCGGAAGCATGTAGCAGTGGTCAGCTCCGGGCCCTCCGTGCAAGAGAAGCAGCTTAGGTCCATTGGTCCGGCCGAACTTCGCCCAATAAAGTGGCGACCCTGTCGTCGTCGTGAATCCTTCCTCGCGCGGAGCGGGGATGGGTCTGGGCATCGGGTAAAACCGGAGATTATCGCGCGGTGAAGTCTGTCTTGACCGTGACCGCTCTGCACGTCTCCGCGATCAGCTCGGCGGCGTGATCGAGATCCTGTATGCTGATCAGCTCGTTTGGCGAATGCATGTACCGGTTTGGAACGGCGACGATTCCCGTGGCCACACCTTCTCGCGCGATGTGGATCGCGTCGGCGTCGGTGCTCGTTTCACGCCCGGCCGCATGTAGCGAGAAGGGGATTTTGCGCTCTTCCGCCGTCTTGCGAAGGAGATTGAAGACGACGGGGGAGATGACGGAGCCGCGGGTCAGGACCGGTCCCCCGTCGATGGCGGCTTCACCGTATTCCTTCTTCTCGACTCCCGGATGATCGATGGCAAATGTCACATCGACCACGATGGCCATTTGCGGCCCGATACAGGTCGCGCAGACACCTGCGCCGCCGCCACGGTATCCGATCTCTTCCTGGGTGGTGGCCACGGCTACGACTTTCGCCGCACCGGGCTTTGCGGCGTATCTTCGCAGCGCCTCCAGAACCACGAAGGCGCCGATACGGTCGTCGATGGAGCGCGAGACGATTCTTCCATTCGGAAATTCCATCGTCCGTGAATCGATTACTCCCGCGTCGCCGACGGAAAGCATCTCTTCGGCTTCCTTCTTGGACTTGAAGCCGAAGTCGACCCACATATCACTGAACTTCGCCGCCTTCTCGCGCTCGTCCGGCTTGATCAGATGGATTGGTTTCTTCCCGACGACACCAAAAACATCTCCCTTGCGTCCAACGAAGCGCAGACGCTGGCCGATGAGCACTTGCGGGTCCCAGCCGCCGATGGGCTGGATGTATCCGTAACCCTGATCGTCGACATAGCTCACGATTACCCCTATCTCATCGATGTGGCCGGCAAGCATGATCGTCGGCCTGCCATCGCTGTTTACTTCCGCGAGGCTGTTGCCGGCAACGTCGCCGCTCACCTTCGCGAACTGTTTCGCCTGCTCGCGCCAGACTTTCGCGGGCGCTGACTCAAAGCCTGATGGTCCAGGCGTGTCCAATAGCTTCTTGAGGAAGCCGAGAGATTCAGAGGAGATCATACGGGAGAGGGGTGGATTGCGAAGGCCCGAATATAGCATTTTCGAAGCGGTGTTCGCAGCACGCGCGAACGAGTCTTGCAGCTTGAGTGCAGCACGCCGTCTTCCCGAATCTCGACTTCCATGAGAAGAACAGTCATTTGTACGCTGCTCTCGTTCCTGACAGCGCCGTTGGGCTCTTCGGCGGTATCCGCTCAGAGCACCGCGACTTCCGCGCCACTCAGCGACATTCGTTACGAGGTGACATTCACGCGCGTGAACGGCGAGCGCCGGGTAGTGTCGTCAGCGATGACCTTCACAGTGGGGGGAGTCGCGCCGGTCCTGCTGTCTCTTCCCGCGTGGACGCCGGGCGCCTACGAAATCGCCAACTTCGCGCGCAACATCTCGAACTTCGCCGCCGAGGAAACGGGAACGTCGCTCAGCTGGGACAAGGTCGACCCCGATACTTGGCGCGTTCGCCCGCGCGCTGCCGGCGAGGTGACGGTTCGCTTTGAGTACGAGGCCGACAGCCTCGACAACGCCAACACCTGGGCGCGGCCGGATTTTCTGCTGTTCAACGGCACCAATCTTTTTTTCTATCCGGAAGGCCGGGGTTTTGATTTCCCAGCCCGGGTGACGGTGAATACGGAGCCCGGATGGAAGATCGTCACGGGAATGGCGCCCAGCGGTCCGCGCACCTACGCGGCGACGAACTACCACGATCTGGTCGACATGCCGTTCTTCGTCGGACAGTTTGACGTCGACAGCGCACAGATTGCCGACCACTGGGTGCGGTTTGCCACATATCCCTCCGGCAGCGTCACGGGTGGTTCGCGCATCGCCGTATGGGAAACGCTCAAGCGTGTGATTCCCGCTGAAGCAAAGGTTTTCGCCGAGATACCGTGGACGACCTACACCGTGATGCAGATCGCCGACCCAAGCTTTGGTGGCGGTTCGGCCCTCGAGCACCAGAGCTCGCACGTAGCCGTCTACGGGACCGGGCTGCTCGGCTCGCCGGTCATCATGTCGATCTACGCGCACGAGATCTTCCATTCGTGGAACGTGAAGCGTCTGCGGCCGGCGGAGCTCTATCCGTATGAGTATGACCAGCCGCAGCCTACGCGACTGCTATGGATAAGCGAAGGAATCACCGACTACTACGCCGATCTCGCGGAAGTGAGAGGCGGCGTGATCGATGCGGCAGGCTTTTACCTCGCCACGAGTGACAAGATCTCGCAGGTTGCCGCGCTTCCGCCAACCGCGCTCGAGGATGCCTCGCTCTCGACATGGATTCATCCGCGCGATGGGACCGAGTACGTCTATTATCCGAAGGGTTCTCTCGCGGGATTCCTGCTCGACATTATCATCCGCGATGCGTCGGGGAACAAGCGCTCGCTCGACGATGTGCTGCGCGATCTCTATAGCAGCGACTACAAGAACAATCGCGGCTTTACTTCCGAGGAATGGTGGGCCGCGGTCAGCCGTGCGGCGAACGGGAAATCGTACACCGATTTCTACACGCGCTACATCGACGGCCGGGAGCCGTTCCCGTACGGGACAGTGCTGCCGCTGGCGGGATTGCGTTTGATGCGCGATACGGTGAATGAGCCGCGGGTCGGAATTGGCACCGTCGAGGACAGCGCTGGAGTTCACGTCACGCAGGTGGTGCCATTGAGCTCGGCTGATGCGGCAGGCGTCCAGCCGGGCGACCTCCTTCTCACCGTCGGGGGAATTGCTGCGAGCGATCCGACGTGGTCGGACCAGTTCCGCACAAAATACGCGCACGCATCGCAGGGGAGCTCGATTCCGATTCTCCTCAGCCGGGAAGGAAAGCAGCTGGCGCTGACGGCGCGGCTCCTCTTCCTCCCGCACGTCGAGATGCGCTTGGTGGAGGATCCGAGGGCGTCCGCGAAGGCGAAGAGGGTGAGGGAGGGGATACTTCGCGGCACGACGTCTGGTGCCAATTGAACCGACGACAGTGGTCAGGTACCAACTGAACTGAACACGGTAGGAGGTTCCAGAGATGCATAGGTGCCTGGCACCGGGTGCCTACATCACGGACTTCACTACTGGCGTACGACCCACAAGCAGTTGATCCGAATTCCACGTTGGATGGCTCGCAATCATCAGGACCCTGGCACCAGAATGCGCTCAGATCGCCAATAGTAAAGTCTGGGTGTCGTAACCCGGTGCAAGGCACCTGTGCATCTCTGGCACCTCTCACCGTGTTCAGTTCAGTTGGCACCTGACTACCGTGTTCAGTTCAGTTGGTACCTGCAGTTCGAACTACTTGAGTATCGCCTTGGCAATGGTCTGCAACTGCATGTTGGAGGTTCCCTCGTATATCGACCCGATCTTGGCGTCGCGATAAAACTTCTCCGCCGGGTAGTCCTTCGTGTACCCGTAGCCTCCGAACAGCTCGACGCAGAGTGAAGTCACCCGCTCAGCGACCTGCGAGGAGAACAGCTTCGCCATGGCGCCTTCGCGCGCGATGTCTTTCCCCGCGTCCTTGAGCCGCGCCGCGTTGTAGACCATCAATCGCGCCGCTTCGATCTCCGTCGCCGCCTGGGCGATCTGGAACTGGACACCCTGAAACTCGGCCAGCGATTTTCCAAACTGCTTTCGCTCGCTCACGTATTTGATCGTGGCGTTGAGCGCTCCCTGCGCGACACCGATCATCTGCGCGCCGATCCCGATGCGGCCCTCGTTCAATGTGTTGATCGCGATCTTGTAGCCCTGACCGACAGGGCCCAGAACGTTCTCTTCGGGAACTTCACAGTCATCGAGCAGCAGCTCAACGGTGCTCGAGGCGCGGATGCCCAGCTTGTCTTCCTTCTTGCCGACCGACAATCCCTTGAAGCTGCGCTCGACGATGAACGCCGTGATCCCACGATAACCTGCTGACGGATCGGCATTGGCGAACACAACGAACACACCGGCTTCCGCTCCGTTGGTGATCCACAATTTCTGTCCGCGAAGAAGCCAGCGATCGCCTCGTTTCTCGGCGCGTGTCGCCAGGCCGAACGCGTCGGAGCCGGAGCCGGATTCAGACAGCGCGTAAGCGCCGACGACTTCGGATGTCAGCAGCGGCAGATACTTCGCCTTTTGAGCTTCGGTGCCGTACTGGGTGATGGGGTAGTTTACGAGGGTGTTCTGAACGTCGCAGACAATCGCGGCGGCCGCGTCGATCTTGCTTATCTCCTCGACTGCAAGCGTAACCATGAAGAGCGTCCCAGCGGCGCCGCCATACTGTTCCGGGACTTCGATCCCCATGAGGCCCAGCTCGAAGTATTTCGGGAGGAGCGCCGGATCGATTTTCCCCGCCCGCTCCATGTCCATCACGCGCGGCCGAACTTCCTCCTCTGCGAATGCCGCGATGGCCTCGCGGAACATGACCTCTTCCTCGGAGAGAAGAGTCAGAGCGGAGAGCGAAGAGCCCGTATCAGCTTGCATTCGCGCCGATTCCGGCCCTTTCGAGGACGACCTCGGCCAGCTTCTCGTGGAGGCCAAACGCCGGCGTCACGGTGAAGGTGACATGCGGGAATGCCTTCGCGACATTGGTGACCATCCGCGGGATGTCGGCCGTCGAGTGTCGGCCCGGCGACAGCATGTACGGAAAAACGGTGATGTCAGTGGACCCGCCCGCGACGCAGCTTGAAAATCCGGCGCCGATGTCCGGTTCGGCCAGCTCCATGTGGGCGTATCGCACGACGACGTCCGGACCGGCCATTGTCTGGATCAGGTCCGCCATCAAGCGCAGCATGTCATTGGCTTCGCGCTTCTGCGACCCGTGATCGACGATTAGGATACCCTTCATACCCGCAACATTAGCGGCTCAGCGACGACAAGCAATCGTCCGTCAGTGGGCGGCTTCCTGGAGCTGGGATCCTTCCTGCCACAAGGGACGCGCGTCGTCGGTGGCATCTTCGTAAAAATGAATCGTTCCCGGGGCGTAGATTTTGGTCAGAAAGACAATCTGTCCAGTGTGCATGGCGAAGTGCTCGACCACGTGATAGATCGCGCCGAGCACGGTGGTTTCGCGTCCCTGGATTCGGAGGGGCTGCTGGAGACGCTGTTCGGTGACGCCACCGAGGACCTCGTCCGCCTGTTGCAGCACGGCTTCCAGATCGGCCAGCAGCGTAGCCCCGTCAGCGCCATCGCGCGCACTGAACTCTCGGGCGCGGTACCGCTTGCTCGATTGTCCCCCGATTCCGTTGAGTATCCATTCCGAGACGTTGCCCTTCAAATGAACGAGAAGATTCCCGATGCTGTTCGAGTTCGCATCCGGTCGCTTCCAGGTAGCCTCGGGCGGGAGCACGTTGACGCAATGCCGCAGCTTGATCGGATACTCCTTGATCAGCCAATAGCGCGAACGGGAAATGAAAATGTCGGAAACCGTCATGTTGCCCTCGCTTCGGCGGCCGCGAGCGTGTCGCGGAAGACTTCGAGTGCCAGTTCCACCTTTCCGAACGGAGCCGACACCTGCACGCCCTGTACGTGTGGACGCACGCGCTCGAGCATCTCCCGAGCGATCGCGATTCCCTCAGCGACTCCGTGCTCCTTCGACTTCGCGCTGGCGGCCCGCATGCGTTCAATAATAGTAGATGGCACAACCACCCCAGGAACTTCGTTGGCCAGGAACTCGGCGTTGCGGTGGGACACGAGCGGCCAGATGCCCGCGACTATGGGAATGCGGGTGTGGTCGATCGTCCGCAGGAATTTCTCGAGCTGACTCACGTCGAACACCGGCTGGGTGATCGCGTACTCCGCGCCCGCTTCGACTTTCCATTCGAACCGCTTGAGCTCCTGCGCCGGATCGAGCGCGGCCGGATTTACGCCGACCCCGATCGTGAACTTCGTCGGCGCGCCGATGGCGTTCCCGCCTGGATCCAGTCCATGGTTCAACTGACTCACCAGATTGGTGAGGCCGATCGCATCGATGTCGAACACCGCCGTAGCGTTCGGATATGGGCCCATCTTGGGCGGGTCGCCGGTGATTAGAAGGAGATTGCGAAGCCCGACGGCGGCCGCCCCGAGCAAGTCGCTCAGCATGCCAAGCAGATTTCGGTCGCGGCAGCAATAGTGAATGACCGTCTCGATCCCGACCTGCTGCTCGATGAGTACGCTCGTGAGCAGCGCACCCATCCGGCTCTGCGCGCGTGGCCCATCGGGTACGTTGACCGCATCGACTCCGGCATCACGTAGCGCCGCCGTGTCACGCAGCATTTTGGACGCGTCGACGCCTCGCGGCGGGACGATCTCCACCGAAGTGACGAAGTCGCCCCTCGCGATCTTGGCCCCCCATTTGGATCGTTCCGCCAGAGGAACGGGTTGCACTCCCGGATCCTCGGGAGGTAGATCGGGATGCGTGTGTCTGCGCTCCTTCATCGGAACGCGTGCCTGGCGCGGCGAAAGCGGACGCACCCCTTCCACCATCGCGGCGATGTGCTCCGGCGTCGTTCCGCAGCAGCCGCCCACGATCTTCGCTCCGGCTTGCACCAGGTGGTGCGCGTAGGTCGCCATGTACTCCGGACTCGCCATGTACATGCTTCGACCGCTGACGTCGCGCGGCATCCCGGCGTTAGGCTGCGCACTCAGCTTTCTGCGGGTCACCGGCACCATCTTCTCGATCGCGTCCAGAATTATCTGCGGCCCGATGGAGCAGTTGAGGCCGATCACATCGGCGCCGAAAGCGTCCAGTGATTGCGTCAGATCCTCGACCGTCACGCCATAGGGAGTGTGACAATCCGATCCGATCGTCATCTGCGCGATGACGGGGATGTTCGGATCGACTTCACGCGCTGCCCGGATTGCCTGCTCGATCTCGTTGAGATCCGCGAACGTCTCCAGGATGAACACGTCGCAGCCGCCATCCTTCAGCGCCTGCAGCTGCTCCCGAAACGCGGCCCGTGCTTCATCGAGACTGGTGGGACCCAGCGGCTCCAGGCGAACGCCGAGCGGACCGACTGCACCAGCGACGAGTAAATCGTCTTCCGCGACGTCGCGCGCGATCTTCGCGGCGGCGCGGTTTATCTCCGCGACCTGCGATTCGAGTCCGTACTGCGCCAGCTTGATGCGGTTCGCGCCGAAAGTGTTCGTCTCCAGGACTTCTGCTCCCGCTTTTCTGTACGCCTTGTGAACATCGCGCACCAGATCCGGCGCGCGCAGGTTGAGCTCGTCGTAGCACTGATTGATGAAGACACCTTTGCTGTATAGCTGGGTGCCCATGGCGCCATCGAAGACGATGACCTGTTGAGGATCGAGCAGTCGGGCGATAAGCGGATTGTCAGGCAACTGCCACCTCCGGCTCCGTCGCGGCGCCCGATGCTGAGCCGCGCACGGCGTAGTACTTGGCTTCCGGATGATGGATTACGATCGCAGCAGTCGACTGCTCCGGCAGCAGCTGAAACGCTTCAGTGAGATCCATGCCCAGCGCTTCTTTCGCGGGAAGGAGCTTGAACACCGTCGCATGGTCGTCGAGATCCGGACACGCGCCGTAACCCCACGAGTACCGCTTTCCACCGGGCACTCCCAGCTCCTTCTGAATTCGGCGATGGGACCATTCGGCTACCGCCTCGGCAGCTTCGACCGACAACCCATGCGAGTAGAACGCTTCGCTGTACTCGTTCTTCGCCTGGAGCTCCTCGAACCTTTCGCTGGCTTCCTTTCCTACAGTCACGATCTGAAGCGGAACGACGTCGACGTCGCCCGACTCGACATTCCTGACGTAATCGGCGAGACACAGCCGCTCGCGTCCCACCATGCGCGGAAAATGGAAGCGCGCGATCTCTCTCAGCGAGCCACCGTCGCTCGAATACGCGGCAGGATCGTAGATGATCACGTCGTTTCCCTGCGACTGAGCCGGGAAGTATCCGTAAACGACCTGTGGCTTGATCCAGCCGTTTTTCTTCGCGTCCTTCTTGAGACGCTCGAGCACCGGCTCGAACTCCTTCTTCACCGTCGAGTGGTATTGCTCGCCCGACCCGCGCGCGCCCCACTGGAGTCGGTAAAGCTCGTCCAGATCGAGGAGATCGAAGATCTCATCGATGGGCACGTCACGAATGACTCGCGTCCCCCAGAAGGGCGGGGAAGGAAGCGGGTTGTTGGCGACCACATCGCTGCGCTCGCCGGCGGCGTCGCCGACGGCGATGTCCTTCCCAACCGTCGTTCGCAGGAACACGTCGTTGCGCGCGTCGTCCAGATTCTTCACGACGAACGGCTTCCGCCTCTTCGGATCCTGAAGCACGTCCATTGTCTCCAGTCCCTCGAACGCGTCCTTGCAGTAGAACACTCCCGAATCGTAGGCACGCTCGCCTTCAACGAACAGCGCGCGACGCCCGAACCTGCGATTGATCGCGGCACCTCCAATGAGCACCGGGATCTGCATGCCGCGCTTGTCCAGCTCCTGCACGCAGAGCGGCATCTGCTTCGACGTCGACACGAGCAGTGCGCTCAACCCAATCGCATCAGCCCCAACTTCTACCGCCTTGTCGAGGATCGTGTTGACGGGCACCTGCTTGCCGAGGTCGAAGACGGTGTAACCGTTGTTGGAGAGAATGGTGTTGACGAGCGACTTCCCGATGTCGTGCACATCTCCGTAGACGGTGGCGAGGACGACTTTCCCCTTGGTGTATCCTTCCGCCTTCTCGAGGAACTGCTCCAGGTGCTTGACCGCTTTTTTCATTACCTCGGCTGACTGAAGCACGAACGGCAGAATCAGCTCGCCCGCGCCGAACTTGTCGCCGACTTCTTTCATCGCCGGGAGCAGTATCTCGTTCAGTACGCGCACCGGATTCTCACGAACGCCGGCAGCATCGAGCTCGACCTCGATGCCCTCTTTCTTCCGGTGCAGAATCATCCAGTGGACCTTCTGCTCGGGCGTCATGCCGGCGGTCGGATCTTCCTTCTCTACCTGGGCCGATGCACCGGAGCCGCCGACGTTGGCGAAATACTCGATGAAGAGCTGCAGCGCGTCCGGACGGTTGTTGAACACCAGATCGTCCGCCATCTGTCGCTCCGCGGCCGAGATCTCGGCGTACGGGCGGATGTGCGCCGGATTCACGATCGCCGCGTCGAGCCCTGCCTGCACGCAGTGGTGCAGGAACACTGAATTGAGAACACCACGCGCTTCGGGCGTCAGTCCGAAGCTGACGTTGGAAACGCCGAGAATCGTCGATACGCCCGGCAGCTCCCGCTTGATGAGTCGGATTCCTTCGACGGTCTCCTTGCCGGAATCGATCCACTCGGCATCGCCGGTGGCGAGGGTGAACGTCAGAGCGTCGTAAATGAGATCTTCGGGAGAGAGCCCGTACTCACCGACCACGATGTCGTAGATCTTTTTGGCAACTTCAAGTTTTCTCTCTCTTGTTTTTGCCATGCCGATCTCATCGATCGTGAGCGCAATGACGGCGGCCCCATGCTTCTTCACCAGCGGAACGACCGAGTCGATGCGCTTGCGCCCGTTCTCCATGTTGATGGAGTTGACGATTCCGCGTCCCGGGATGTGCTCGAGTGCCGCCTCGATGACGTTCGCTTCCGTCGAGTCGATCACGAGCGGGGTTTCCACGCTCATCGATAGCAGCTTCACGACCTTCGACATCTGCTCGGCTTCATCCGCGCGTTCGGTGAGAGCGACGCAGACATCGAGTACGTGCGCTCCAGAGTCCACCTGGTCGCGCGCGACTTCAAGAATGCCCTCGTAGTCGTCGGCTAGCAGCAATCGCTTCACCTTGCGGGATCCTTGCGAGTTTACTCGCTCGCCGACCAGCAACGGCGGCGGATCCTGGTGCAGGGTGATGGCGCGCATGGCCGAGCTGACGCGAGGGACGTGCTGAGACCTCGAAGCAGGCTTCGCTGCGCGCTCGGCCTCTCGCACCGCACCAACGATGGCGGAAAGGTGTTCTGGCGTAGTGCCGCAGCAGCCGCCGACGATGCGTACTCCGAAATCTCTTACGAACTCGGAGAGCGCTTGCGCCATTGGAGCCGGCTCGAGAGGGTACACGGCTTCACCAACACCGGTGTTGAGCGGCAATCCGGCGTTCGGTATCACCGACAGCGGCAGCGTCGCGTGTTCGGAGAGGTATCGAACGGGCTCGCGCATGTGCTCGGGGCCCGTGGAACAATTCAGCCCGATGACATCGACCTTGAGCGCCTCGAGCGTCGTCATCGCGCTCGCGATGTCGGTGCCGAGTAGCATGCGGCCGCTGACGTCGAGCGTAACCTGTGTTTGAATGGGAAGGCGACGGCCGATCTCGAGGAACAATCTCTCGATTCCGGCGACGGCGGCTTTGACCTCGAGGATGTCCTGTGATGTCTCGATCAGAAGGAGATCGACCCCGCCCTCTACGAGATACTTGGCCTGCTCGTAGAAGTTGTCAGCGAGCTCTTCGTAGCTGACCTTGGACAAGACCGGATCGGAGCTGGATGGAAGCATCCCCGTCGGACCCATCGATGCCGCCACGAAGCGAGGTTTGTCTGGCGTCGAGTATTTGTCGGCGGCCGCGCGGGCGAGCCGCGCCGCAGCGACGTTGATCTCGCGAACCTTGTCGCCCAGTCCCCACTCGTGGAGACGGCGCGGTGTCGACTGGAACGTGCACGTCTCCACGACGTCGCATCCCACTTCGAGGAACGACTCGTGGATGGCCTGGATCACATCCGGCCGGGTGAGAACGAGATTGTCGTTGCACCCCTCCAGCGCCTTACCGCCGAAATCCTCGGGGGTAAGGTTGTAGCGCTGGATATTCGTCCCCATAGCGCCGTCGTATATCAGGACTCGACGCTTGAGCTCTTCCAGATATCGGGATTGTGTTTGTATTTCGCTCATTTCAGCCTTTGATCTATTCCTTGTGCTGCCGCGAACCATGCGCAGGCTGCAAAACAAAAAAGCCCACGCATAGGCGCCGGGCGAGCGCTTTAGCGATTTGTTTAACGTGGCCGCAAGTTGCTTTAAATCGCCACGGATTCAGTTGTGCCCTCTTCCACTATAGTAGTTGAAGGATGGGCTTCGAGCAAGCCGACCGCTGGTCAGAGCTCGAACAGGAAGTCGTCGGCGGTGTGGTCCTGCGTCGATCTACCCGTCGTGCGCGACCGGTTCTCGAACGATTGGATGAGTGCGACGAGTCTGTGGCGCTCGAGCGGAAGGACGAGGTGCGCGAGCGTCGCGCGTTGCAGCCTCGTGGGAAGAAACGGCCGCTCGTCGTGGGAGGCCCCATACACAATGAGGGCACTCCCGAGCGATAGTGGAAGGGTCGCGCCGACTCCGGCGTCCTCGAGAGCAGCGGTGGAGACAACCGTCAGCGCTCGCATGCCGTCGTTCGCAATCACGGCCGCCTCTTCCACAGTTGTCGCGAACAAGACGTCGTGCTCGAGTCCCAGCAGAGTCTGAGCGAGACCCTCGAGGAGCGCGGTATCCGCGCCCACCAGAATTACTTTGGCCATCCCTTGTGTCGCCTCCTCAATCAAATCCGCGATCAGTCTTCGTCCGGACACAATGCACACATCGCGGCCTCACATCAATCTGAACAGTACCGATTCGACGATGCTGAGGAGGAAGTACGCCAGGATCGGAGTGATGTCGAGACCCCCGAAATTGGGTACGATGCGCCGCAGCGGTGCGAGGATGGGCTCGCTGAGAGCGTAGCTCCATCTGATCCACGGCGAATACGGCGAGATCGGCAGCCACGAGCTGATTACCCGCACGATTATCGCGAACCTGAGGATCGTGAAGGTCCAGCTCACCAATAGATGGAAAATTCCCGCTGCGCCTTCCTGTGATGCGACTATCGACCTGATTACCTCGATCCGAATCGCATCGAGGAGAGTCAGCAGCAGAATTCCGCCGATCACGACCGCAGCAAGCGCCCACAGCGGTGCCGAAGCCGGCGTTCCGCCAGCCCGAACTACTTTTCTCTCGATGGGGGCGATGAATGGGTCGATCGTCGTTCGGCAAAACCGCGCGACGGGATTGAACGGACTGATCTTCCTTGTCCGCACCGCCCAGTCGAGGACGCAAATCGCGCCGAACACGACCGCGATGGAGAGCAGCGCGGTGCGCAGTATCTGGATTACCGCATCCGCCCCCAGGAGAAAAGTGTCCATCTACTGCAGCATTGGCTTCATGTGCAGCTCTCTGACGAGAAAGGCAAACCGGTCTGCCGCCTCGTCGATCTGCTTGGAGGTTGGCTTGCCAGCACCGTGCCCCGCCTTCGTCTCGATCCGGACTAGAATCGGATTCGGGCAAGCCTGAGCTGCCTGAAGCGTCGCGATGAACTTGAAGGTGTGACCGGGAACCACGCGGTCATCGTGATCGGCCGTGAACGCGAGCGTTGGCGGATAACAGGTGCCAGGCTTGATGTTCTGGAGCGGAGAATATGCCCGCAGGAACTTGAACTGCGTCGAGTCGTCCGACGATCCATAGTCGGAAGTCCAGGCCCAGCCGATCGTGAACTTCTGGAAGCGAAGCATGTCCATCACTCCAACTTCCGGAAGCGTTGCGCCGAAGAGATCCGGACGCTGTGTCATCACTGCTCCAACCAGGAGTCCGCCGTTCGAGCCGCCGCGAATCGCGAGTTTCGGAACCGACGTGTACTTCTGGCTGACCAGATACTGGGCTGCCCCAATGAAATCATCGAACACGTTCTGCTTTTTCGCCAGCATTCCGCCTTCGTGCCATTCCTTGCCGTACTCGCCGCCGCCGCGAAGGTTGGCGAGCGCGTAGATACCGCCCATCTCGAGCCACGCCGCGTTTGCCGCGGAAAACGTCGGGGTCATCGAAATGTTGAATCCACCGTACGCGTAAAGCAGGGTCGGATTGGCGCCGTCCAGGACGAGGCCTTTCTTCGCCGTGATGAACATCGGAACCCGTGTCCCATCCTTGCTGGTGTAGAAAACCTGGCGCGTCTCGTAGTTACTGGGATCAAACGCAACCTTTGGCGCGCGGTATAGCTCGTTCCGGCGAGACTTGAGATCGAAGCGATAAATCGTCGTCGGATAAAGAAATGAAGTGAAGCTGTAGAACAGCTCGTCGTCATCCTGCTTTCCGTTCAGCTCGCCCACCGTGCCGATGCCCGGGAGCGGTAGCTCCCCACGCATGACGAACCCACCACCGGTCATCTGCGGGCCCCTCGTCATTATTGGGGCGGTGCTGGTATCGTCATATACGCCTCCGGGATTGCGCTGGGGCTGCCGCTGGGGCTGGCGCGGTCGCACATCCCGACGGGCGTCGCGCGAGCCACTGAAGAAACGAATGCTGGAGTGCGCGTCCTGCAGATAATTCGCGACCAGGTCCTCGCCCGCCATCGTCGCGCTCACGAGAGCGTCCTTGCTCTCCGCGACGACAGTGTTCCACCGCTCCTCTCTCGGATTGTCGATGCTGATCGCGACGATACGGCCGCGCGGAGCGTTGCGGTCCGTCTTCACATAGAAGATCGTCCGATTGTTGCCCACGAATTCGTACTCTGCGTCCAGCTTGTCGATCAACCGCACCACCGGGTTTGTTATCTCCGGCTTGCCCGGATTGTCCATATCGATGAAGTAAAGGCGCGTCCGGACATCTGTGCCCTGCGACACGGTGATAATCAGATACTGTCCGTCATCGGTGACGTTCGCGGAAAAAATCCAATCGGGCTGATCCGGCCTGTCGTAAATCAGCTGGTCGCGCGATTGCGGCCGCCCGATGCGGTGGTAGTAAACCTTCTGGTTGCGATTGACGTTCGTCATCTTGTTGCCGGACGTCGGCTCGTCGTAGCGCGAGTAGAAGAAGCCCTTGTTGTCCTGCGTCCAGGAAATCCCGGAAAACTTCACCCACTTGAGAGTGTCGGGGAGGTCCCGCGCGTTGTTGACATCGCGGACGTGCAGCTCCTGCCAGTCGGATCCGCTGGTCGACAAGCTGTAGGCGAGGTAGTGTCCGTCATGTGAGGCAGCCTGCCCGGACAGCGCCACCGTCCCGTCGGGCGAGAGCACGTTGGGATCCAGCAGCACGCGGGAGGGAGCATTGGTCCCGTCCTGAACGTAGAGCACGCTCTGATTCTGGAGGCCCGTGTTCCCGAAATAGAAGTAGCGACCTCCCTCCTTGAACGGCGCGCTGTAACGCGCAAAATTCCAGATCTGAGTCAAGCGGTTCTTGATGGCAGGGCGCTCGGGAATGCTGGCAAGGAAGCTGTCCGACAGTCTGTTCTCGGCTTCGACCCACGCTTTCGTTTCAGGCGAGTCCGTATCCTCGAGCCAGCGGTACGGGTCGGCGATGCTGACGCCGTGATAGACGTCGACCTGGTTACCGCGCGACGCCGACGGGTATGGCAGCGGGGTCTGGGTCTGAGCGCCAACGGAAGCCGCGACGATCGTTAACAGGGAGAGAGACGAACGCAGAGTGTAGCGATGCATGGTGATAGAACCCGCGGGTATGGTGGTTATGATGTACCCCAATCTACGGCGCCTGGCTGGTTAGGTTCCACTGGCGCCCTCTTCTCGAACAGGTGGTGAGCTGAATGGCGAAGGTCGCGCAAGGTGCACACAGGGACCGGCATTACTGGCTGCTGAAATCGGAGCCCGGCACTTTTTCCTTTGACGATCTCTGGAATTCTACGGGACGCACCACGCACTGGGATGGTGTGCGAAACTTCCAGGCACGGAATTACATGCGCGACGAGATGAAAAAGGGAGACCTCGCGTTCTTCTATCACTCCGGAGCCGAGCCTGGAATCGTGGGAATCGTCGAGATCACGAGTGACGGATACCCCGATCATACCGCGGTCGATCCCAAGGATCCGCACTACGATCCGAAAACCAAGGGGAAAGAGTCGCCGTGGTTCATGGTCGATGTCCACGCCGTCGAGCGGTTCCCCAGACCGATCCCATTGAGCGAGATGCGGGGCAAACCCGAGCTTGAGGGCATGCCGCTCCTCCAGAAAGGAAGCAGATTATCAGTGCAGAGGGTGGGCGCCACTGAGTGGAACGCCGTAATCGCGCTCACCAAGAAGACAAGCGGATGAACAGATGAACGGAGGATAGCTGGTGGCGGAGGCGGTCAGGATTCTGGTTGCGGGGCTGCCCGCTGAAATCGTCCGCGAAATCGGACTGAGAATACGCGGGGCGACTGTCTCCGAGTTCGAAAATACCCAGCAGATGGGCAGGGCCGCCGGCCAGGGCGAGGCCGAGCTGATAGTTCTTGGCGACACGCTCCCCGCCGCGGACGCCATCTACATTACTCGCCGCGCGAAAGACGCCAGCGACGAAGTGCGGATCGCGTACTGCATTTCGATGGCGCAGGCGGAAGCCACACTGCATTCCCTCGCGGAGATGCACGTGGACCGGTTTTTTCTCCTTCCCATCGACATCGAGGAGATGCTCCGCGAGCTCGCGAAGATGTGCAGATTCGAGGTTCTCGCGCCCGCGGCGTCGCACGGAGAGAATATCGCCGCGGCCGTCATCGATGCATGGGAAAGAACACGCGGGCCAGCGTTCAAGAAAATCGATACGTTGGACGATGCCGCGATCGCCGTTCTCGATGGCAGCCTCTCCGCCGAATTGAAGGCGGAGGCCGAGCGCGCCGCGCATAGTCTCGTCGAAGTGACCGCCCGGTTCGGTTTTGCCCGCGGCTCGCGCATCGCTGAAGAAATAGGGGAGAGGTTTTCGAGCGCATCCCTTTCTCCGACCGATGGAGTCTCGGTCTCCGAACAGCTCCAGGCCCTCCGAGCGGCCCTGGAAGGACCGCCACAGGCGCGCCCTGAGCCCCAACCTTCTCACGACGAACAAGCTCTCGCTTCTATCGCGGCCGGAGAGAGATCAGAGGATGCTGCCATTCACGGCGCGCGTATTCTCGTCGTCGACGACGAGCCGGCAATATCGGCCGGACTTACGACGCTGCTTGGTCGTCGCGGAATGACGGTGACCGCCGTCACTGATCCCCTTCTGTTCTGGCACACCATCGCCGAGGTGAAGCCCGGGCTGATACTGCTCGACCTCGAGATGCCGAAGTTGAGTGGCACGGAGCTTTGTCGCGCCATCAGAAGCGATCGGCGATGGAGCGCGCTGCCAGTTGTGTTTCTCACCGGACATACGGATCCGGATAGCGTGCGTAGAGTGTTCGCCGCCGGCGCTGACGACTACGTGGGGAAGCCGTTCGTCCCTGCCGAGCTGATAATGCGGATCGAGAGCAGGCTCACCGGGGTCAAGGCGCGCCGCGAGCCCGCAGAGACAGATCCAGTGACAGGGCTCGCAACCGCCCGCCCAACGTCTGAAGTCATTGAGCGCTTTCTGAAGCTGGCACGAAGGAAGTCCGATCCTTACTCGGTCGCCGTCCTCGAGGTCGACGGCTTTCCGGATCTGGTCAAGACACACGGCCGGTCTGTCGGCGACAGAATTCTTCGGGCCATCGGTGAGCTCCTGCCAAAAAACTTTCGGGGCGAAGACGTGGTCGGATGGTGGGGCTGGTGGGCCGGCGCGGAATTCATGATCGGGATGTACGGCAGCTCCAAGGAGTTCTCAGCCATCAAGCTCGGCCAGATCTGCACCAGGATCGGCGAGCAGACCTTCAAGGCCGAGGATGGCACCAGTCTTCAGGTGACTTGCAGCGCAGGTGTTGCACAATATCAGATAGATGGCGATACCGTCGATTCATTGCGGGAGTCAGGACTGGAAGCGCTCAAGCTTGTGAGAGGCACGGGCTTGAGCCGCGTGGGAATCTCCGGCATCATGCCGACCGGCCCGCTCACCCGACGGGTGGATGTGGCGATTGTGGACGATGACAAAGGACTCGTTCTGCTGTTGCAGCACTCGATGGAGAGCAGGAATATGCGCGTCGCCACCTTTACCGACGGCGCGAGCGCGGCCCAGGCGTTGACTGGAGATGTCCCCGAGGTGCAGGCCAGAATTCTGCTTCTCGATGTCGATCTGCCTTCGCTCAACGGACTGGACGTGCTGCGCAGACTCAACGCGGCAAAAGTGACGAGCGGAACCAGCGTGATCATGCTGACTGCGCGCACCGGCGAGCGGGACGTCCTGGCAGCGCTCGAGCTGGGCGCCATCGATCACATCGCAAAGCCTTTCAGCGTTCCGGTTCTGATGCACAAGGTGCGAACGGTGTTGCGACAGGGACAATAGTGGTAAACCGCAATCTCCTCGATCTCGTGATGCTGATCGAGATCGGCCTGCTGGTTCTGGCGGTAGTGGTTTTTTTCGCGCACGGCGTCTGGCTTTTCCTGAGCCAGAAAAAGTTTCTGAAGGACATGACCTCTGCGCGCGACTCGCTGACACAGGTGCTGTCGCGCGGCACGATCAACATCGAGGAGATCGACGCGCTTCGGCGAATACCCCGGGATGCGCAAGTCGCCGCGTTCCTCGAGGCATCCCGCAATCTCACTGGAACGCGCAAGGAGCGACTGCGCTTCGTCGCGCGCGAAATTTCGCTGATCGATCGCGCTCAGAAGCTGTGCATGAGCAGCCGCTGGACGCGTCGGCTGCGCGGCGCTCGACTCCTCGCGCGGATGGATGTTGCAGATCCGCTGATAGAGACACTCCTCGGTGATCCCAACCCGGCCGTGCGTGCACAGGCAGCGGAGTGGGCGGCGACTCACCCGGCGCCAAGCATCATCTCCATCATGCTTACGATGCTGGCCGATCCGGCAACGCAGGCGCGTTTCGCCGTACAGGACGCTTTGCTGCGAATGGGATCTACCATAGCCGATCCACTCGCCTCTTTTCTGGAGACCCACTCCGGATTGCCCGCCGAATCAGGGCTTCGGGTAGCGGAGTCACTCGCTGAGCCGCGGTTTCTACCCGCAGCGCTTCGGCATTCCGCCTCTGAGGAAGTTGGCGTCCGTACCGGCGCCGCGCATCTGCTTGGCGCGATCGGAGGTGCCGAGTCCGCCGCGAGGCTGATGGAGCTTCTCAAGGACCCCGAGTCGGTCGTTAGAGCTGCAGCAGCACACGGCCTGGGTCGAATGCAGCATTGGCAGGCGGCAGCCCAGCTGGCCGTTGGCCTTCAGGATTCGACCTGGCGCGTCCGCCGAGATGCTGCCCTCGCACTCAGGGCACTCGGCGCACCCGGCGCACTGTTTCTGCGTCGGGCGCTCAAGGGAAACGACCCGTTCGCCGCCGATATGTCGCAACAAGTTCTCGATCTTCCGGCGGCCGCCACCGGATGATAGACGCTGCGCTGCCCCTCGCGTCCCAACTCATGGCGAAGGGCCAGCTTCTGGTGCTGGTCTATTTCCTCGGTGTGAACAGCTGGTATCTGGTCCTGCTGGTGAGCTCACTACTCGAGATGCGGCGTCACATGCAGCTGATCGCCGACGAGAGCCGGCATCTCCTGTTGAGCTCGACGCTCTCGCCAACGATTTCGATCCTGGCTCCCGCGTTCAATGAGGAGGCGACGATCGAAGGCAGCCTGCGCGCTCTGCTCGCGCTACAGTACCCGCGGCTCGAAGTGATCGTGATCAGCGACGGGTCGAAGGACGATACCGTGAAGGTCCTGGTGGAACGGTTCGACCTGGTGCCGGTGAAAACGATTTACGAGAGACGCATCACCACGAAACCGGTCCGGAATCTCTTTCGGTCGGCAACGTATCCGTCCCTAGTCGTCGTCGACAAAGAGAACGGTGGCAAGGCTGACGCCTTGAATGTTGGACTCAGCTTTGCGCGCGGTGAGCTCGTTTGTGCAATGGATGCCGACACGCTTATCGAAGGAGACGGACTGCAACGGATGGTGCGCCCTTTTCTCTACGCGACGGACGTGGTCGCTACGGGCGGTACGATTCGAGTCGTCAACGGATCGGAAGTGAAGTTCGGCCGAATCGTCAGAACGAGAGTCACGACGCACGCGCTCGCGGGAATCCAGGTCGTGGAGTATCTCCGCGCATTTCTGTTCGGCAGACTCGGATGGAATCGCCTCGGAGGCAACATCATCATCTCGGGCGCATTTGGACTGTTCAGGCGCGAGTCGGTGGTGAGCGCCGGCGGTTATCTGCACGACACGGTCGGCGAGGACATGGAGCTCGTGCTGAGGCTCAAGAGGCTGTCATATGAGAAGGGCGGTCCGGGGACGATCGCATTCGTGCCCGATCCGGTCGCTTGGACTGAAGTTCCGGAAACGCTCAGAGTGCTCGGTCGCCAACGCGATCGCTGGCATCGCGGCCTGGCGGATGTTCTTTGGCGTCACCGGAGAATGCTCTGGAATCCGCGGTATGGCGTCACCGGTCTTTTCGTGTTTCCCTACTACGTGTTCGTCGAGCTGCTGGCGCCGCTAATCGAGGCCGTCGGCCTCATCACACTCGCATTCGGGCTGATTTTCGGCATCGTTGACTGGAAGTTTGCCGCGCTTTTCTGGCTCACCGCCTATGGGCTCGGCACGGCCTTGACTGCGTTCACTCTGATTCTCGAAGACATCAGCTTCCATCGCTATAACACGTTTCGCGACCGCGGACTCCTTTTCTGGTGGGCACTGATGGAGAACCTCGGCTACAGGCAAATGACAGTCTATTGGCGGCTCCGCGGTCTCTGGAAATTCCTGATGGGACGAAAGGACTGGGGGGTGATGGAGAGAAAGGGATTTCAAAAACCGGCGGGCATCGTCGAAACCAACTAACCCGGAGGAATGATGAAGCGCCTGACCTTTGTTGTAGCAGTTGCGGGCGCGACTCTCGCGATGGCGGGATGCGCGTCGCGGAACCAGCCGGAAATCGAGATGACGTCCAGCGACTTCGATCTCAACCCGCTCGTCGGAGAGTGGCGCGGCACTTACAGCAGCACCGAAACGGGGCGGAACGGTACTATCGCCTTTACGCTTCGCGCGGCTGAATCCGCCGCTTCCGGAAACGTGGTGATGTTACCGCGCGCCGATTCCTCGTTCGCAGCGAATCACGCGCCGGTCGACGCTTCGATTCCGAACACTCGGGAAGTCCTCACGATTCACTTCGTGCGGAAGGAAGGGAGCAATGTCGTCGGAACGCTGGATCCTTACCTCGACCCCGAATGCGCTTGCAAAGTGATCACGACATTTCAGGGCGCATTTCGCGACCGGGGGACCATCGAGGGCATATACACGACTGCTGCCGCCAGTTCGCCGGGCAAAACCACCAGCGGCAAGTGGAGAGTGACACGGTTCAAGAAGCTTTGAGCTTCAGGAGGTCTCTGTCTCGTCAGCGGGGGCGGAGATCTCCAAATGGAATCGGTGCAGGAAGCGGTGCACTGCCGGCGCGAGCAAGACACCGACCGTGGTGATGAAAGTCACGCCGCTGAAGAGCGCATAGAAGCCGGCGAACAGGTGCAGACGAGGTAAAGCCTGGGCGGTGATGCTCACCGGGTCGGTTGGCGGTCCCTCTCCCGCGAGGATCATCGATGAGTAATAGAACGCCTCCAGCCAGCTCATTTGGCCCAGCCCGTGGTAGCCAATCATGCCGATTGCCAATCCGCCGCCGATCAATCCTCCGGCGATTGCGGTGTTGTGCAGGATTCCGCGCATGTAGTGCGAGCGCGGCGGCATCGCTCGTATGCCCCTCTGCTGTGCAACTACGCCAGCTACCCGCCTGCTAAATGCCATAAGGCGCTCCGTTACGCTAAATTTGATGCATCAACTGGAGAAACAGGATGCCGAAGACCGGTACGAGTGCCGCACCCGCCGCCCCCAAGAAAAACACCGATAAATCGCCGCCCTCAGCCGCTGCTTCCGGCACGTCGGGAAGCGCGCTCGAAATAAAGGATAACCGCACTACCCGGACGTATACGATTCCTTTGGCTGAAGGTGCCATCCGCGCCACGGAGCTCAAGAAAATCAAGACCGATAATCCCGATGACAACGGTCTAGTGAGCTACGACCCCGCCTTTCTCAACACCGCCTCGTGTCGCAGTGCAATCACCTACATCGACGGCGACAAGGGAATTCTTCGCTACCGCGGGTATCCCATCGAGCAGCTGGCGGAAAATGCGACATTTCTCGAGGTAGCGTGGCTCCTCAGGCACGGCGAGCTGCCGAACCAGCAGGAGTACGAGCAGTTCGTGCACGATATCACGTTCCACACCTACGTGCACGAGAACATGCGGAAATTCCTCGAGGGTTTCCGGTACGACGCGCATCCGATGGCGATGCTCAACAGCTCCGTCGCTGGCCTGGCTGCGTTTTATCCGTCAGCGCGGAATATCTTCGACGAGACCGAGCGCAACATTTCGATCATCCGGCTGCTCGCGAAAACTCCGACCATCGCCGCGTTCTCGTACCGCCACGTGAAGGGCCTGCCGTTCGTGTATCCCGACAATCGCCTGTCGTACGTCGAGAATTTCCTGTCGATGGTGGCTCGCATGAGCGAGTCGAAGTACGAGGCGAACCCCGTGTTCGCGCGGGCACTCGAGATACTGTTCATCCTGCACGCCGATCACGAGCAGAACTGCTCGACCAACGCGGTGCGCGCGGTTGGCTCGTCTCACGTGGATCCGTTTTCCGCCGTCTCGGCGGGTGTGGCCGCGCTCTTCGGTCCCCTTCACGGCGGAGCGAACGAGCAGGTGTTGCGGATGATCAGCGAGATCGGCAGCGTGAAGAACGTGCCGAAGTTCATCGAGACCGTGAAGAGTGGGCAGGGCGGCAGGCTGATGGGGTTCGGCCACCGCGTGTACAAGAGCTACGATCCACGCGCCAAGATCGTGAAGAAGCTGGCCGACGACGTGTTCAAGATCGTTGGCGTCGACAAGGACCTGGAGATCGCGCTCGAGCTGGAGCGGATCGCACTGTCCGACGAGTACTTCGTTTCACGGAAGCTGTACCCGAACGTCGATTTCTATACGGGGCTGATTTACCGGTCGATGGCTTTCCCAACCGACTTCTTCACGGTGCTGTTCGCGATCGGCCGCATGCCCGGGTGGCTCGCCCAGTGGGAGGAGATGCTGCTCGACAAGGAGCAGAAGATCGCACGACCGCGGCAGATCTACATCGGCCCGGCTGAGAGACCGTTCCGGAGCAAGCTCAAAGGGAAGGCCGGCTCCAGTTGAACTGAGCGGGGCCTAGGATCTCACAGCGGGTTTCAGGGTACTACGGAACTGAACGGGCCGGGAGGTTCCACGCGATCGCTTTCGGCAATCACTGCCACCGAACGAAGGCGAAGCAACGTCGATCCAGCGACATCACTCCGGGAAACTCGCACCTGAATGCGGCCAGATAGGCGCTAGTAAAGTCTGGGTGTGCTAACCCGGTGCCAGGCACCTATGCCTCTGAAACCTCACACCCCGTTCAGTTCCGCCGGCTGTCGCGAAATCTGTCACTCCCTCTACCGCGAGCAGAGCTTTCTTCACTCCGGGCAACCCACTGTAACCCCCGATCGACCCGTCGCTCATCACCACGCGATGACATGGGACGACCACCGCGACCGGGTTCGCCCCGCACGCCTGCGCGACCGCTCGCGTCGCCTTCGGTCGGTTGATTGCCTGCGCCACGTCCAGGTAACTCCGCGTCTTGCCCGCCGGAATCGCGAGGAGCTGGTTCCACACGTCGCGCTGGAAATCGGTGCCCTGTAGGTCCAGTGGCAGCGCATCATCCAGATTCCGCCCGGCGATTCTAGCCAGCACCAGATCGAGCGCCGCCTTGAGGCCCGCATCGTCCTGCTCGATCTCGGCTTTCGGGAAACGCGCGCGCAACGATTCGTTTGCGCCTTCACCCGATTCGCGCAGACTCACGGTGCAAATGCCTTTATCGGTGGCCGCCACCAGCACGCTGCCGAGCGGACTCTGTCCGGTTGTGAATCGGATCTGCATTCGCGTCTCCTCGCTGTGATTGCGGACAGCCAGCTAAGCTAACGTCGCACCAAGTCTGTGTCGCGCTCCTGAAACGTACTGTCCTGTCCGGGAACTCTCCACACGGATCTACGCGCAACCAATCAATACTTTGCAATCGGTTCTGTGGCGGAAGAGCAAGCCACCATTGCTAACGCCGCAGCACCGGCGAGACCTCCATCAAACTCCGGTGCCTGCTCCCTCTGCGCGGCCTCATCCGGCTTCAACACCAGCATGGACATTCTCCCGGAGTGCATTAACGCGTCAGCGACACTGCCGCGGAGCATTCTGGCGACCCCGCCCCGCCCGTGAGTAGCAATTGCAATCAGGTCGGCCTTCTCTCGGCTGGCAAAATCGCCAATAGCGTGCGCGGGGTCCTCGCCAATAACGATGTCGGTCGTCACGCTCAGGCCATTTCGGCGGAGCCGGCTGGCCATGCGAAACAGATATGCCTGAGCTATCGACACGTCCTTGTCCCACCAGGGCAGATCAGGATCGGGAATTTCCTTCTGCGAGTAAGACTTCGGCACGAGCACCTGAACTAGCGAGACTTCGGAGCCCTCAAGCTTCGCCAGCGTCAATACGCGCGGGAGAACCTGTTCGGCGAGCGTGGATCCATCGAGGGGAACGACAATCTTCTTGAACGCATGATCGAGCTGCGGGTGCAGATAGCTCTCGGCCGGCTTAACGACGAGCACCGGAATGGATGTATGGCGGATCAACGAGTCGGTGACGCTGCCCAGGGAAAGCCGAGACACGCCGGTTCGCCCATGCGTGCTCATTACGATGAGATCGATGTCGTGTCGCCGGGCGTAACCCTGAAGAACATCCGCGACTGGACCACCGTGCAAATCGACAGTGATTTCTGCCGTGCACCCGCTCCTGCATTCCGCGGCGAGTGTATAGAGCTCGCTCAACGCGCTGGTGCGGTCGCTGCGCCCACGCTCGTCTGACATCGTGGTCCAGTGCGCCTCGGCTGTTGTTCCGAAGAACGAGTCGCTCTCGAGAACCCGTACCAGCCTGACCTTGGCTTTGCTCCGTTCGGCAATTCTGAGTGCCACCCGGATCGCTTCGCGGTCGAAGCCCGAGCCGTCTGTCGGGACCATGATCACCTTATACATACGACCTCCTCCGAAATTACGGTTTGCTGCAGCGACTGTTCTGAGAAGCGATCGTCAGCGTTGCGGTTCCTACCACTGGCATTGTGCTTTCGATTCTCGCCGGCAGCCTGCAGGCGTCATCGGTCAGATGAATGCGGATGACG
>JAXDME010000214.1:0-5228 GCA_034666285.1 Gemmatimonadaceae bacterium | reverse complement strand
CTGGGAGATAGTCCCCGTGAGCGACCGCACAGCTTCTCGCATCTCGGCTTCGGCTGGTGGTGGCGCTTGCCTGATCACCGTACCGGTTGAGTCGTCCGTGTCCGTCTCGGTGCCGAAGGTGACCAGGGCCTCGTAGACCTTCGGCTCCATGTCGAGGAAATTGCCGAGGCGCGTCGCGCGACCGAGAAGCAGGACCAGCAATCCCGTGGCGAAGGGGTCGAGCGTTCCCAGATGACCGATGCTGCGCTCCGCATAAATGCGACGGACTTGCTGCACGACGTCGTGTGAAGTCATGCCGGCGGGCTTGTCGACGAGCAGCAGCCCCTCGACTTCGGAGCTGGCTGCGCGGGACCGGTCAGTCGTCTTTTCGTCCCCGCGCGACCGCGTCGTCCTGTCGCTTGACGTCGGCGAGAAGCGACTCGATTCTCGCCGCGCGCGCGATGGTATCGTCTTCCTTGAATTGAATTTCCGGAGCGACGCGCAGCTGTAGCTGGCGCGCTACGCGTGAGCGGAGGTGCGACGCCACGCTGTCGAGCCCGTCGAAGGTAGCCTGCTTCTCGGTGTCGCTCCCGAGGACGCTCACGTACACGCGGGCATGACGAAGGTCAGGACTGACCTCGGCGCCCGTTACAGTAACGAAGCCGACTATTCGGGGATCCTTTGCCGATTCAGTGAGGAAGGTGGCTACCTCGACGCGGACCGCTTCGGCGACGCGGTCCGCTCGACGCGTGTTACGCAGAAGCGCCAGCCGCCGAGGTCAGTGTCCTCGCAACCTGCTCCTTCTTATAGCACTCGAGCACATCACCGACTTTGATGTCGTTGAAGTTCTCGACGCCGATTCCGCACTCGAAGCCCTCGCGGACTTCCTTGACGTCGTCCTTGAACCGGCGGAGCGACGAAATGTTGCCATCGTAAATCTCGACGCTGTCACGCATGACGCGCACGCGACCCTGCCGGTTGATGACACCACTCCGCACCGAACACCCGGCGATGACGCCCATCTTCGGAACCTTGAATAGCTCGCGCACCTCTGCTTCCCCAAGCACGACCTCGCGCTCTTCGGGGCGCAGCATACCCTCGAGAGCAGCCCGCACGTCTTCAACGGCCTCGTAGATGATCTTGTACAGCTTGATCTCCACGCCCTCGCGCTCGGCGGCCGAGCGCGCGTTATTGTCGGGACGAACGTGGAACCCGACAATGATGGCGCCGGAAGCGCGAGCCAGAAGAATGTCGCTCTCGGTAATCGCACCAACGCCGCGGTGGATCACTTCGACCGAGACTTCTTCGTTCGAGAGCTGCGCGAGCGCATCGGCCAGAGCTTCGGCCGGACCGCCCTGGTCCGCCTTGATCACGATGCGGAGAGTGCGTGCCTGACCGGGCGCCGTCTGAGACATGAAGTCCTCGAGCGATACAACGCCCTTCGCAGTGCGCCGACTCTTCGCCTCACGATCGAGCCGTTGACGGCGCTGCGCGATCTCGCGCGATTCCATCGCATCTTCGACGACGACGAACTGATCTCCGGCCATCGGAACACCACCAATGCCAAGAATCTGCACCGGGATGGCGGGACCGGCATCCTTGACCGTGCGGCCACGCTCGTCGAGCAGCGCCCTCACGCGGCCTGAATACATACCGCAGATGAAGTCGTCGCCAACGTGCAGCGTGCCGTTGCTGACAAGCACCGTGGCAACCGGACCCTTACCCGGATCGAGCTGGGCCTCGACCACTGCGCCTTGTGCGCTCCTGTTCGGATTGGCTTTCAGGTCGAGAATTTCGGCCTGCAGAAGAATCTGGTCGAGAAGTGTGTCTATGCCTGTTCCCTTCTTCGCCGAGACCTCGCTGGAAAGAACGGTTCCACCGAACTCTTCGAGCACGACACCGTGCTGGAGAAGGTCCTGCTTCACCTTTCCCGGGTTTGCTCCCGGAAGGTCAATTTTATTGATGGCAACGATCATCGGCACGCCGGCGTTCTTGGCGTGCGAGATAGCTTCGATCGTTTGTGGCATCACCTGGTCGTCGGCAGCTACCACTAGCACGACGATGTCAGTTACCTGAGCGCCGCGTGCGCGCATGGCCGTGAAGGCTTCGTGACCCGGTGTATCGAGGAAAGTGATTGCCTTTCCACCAGGCAGCGAGACGTGGTACGCGCCGATGTGCTGAGTGATCCCGCCCGACTCACCGGCTACGACGTTAGCCTTGCGGATGTAATCGAGGAGCGAGGTCTTTCCGTGATCGACGTGACCCATAATGGTCACCACCGGAGGGCGCGGCTCGAGCTGTTCGGCGGTGTCGTCGGCAGTCGGCGTGGTCTTGAGATCCGCGGCGTACTCCTGCTCCTTCACGGCCTGGAAGCCGAACTCCCCGGCAATCAGCTCGCGCTGGTCGAAGTCGAGGCGCTGGTTGATCGTCACCATGAGTCCAAGGTTCTTGAACGCAAAGCCCACGATCTGAACCGCGGGCGTCTTCAGTATCTGCGCCAGCTCACTGACGGTGATGAACTCATTGACGCGCACGGTCTTCTTCTCGCGCTCGACCTCGGCCTGCCGCTGCGCAGCGAGCTCTTCGCGATAGGTTCCGTCTTCCGCCCGACGAGCACCGCCGCGGCGAATTGGGCCGCGCATCGACGCCATCGTCTTTCCGATGTTGGCGGACACCGCTTCCTGATCGACACCTCGCTTTCCTTTCTTTCCTCTGCGAGCACCACGATCTTCACCGCGACCGCCGCCTCCACCACCCCCTCCACCCACGCCCGCGCCGCGATCGTCACGGCGAGTGGGAGCAGTGTTGGCACCCGGCGCGGCTGACGCGACGGGACGAGGGGGAGAATATGGCGCACCAGTCGCAATCGGTCGTGGACGCGGCGCTCCCGGGACTACCGGTTGCGGGCGCTGACGCTCGCGGTCACGGTCGCCTGGACGCTCAGGAGTACTATGCGTCTGTTGCAGAGGCTGCTGTGCTGGAGGGCTCTGTCTGGCGGGCGCCGGCGGGGGAGCCGACACCGTGCGCGGACGGTCCGCCACCGCTGCGTCACTTGGGGACGCGGCGATTGGAGCCTGTGCGGGCGGCGAAACCGACAAGGGCGCGGCCACTTTGACTTCGGGAATCGCTGGAGTCTCGGCGATTTCGACTTCGGGAGCAGCTTCGCTCGCGGCACGGCGTCGACGACGAGCGGGGCCTTCGGATTCAGCGGCCGGCTCCGGCTTTACTTCCTGAGCTGGAGCGGCGGCGGCGGTGCCACGACGACGACGGGTCGCCGCTGGTGGTGCCGCGACGCGAGCGCGCTTTTCGCGCTCCCACCGGGCGCGAATGCGCGCGACCTGATCGTCACTTAGCGGACTCAAATGGCTGCGAACGGGAACGTCCATCTGACGAAGGAGATTCATCACCTCGTCGCTTGGAACGCCGAACTCGCCTGCCAGGTCATGTACTCGAAGCTTGCTCAAACCCTACTCCTCCTTACGGCCGTCCGGCATCGGCGTCGGGCTGAGCGCCCGAATTCCCTTTGCAAGACCTCTGTCTACGATTCCTATCACCGCTGTCGCGTCACGCCCCGCAGCCGAGCCAAGCTCGGCGGCGGACGGTCCCGCAACCACAAGAATTCCGCGGGCCCGCAACAGCGGCAACACTTTATTCAAACTGTTAATCGAAGCGTCCGGCGCCGCAATAGCGAGTTGGAGCTTGCCGCGTCGTGCCGCTTCCCTGACCTGCTGAACGCCTACTATCGCCCCGCGTCCGCGAACCCCAAGGCCGATGAGCCCAAGGAGCTTGCGCATCTGAGCAGATTCCATCGCCCTACTCCGTCTTCGTACCTTCCGCGGCGGGGCTTCCACCTTCGGATGCCATCTCGCTGCTTGCTTCGGCATCCGCCGCCGTAACCGCCACTGCTTCCTCACCTGTCTCAGGCGCGTCGTCGGTGGTCAGCTCGTTGATGATTGCCATCAATCTGTCTGCTTCCTCAGGAGCGATTCCCGGAAGTCGCAGAAAATCCTCGCGCTCGAGATCGATGATGTCGTCGAGGGTGCGATAACCAGCTTCCTCCAGGACCGCGACCGTGGCGGGCTGCATTCCGTCCAGTTCGGCCAGGCGCGGATTCACACCCGACACCGGCTCGTCCGTTGGAAGTGGAGCAAAGATTGGCTGATCGGTTCCCCGCTCCATCCATTCACGGCTCGAGTACAGCTCGATCTTCCACTCGGTGAGCTCAGAAGCGAGGCGCACGTTCTGGCCGTTGCGGCCGATCGCCAGCGATAGCTGGTCCTCGTCCACGATAGCCTGAATCGTTTTCGTCGCGGGATCGCTGAATACCCGGGCAACCCTCGCCGGAGCGAGAGCGAGCTTGGCGAACCGCTCCGGATCCGCGGACCACGGGACGATGTCGATTCTCTCGCCACCCAGCTCGTTGACCACGGCCTGAACTCGCGAGCCTTTGAGACCGACACATGCGCCCACCGGATCGACAGAGTCGTCGCGTGAAAACACTGCGATCTTGGTCCGGCTCCCGACTTCTCGGGCACTGGCGCGAATCTCGACGAGATTCTGCTGGATCTCGGGCACCTCGAGCTTGAACAGCGCCTTCACGAACAAAGCGTCGGCGCGACTCAGAACGAGACGAGGTCCCTTTGGAGTCTCCTCAACGCGCTTCAGAACGGCGCGGATCGGATCGCCCTGGTGGAAGTGCTCGCGGTGGTTCTGCTCGCGGTAAGGGATGATTGCTTCCGCTTCGCGGAACTTGTTGAGCATGATCACGAGCTTGCCCCGCTCGATTTGCTGGACCTCGCCCGAGAGCAGGTCGCCGACTCTGCTCGAGAACTCGTCGCGGATCTTGGAGCGCTCGCCTTCCCTGACGCGCTGGATGATGCGCTGCTTGGCGGCCTGAACCGCGGTTCTCCCGAACTCGGCGAAATCGACCGGAATCTCCATCTGATCGCCGACCTGGAATTCCGCGTCCTCGAAGCGAGCTTCTTCCAGCGAGATCTGGCTCGCCGGGTCTGTCACTTCCTCAACCACGGTCTTAAGAAGGACGATGCGAATGGCACCCTTGTTCTCGTCGATGTCGACTTCAGCCTGCACCGTCGGCCCGTGCTTCTTGGCGAGGGCGGCATTGATGCCGTCCGACAGAAGCCCGTGCAATTCGGCGCGATCGATCTGCTTCGAGTTGGTCAACTCGCGGATCGCCGTAAGAATCTCTACTGAAGCCGCCATGTCCTATACCTCTACCTTTTCCAGTG
>JAXDME010000213.1:0-4992 GCA_034666285.1 Gemmatimonadaceae bacterium | reverse complement strand
AAAAAAACAAAATGATCGGGCCTGGTTGAACCTTGATGTCCGAGTGTGCGGCCCTTTACTACGGTGTCGGCGATTCTCCGCGCTCAGGGGCGCCGAATTTCGATCTGAGCAACGCGCGGAGATCGAGGAGGGGCTGTTTCTGCGGCACCTCGATATCTGCCAGCTTGTTGTCGCCCGCCAATGCTACGCGCTGCATGTTGTCGCGCACGCCGCGATCGATGAACCGGCAAAGTTGATCGAGAGAGTAGTCAGCGCCTCTGCGGGACGAGTATGCGTTGAGCGGATAGGCCACGCTCAGATAGTTGCGCGCGCGCGTTAGCGCTACATACATCAGTCGACGCTCTTCCTCTGTCTCCTCTTCGGTGTTGAGGCAGCGCGCGGACGGAAACCAACCGTCGACGGCCCAGATCACGAATACTGCGTCCCACTCTTTTCCCTTCGCCGAGTGGGCGGTGCTGAGCACCAGGCAGTCGTTTTCTTCGCGGCTGCTACCACCGGGAAGATCCTGCGTCGCCTGCGGTGGCTCGAGCGCGAGCGCGGAAAGGAATGTGGCGCGGTCGGGATACCCAGCGGCGATCGTCTGAAGCTGATCGAGGTCGGCCAGTCGCGGCTCGACGCGATCGTAACGCTCGCGCAGGATGTTGTCGTAGAGCTGCCGAACACGAGCGATCTCGGCTGCTACTTTCGCTTCGTCCAGCACAGGGCCGGATCGCAGACCTTCGAGGAGCGATACCAATGCCGCATGGGCGCCTTTTGCTCTTGGAGGAGGATTGTAGCGTCCAAACGCGTTGGACTCCCACGCTTCCGCGATCATCGAATCAATCGCCGCACGCGCGGTCGCGTCGCCAATTCCAGGGAGCAGCAAGAGCAGCCGGTACCAGCTCACTTCGTCGCGGGGGTTTTCCAGAATACGGAGGAACGCCAGCACGTCCTTGACGTGGGCGGCCTCCAGAAACTTGAGACCGCCCCACTTCTCGAACGGGATCTTCCGGTTGGTGAGCTCTATCTCCAGATCTGCTGACATGTAGCCGGCGCGAAAGAGAACTGCTATCTCGCGAAGCGGAGTTCCTTCTTCGTGCAGCTCCAGTATCCGATCGACGACGAACCTGGTTTGCTGCTGCTCGTCTCGTGCCGCTACCAGCCAGGGTGTCTCTCCCCCGGTTCGCTCGGTCCAGAGGTTCTTCGTGAAACGCTCGGCTGCGCGCGAGATGAGTGTGTTGGTGACGCTCAGGATGGGTTGCGTAGAGCGATAGTTCTGCTCGAGTGTAACCGTGGTCGCTCCAGCGAACTGCCTGGGGAAATCGAGGATATTCCTGAAATTCGCGCCCCTGAACGAATAGATGCTCTGCGCGTCGTCCCCGACGACCGTGATATTGGCATGTGAGCCGCACATGCCGCGAAGAATTCGCGCCTGCAGCACGTTGGTGTCCTGGTACTCGTCGACGAGAAGGTGATCGTACATTCCGCCAATCTGTTTCTGGAGCTCCGGCGACGCCTCAAGCATCAGCGCCCAGAAGAGAAGCAAATCGTCGTAGTCGACGAGATTCCGCTCCTGCTTTCGCCGCATGTAGTCGTCGTAGATCCTGGCGAAGTCTTCCAGATAGTCGACGAACTGCGCGTACTCGTCCCGAACGATGTCTTCGACCGGAACTCCCGTGTTGATGTGCCGGGAATAGACGTACTGCAGCGTCTCCTTCTTCGGGAATCGCTTGATCTTCGCAGCGTAGCCTAGCTGCGCCCGTGACAGCTGCATGAGATCCGCGGAATCGCCCTGATCCATGATCGTAAAGTCTTTCGGCAGGCCAGCGGAAGGCCCGTAACGTCGGAGAAGTCGATGCGCCGTCGCGTGGAAAGTTCCGCCGTGCACCCGTTTGCTGTTGCTGCCGACCAGCCGCTCCGCTCGCGAGAGCATTTCCTGTGCGGCCCGGCGCGTGAACGTCAGCAGAAGTATCCGTTCGGCCGGGACGCCGCGCTCGATCAAATGCGCGACGCGATAGACCAGCGTACGCGTCTTGCCGGTTCCGGCGCCGGCGATGATCAGCAGCGGACCATCTCCGTGTGTCGCCGCGGCC
Organism: Gemmatimonadaceae bacterium; assembly: GCA_034666285.1. Lineage (GTDB taxonomy): Bacteria > Gemmatimonadota > Gemmatimonadetes > Gemmatimonadales > Gemmatimonadaceae > UBA4720. The sequence goes on along the minus strand of JAXDME010000213.1, from coordinate 2,920 downwards.
GCCTGCTGCGGATTCAGCTCCGCGGCGAAATCCCTCGGGGTGCCAGTTGTCTCGAGGCGCTCGCGCGACGGATAGACCTTGAGGGTTTCCGTCACGCGACGGCCTCGAGAAGCGCTGAATGGGACGTGACGACAACCGTGAGGTCGAATGCTTCGGCAAACTTCGCCGATACTCTATCCCTGACATCCTGCGGCGAAACATTCTCCAGTCCCAGCTCGCGGGCGATCGACGTCATGACTACACCGCTGATTCCGCATGGAACGATCAGATCGAAGTAGGAGAGGTCAGTCGAAACGTTCAGCGCGAACCCATGCCAGGTCACCCAATCGCGGGCGTGAACGCCGATCGACGCGATCTTTTTTCCTCTCGTCCACACGCCGGTAAAGCTTGGATTGCGCTCGGCCGGGATCCCGTAATCCGCAAGGGCGTTCATCACCGCCTCCTCGATTTTCCGCAGGTACCAATGCAGATCCTGCCGGTGACGCTTGAGGTCCACGATTGGGTAGCCGACCAGCTGCCCGAGCCCGTGAAAGGTCACATCTCCGCCGCGCTCGACCTCGAACAGCTCTACCCCTTTGCTTTCGAGAAATGCCGGCGAAGCAATGAGATGCTTCTCCTTTGACGCCCGGCCTAGTGTGACTACGGGCGGATGTTCGACGAGAAGCAGGACGTCTTGTGGGAGCGCGCCCGAGATGCGGTCACGAGCGACCTGGCGCTGCAGCTCCAGCGCTTCCGCGTAGGGCATTCGGCCGAGTGGTACGGTCCATAGCTCGCGCTCAGCCACTACGCATCACCTAAATCACGCGTGGATCATCTTGCCGAGCGAATCGAGGGCTGCCTCGGCGATTGCTTCGGAGAGCGTCGGGTGGGCGTGGATGGCGAGATCGACTTCTTCCACGGTGAACTCATTTTCGCGGGCGACGGCGAGCTCGTGAATCAACTCGGTGGCGTGCGCGCCGATAATGTGAGCGCCTAGAATCTCGCCGTATTTGGCGTCGCGGATGATCTTGACGAAACCTTCCAGTTCACCGGAGGTGCGGGCGCGTCCGTTGTTGGTAAAGAGGAATTTGCCAATCTTGTAGTCGATCTTCTTTTCCTTCACCTGCGCCTCGGTCATGCCGATGGACGCGACCTCAGGATGACAGTACGTCGCGTTCGGGATGTTGCCGTAGTTCACCTGGTGCACGTTCTTCTGGCCGGCGAGGAACTCGGCGAATACGATTCCTTCGCGCTGGCCCTTGTGAGCGAGCATGGGCGGGCCCGCGACGTCTCCGATCGCATAAATGCCTTTGACTGACGTCTCCATTCGCTCGTTGATCTTGACGAAGCCGCGGTCCGTGAGCTGGACTCCTAGCTCCTTGAGGCCGATCTCTTCGGTGTTCGGAGCGCGTCCAGCGGCGACGAGAACCTTCTCGACCTCGAGGGTTTGCTTCTTCCCGCCGGATTCGACACTCAGCGTGACTGAGTTCTTTCCTACTTTCACATCGCTGATCTTAGCGCCGGTGAGGACATCGATCTTGCGCTTCTTGAAGCTTTTTGTGAGCTCCGCGCTGACATCGGCGTCCTCGAGCGGGAGAATGACCGGCAACGCTTCAATGAGCGTGATCTGAGTGCCGAAAGCGGCGAAGACGTCCGCGAATTCGCACCCCACTGCGCCAGCACCGACGACTGCCATGGTCTTCGGAGCTTTCTCGAGAACGAGTACCTCGTCAGAGGAAAGCACCGTCGTCTTGTTGAGGTCGAGACCGATTTGGGGCAGACCTTTGACACGTGAGCCGGTCGAGATCACGACTGCTTTCTTGGCGTCGTGCTTTTCCTCCTTCCCATCGATCTTGACCGAAACGGAGTTCTTGCCGGCAATTTTCGCAGCGCCCTTGATCCAGGTGATCTTGTGCTTCTTGAAGAGGAACTCGACGCCTTTCGAGTTCTGAGTGCTGACTGCGCGCGAACGTTTCATCGCGACACCGTAGTCGAGCTTCACATCGGCCACGGTGACGCCAAAGTCGGCGGAGTGCGAGACTTTTGTCGCGATTGAGGCGGCTTCGAGGAGGGCCTTAGCGGGAATGCATCCCCACAGGACGCAGGTCCCGCCCAAGCCTTCGCGCTCGACGACGGCGACGGACATTCCCAGTTGGGCGCAGCGGATGGCGCCCACGTATCCCGCGGGGCCCCCGCCAATAAAGATCACGTCAAAAGATGCCATTTATAGATCGAGTGTTTGGAAGCTTTGGACCAACGGATCAGCGATAAATCTAGCCGGACGAAGGGAGCTACGTCGTCCAGAAAGTGGTGTAAAAGAGGACGTTGTGATTAAGCATAACGAGTAACCCCACCGCGCCGGACAGAATCACAGCGTTTATCGCAGCACGGGTCCGGTGAGTGTCATATGCCCGCCGGAAGCCGGCGTACATGTATGCTGCGAGACCTGTCAGGAGAATGGCGGCGATCGTGTTGTCGCCTTGCAGCGTTTGCATGATGGATACGCCGACCGGACCGATTGCGTGCAGAGCCAGGGACAAGGGACCGAGAAGGATGAGGGCGACGAGTCCGATATAAACCAGCAAGAAAGCGAACACTTGGACCGAAAAAACCAGATGCTCCGCGTAGGTTCTCCCCGAGCCGGCAAAGAGAATGGCCATGAAGAGAGCAAGCACCGGCACCCCCAGAATCAGAGAGCTTTTCTTCTGATCCTGCAGATTCGCATCGAATCGGGCCATGTAGCTCTGTTGGGATTCTCCGGTTTGACGCAGGTGACGCTGGACAGTCGCCAGGTGCGCACGGTTGTTCATGTACTCCATGTACTTGGAGCCAAACAGTCCTGTCCGCGGCTGAGCGACGAAGAAGATGAGGTTGATGATGATGAAAAGAGTGAGCGGTTTGGTGTAACGGGAACGCCCGCCGTGAAAGAAGGCGTTCGAGA
>JAXDME010000212.1:0-4391 GCA_034666285.1 Gemmatimonadaceae bacterium | reverse complement strand
AGGGCGCCCGGTTTGAAGAATGGAAATCGCATTAGTTCAAATATGAATCGGGTGGAGTAAACGGCAAGCCGAATGCTTCAGCGACAGCGGGATATGTCACCTTTCCGTCTACGATGTTGAGTCCTTTTTTCAGTGCTTCGTTTTCCTTGAGTGCTTTCTTCCATCCTTTCGCCGCGAGCTGCTTGGCGTAAGGGAAAGTCGCGTTGGTAAGCGCGAGCGTTGAAGTTCTTGGTACACCACCGGGCATGTTTGCGACTCCGTAGTGAACGATTCCGTCCACGACGTAGGTTGGATTCTCGTGCGTCGTAGCATGGATCGTCTCGACGCAGCCGCCCTGATCGATGGCGACGTCGACGATAACCGCTCCAGGCTGCATGACCTTCAGGTCTTCACGGCGAATGAGCCTCGGCGCGATGGCTCCAGGTATCAGAACCGCTCCGACGACCAGATCCGCGGTGGAGATCTGCTCCAGGATTGTATGACGATTGGAATAGATGAGTGTGACGTTGGCCGGCATGACATCGGACAAGTACCGTAGCCTCTCCAGGGAAACATCGAGCACGGTGACCTTGGCCCCCAGTCCTGCCGCCATCTTTGCAGCGTTGATACCGACGATCCCGCCTCCAAGAATGACGACCTTTCCCGGCGGAACTCCCGGAACGCCTCCAAGCAGGACGCCACGCCCTCCATGGAGCTTCTCCAGGTACTTGGCTCCCTCCTGAACGGCCATACGGCCTGCGACCTCCGACATCGGGGTCAGGAGCGGCAACTCCCGATTTGGAAGCTCCACAGTCTCGTAAGCGATGCAGATGGCGCCGCTATTGATGTGGGCGAGTGTCAGCTCCTTGTCCGCGGCGAAGTGGAAGTAGGTGAAGATCATCTGTCCCTTCTTCATCCGGGGCCATTCGGCCTTGATCGGCTCCTTCACCTTCATGATCATGTCAGCCTCGCGCCAAACTGTATCGGCGTCGGGACCGACCTTGGCCCCAACCGCTGTGTAGGCGGAATCTGGAAAGCCGCTCCCTTCGCCGGCTCCCTTCTCGATCATGACTGTGTGGCCGGCCGCGACGAGCGATTCCGCGCCGGCGGGTACGAGCGCGACACGATTCTCGTTTGTCTTTATTTCCTTCGGAACGCCGATCTTCATCTCAGATTATTTCGCATTGAAAGTTGAGGCGTCGCGTGTCAGGCTGCGGCGCGCGGACCGAGGCTTACGAGTGTCTGCCGCCCGGGTACAAAATAGGTCTTGCAGAGCTCCGCGACGGTTTGTCCGTCGATTGCATCGACCAGAGCGAGCAGTTCGTCGAGCGTCCGATATGGCTCGCCGTACAGCTCGGTTCCCGCGGCGCGGTACATTCGCGAGGTGGGACTCTCGAGCGACAGCGTAATTTGTCCTTTCAGCTGGCTTTTTCCCGCGGTGATGTCTTCCTCGCTAAGCCCTTCAGCGGAGAGTTTCTCCATCTCCGCGTTGATCGCGTCGACTGCTGCGCGCGCACTATCAGGAGTGGTGCCGACGTAGACACCGTGCATGCCGGCGTCTTCGTGGAACGACTGAAAAGAATAGACGGAGTACGCGAGACCGAGCTCTTCGCGAATTCGCTGAAAGAGCCGCGAGCTCATTCCGCCACCGAAAAGCATCCCGACCATCGACATGGCGTAGCGACGCGGATCGCTGTGCGCGAATGCCTCGCTGCCGATGACGATGTGGGTCTGCGCCGTTTCCCGTTCGAAGTGCACGGCGGCGGGAGTCTGCACGATTGGAGCCGGAGATTTCAACGGAGCGAGTCCGCCGCGCGGAATGTCCGCCCAACCGGTGGCCTGCAGTATTTCCAGAAGATCATCGTGCTCGACGTTGCCTGCCGCGGCAACCACGATCTGTTCCGGATGGTATGCGCGCGAATGCAGAGCTCGAAGATCCGACACCCCGAGCGCGCCCACCGTCTCGCGAGTGCCAAGGATCTGGTACCCGTAAGGGTGGTTTCCCCACATCTGCGCGTTGTGGAGCTCGAACACGAGATCATCGGGCGTATCGTCGACGGTGTTGATCTCCTCGAGCACGACTTTTTTCTCGAGCGCGAGGTCAGAGGCTCGCAACGTCGGACGGAAGATCAGATCGGCGAGGACGTCGGCGGCCTGCGTGAGATGCTCGTCCAGCACCTTTGCCTGATACGACGTGTGCTCACGGGAGGTGTACGCGTCGAGCGAGCCGCCGAGTGTTTCCAGCGCGAGGGCGAGATCCCTGGCGCTCCTTGTTGGCGTCCCCTTGAACACCATGTGCTCCAGCATATGGGAGACGCCCATCTTCTCGGCGCTCTCATGCAGCGAAGCTGCGCGAATCCACGCCCCCAATGCGACCGACCGTACTCCCGGCATTGATTCCGAGAGTACGGTCAGTCCGTTCGGTAGAACGGTACGGCGCAGATCAGAGCCCGCGCACGGCGTCACGACGCTCACTCGCGCGAGCGGCCTCCGCCACCACGGGGACGACGAGGCCTGTCGCTACGCTCGGACCTCCCGCCAGTCTCCCCACCATCAGCCTGCTCGCCAGATGCTCCAACGGCAGCCATCGCCGATCCTTCTCCTTCGCCGCTCCCGCCGCCCGACTGGCTCTCGCCTTCCGGTTTCGCGGTGAGTGCCTTCATCGAGAGACGGAGACGTCCACGCTCATCGCGCTCCAGAAGCTTGACCTTGACTCGGTCTCCCTTCTTCACGACGTCCTCGGTCTTCTCAGTGCGCCCGTGCTTGAGCTCGGAGATATGAACCAGTCCCTCGGTTCCCGGCATGATCTCGACGAAAGCGCCGAAGGCCGTCGTGCTCTTGACGGTCCCTTCGTAGGTATCGCCGATGATCGGCTCCGCGGTGAGCGCCTGAATCATCTGACGCGCTCTCTCCATCGCCTCTCCACCAACTGCCGCGATCGTGACCAATCCGGTGTCGTCGACGGTGACCTCTGCTCCGGTCTCGTCCTGAATGCCGCGGATCGTCTTGCCTTTCGGGCCGATGAGATCGCCGATCTTCTCGGGGTTGATGTTCATCGTGACGATGCGTGGCGCGTACGGCGAGAGATCCGATCTCGGCTCTGCGAGCGCCTTGCGCATCTCACCAAGAATGTGGAGCCGGCCTTCGCGGGCCTGCGCGAGAGCTGCCTTTACGATCTTCAGATCGAGTCCTTCGATCTTGATGTCCATCTGGATCGAAGTGATTCCGGTCTCGGTCCCCGCGACCTTGAAGTCCATGTCGCCGAGGTGGTCTTCGGTGCCAAGGATGTCGGTGAGGATCGCGTACTTCGCGCCTTCCTTGATCAGTCCCATCGCGACGCCTGCAACCGCGGAGCGAAGCGGAACACCAGCGTCGAAAAGTGCCAGTGAGCCACCGCAAACCGATGCCATCGACGACGACCCGTTGGACTCGAGGATGTCGGAGACGATGCGAATCGTGTACGGGAAATCCTCGAACGCGGGCAGCACGCTCTGCAGCGCGCGCTCGGCCAGGTTTCCATGACCGATCTCGCGACGGCTGGTGCCGCGCATGGGTCTCACTTCACCCGTGGAGAACGGCGGGAAGTTGTAGTGCAGCATGAACGACTTTGTCGTCTCGCCTGCATCGTCGATGCTGTCGAGGCGCTGAACGTCGTTCGCGGTGCCTAGCGTCACGGCGACAAGTGCCTGTGTCTGTCCGCGCGTGAACAGCGCGGAGCCGTGGGCGCGTGGAAGCACCTTGGTGTCGATTGTGATTGCGCGGACGTCTTTGGTTCCGCGGCCGTCAACTCGCTTGTTGGTGTCGAGGACCTGCGAGCGGAGCGCGTGATACTCCGTGTCTTCGACGAGCGACTTGACGTCCTTCGAGTTGTCCGGAAATTCGGTGAGCAGCTGCTCGATCGCTTCCTTCTTGACGAGCTCTACTGCTTCAATGCGGGTGTGCTTTTCCTTCTGGTTGATCGCTTCGGCGATCCGGCCCTTGGCCAGCGCGTCGACGCGCACCTTGATCGCCGGGGCGACCTCGGCCTTTGTCCACTTCATTTTCTCGGCACGACCCTGGGCGAGCAGCTCTTCCTGGAGCTGGATCAGCTCCTGCGCGCCGCGATGTCCGACCGTCAATGCTTCGAGTGCATCTGCTTCGGTGACTTCGAGCGCCCCACCTTCGACCATCATGATCGAGTCTTTCGACGCGGCGAGGACGATGTCCATGTCGCTGTAAGGGTGCTGCTGGAACGTCGGGTTGAGAATCCAGTTGTCCTGGACACGGCCGACGCGCACGCCGGCAATCGGTCCCTTGAAGGGGATCTTCGATGAGTTGAGCGCGTAGGACGCGGCGACGAGCGCCATCACGTCTGCGTCATTCTCCTGATCTGCCGACACTACGTAGATGAAGACCTGGACCTCGTTCTTGAA
>JAXDME010000211.1:0-12407 GCA_034666285.1 Gemmatimonadaceae bacterium | reverse complement strand
CTGTCGCCTCGGACGACGCTGCCGAAGTCAGGCGGATCATTCTTACGAACAGGTCGCTGCAGCCCAAAGAGATCGAGCTGACCAGCTATTCCGAAGTGGTGCTGGCTCCTCCCGAGGCGGATCGTGCACACCCCGCCTTCCAGAACCTTTTCGTGCAGACTGAGTTTCTCGGTCCGAACGCAGCGTTGCTAGCGACACGCCGGCCGCGGTCGGCGACAGAGGCAGCAATCTGGTGCGCGCACGTCGTCGCGGTCGGACCGGAGATCGTGGGCAACGTCACCTGCGAAACCGATCGGGCAAAATTCGTCGGTAGGGGGCGATCGGTGAGGAATGCGGCAGCGCTCGATGAAGGAGCGGAGCTGAGTGGGACCGTTGGCGCTGTGCTGGATCCAATCTTCTCACTGCGCGTTCGTGTTCGCATTCCGCCGGGCGCATCGGCGCACGTCGCATTTACGACGTTCATCGCCGACAACAAGGAACGGGCGATAGAGCTGGCCGACCTGTACCACGATCCGTACAGCGCCCGGCGTGCGCTCGACCTGTCGTGGGCGCAGGCGCAGGCTGAGCTTCGGGATCTCGGGATCGCGCCCGCTGACGCTGCGCTGTATCAGGATCTTGCTGGCCATTTGATGTTCCCGCATCCGGGATTCCGCCCCGCCCAGAGCGCGGTCGAAGAGAACAAGCTGGGACAGCAGGCGTTGTGGGGCCTCGGAGTTTCTGGTGATTGGCCGATCCTGCTGGCAACAATAGAAAGTCCGGTGGGAATGCCGAGCATCCGACAGCTGCTCAGAACTCACCACTACTGGAGACTGAAGGGAATCAGCTGCGACCTCGTGATTCTCAACATGCATCCAGCGACGTACATGCAGGAGCTGAGTGACGAGCTGCTGGCGACGACGATGGCCTCGAGCGAGGCAGGTCTGCTCGATCGCCCAGGCGGTGTCTTCATCCGACGGTCGGATCTGCTCAAGCCGGAAGAGATCACACTCCTCAAGGCGATGGCTCGGGTTCAGGTGAACTGCGACGGACTCGGGCTAGGAAATTTCCTCGAGTTCCCGGGGGTCGAGGACAGATATCCGCCCAAGCTAGAGATCATGAATCGGGACATCGTTCCCCTCGGCACGGTTGCGATTCACGCAAAGACGCCAGATCCCGGGACTGGCCTCCAGTCATTCAACGGTTTGGGTGGCTTCAACAAGGAAGGCGAATACGAGATCCATCTGACGGGCAGCGATCTTCCGCCTGCACCGTGGATCAACGTCGTCGGGAACGCCTTGGGTGGCTTTTGCGTGAGCGAGACCGGAAGCGGAGTAACATGGACAAAGAACAGCTTCTTCTACCGCATCACCCCGTGGCACAACGATCCGGTGCGTGATCCATCGAGCGATTGCGTGTTTCTGCGCGATGACGCGAACGGTGATCTATGGACTGCGACGCCATCCCCTATTCGGGAGCCGACGCCGTATCGTGTGCGCCACGGAGCGGGTTACTCGGTGTTCGACCACACCCACAAGGGGCTCGCCAGCTCATTGCGCCTCGGCGTGGACCAGAACGACCCTGTGAAGATCAGCGTGCTGACGCTCCGCAATGAAGGAGTAACGCGCAAGAAGCTGACGCTGACGTGGTATCTGGAGTGGGTGCTCGGCGTTACGCGCGAGCTGACGCAGTATCAGGTTCGCACGAGCTTCGACGAGGACACGCAATCGATGTTCGCTCGCAATTATTTCGACAGTGAATTCGCTGAAACCGTGGCGTTTGCCTCGATCAGCGAGCGGGTTGCGTACTACACCGCGGACCGCCGGGAATTTCTGGGGAGGAATGGAACGATCTCGAGCCCGGCCGGGCTGGAGCGGGCGGGCTTGTCTGGTGCGATCGGCGCGACGATAGATCCGTGTTGCGCGATGCAGGTGAGCATAACCATCGAGCCGGGTGAATCCCGAGACATCGTGATGCTGCTCGGTGCCGCAGACGGCGAGAATGCCGTCCGCGAGATCATCGCGCGACACCGGGCGCCGGAGGCAGCGCGCAAGAGCGTTGACACGAACATCGCCAGCTGGGAGCGAAGACTCGACACGATCAAGGTCACAACGCCCGAGCCGACGTTCGACCTGATGGTAAATCGTTGGGCGCTCTACCAGGCGCTGTCGTGTCGAATGTGGGCGCGGTCGGCCTTGTACCAGTCGAGTGGCGCGTTCGGATTCCGCGACCAGCTGCAGGACGTGATGGCTTTCGTATACTCGGAGCCGGAAGTAGCCAGAGAGCACATTATCCGCGCGGCGTCCCGCCAATTCGTCGAAGGCGATGTTCAGCACTGGTGGCATCCGCACAGCGGTCGCGGCGTGCGAACCCGATTCTCGGATGATCTCGTGTGGCTTCCATACGTGATCGATCACTACGTGAACGTCGCGTCCGACCGCCAGATTCTCGACATAGAAGTGCCGTACCTGACGATGCGCCAGCTCAATCCCGACGAGCACGAGATCTACGATCTACCGAAGCTCTCCGGCGAGGTGGGCAGTATTTACGACCACTGCGTTCGCGCTCTAAGGCGAGCGTGCACCAAAGGAGTGCACGGACTTCCGCTCATCGGCAGCGGTGACTGGAACGATGGAATGAACCGGGTTGGCATCGAAGGGAAAGGAGAGAGCGTGTGGCTGGCGTGGTTCATCATCGCAACTCTGCGCAAGTTCGCAGTGCACGCCGAGCAGAAGGGTGATATGGCGGTGCGCGATGAGATGCTGACCAAAGCCGACGAATACGCCGCAGCCGTGGAGGGCTCGGCGTGGGATGGCGAATGGTATCGGCGCGCGTATTTCGACGACGGCTCTCCCCTGGGCTCGCGCACCAGCGACGAATGCAAGATCGACTCGATCGCGCAGAGCTGGAGCGTAATCTCAGGAGCGGCGCAACCCGAGCGTGCGCGAATCGCGATGCAATCGCTCAACAAGTATCTCGTGCGAGACGACGCGCGGCTCATCATGCTGTTGACGCCGCCGTTCGACAAGACGACGCACGACCCGGGATACATTCAGGGGTATTTGCCAGGAGTGCGTGAGAACGGAGCGCAGTACACGCACGCCGCGCTCTGGGCGGTGCTAGCGACTGCGCTGCAGGGAGACGGTGACCGCGCGGTCGAGCTGTTCCAAATGCTCAACCCGATAACGCACTCGGATACTCCGAAGGCGGTCGAGATCTACAAGGTCGAGCCATACGTTGTAGCGGCAGACGTCTACACGGCAAAAGGACATCTCGGCCGCGGCGGCTGGACATGGTACACGGGTTCGGCGAGCTGGATGTATCGAACCGCGCTGGAGGCGATACTCGGGTTCCAGCAACGCGGCGAGCTTCTCTACATCGAGCCGTGCATTCCGGCGAGCTGGAAGGAATTCACCGTCGAATATCGGTTCAGATCATCGACCTACGTTATCAAGGTGCTGAACCCCGATGGGCTGCAGCGCGGACTCACCGAGCTTATGGTAGATGGACGAAGAGCAGAAAAGGCCGTGTCGCTCGTAGATGACGGGAAGACTCACAACGTCACCGCTTCGATGCGGCCCTCTTCGGTTTCTTCTCTTCCTCCTTCTTCGATTCCGAGCCAACAGGAGAAAGCCCGACTATAGCCGGTCCGTTGACGACCTTGCCGTAGGGGTCGAAACGTGATCCATGGCATGGACAGTCCCAGGTTTTCTCCGTGCCGTTCCAGTGAACGACGCAGTACAAGTGAGTGCAGATAGCGGAGCGCTGGTGGATGTTGCCGCGATCATCGCGGTACACGGCGATCTTGCCGCGACCGCGGCCGACCACCGCACCTTCACCCGGCTGGATGGCGGCCACATCGCCCACGTCACCTGGCGTGAAGTAATCCTTGTATTGCTCCGCGACATTCATGTTCTCCTTGAGATATTCCGGCGTCGCGCGAAGCGAGACGCGCGAAGGATCGTAGAGCTTTGCCCACTGGTGCTTTCGCCCCTGCACGAGCTCGTTGAGGATGATTCCGGCGATGGTTCCATGAGTCATCCCGTTGCCTGAATCGCCGGTGGCGATGTAGATGTGCTCGTCACCGCCGGGATTCTTGCCGATGTACGCCATGTAGTCCACGGGCTCCATCACCTGGCCGGACCACTGGTACTCTATGCGCTCGACCATCGGGAACCGCTCGCGCGTCCACTTCTCGAGGCGGGTAAAACGGTCCGCCATGTCATCGGCCTGGCCCGTCTTGTGATCCTCGCCACCGACGATAAGGATCTCGTAATCGAGCTCGTTGCCGGAGCTGTCCTCCGGCTGCTGCAGGCGGACGTAGTGATAGGGGTCGAGCGTATCCCAATACAACCCGTGCGGAACCGATCCACGCGGAACGCGCGCTCCAATGACATAAGTGCGATACGCGGCCTGTTTGCTGTGGATGATGAGCCAGTCGTTCACGGGAGTGTTGGTGCAGACAATGACATTGTCGGCGCTGATGACGTGGCCTTCGCTCGTCGTGATGCGCGCCGGCTCGCCGTCCACGATTTTCTCGGCGTGAACGCCGGAATAGATCTTTCCGCCGTCGCGGAGAATCGCGCGCGCCAGGCCTTTCAGATATTTGAGAGGATGAAAAGTCGCCTGGCGGGGGAAGCGAAGCGCCGGGCCGCTATCCCAGAAACTGAACGGAATGCGATCGATCAGCTGAGTGTCATTGATGCCGGCGCGGTGCGTTGCCTCGAGCTCCCGCTCGAGTTCCTTCCGCTGTCTGTCGCCGCCGAGAAAGAGGTAGCCTTCGACGCGCTCGAAATCGCAATCGATGTCCTCCATCGAGGCAATCGTCTCGATGCGATGGATCGCCGACATATGGCTCTCGGCCGCGAGCCGCGCACCTTCTTCGCCGTGGAGTCTCGCGATGTTGTAATAGCGGTCGTCCAGCGCAGCGGTGAGATGAGCAGTGGTGCGACCGGTCTCGCCACCCCCGATAGGGCCATCATCTATGAGCACAACCGCCCGGCCGGCCCGCGCAAGCAGGTAAGCCGTCGTCATCCCGGCGATTCCAGCCCCGATTACGCAGACATTCGCGCGCACATCCTGGTTGAGCGGCTGGAATTGTGGAACTTCGGTGTTGGCCATCCAGACGGAGGTCGTATGACCTGAGTCACTCTGCATAGATCTTATCGGGGTAATTGGTGCAAGTAATGCTGCCAGGGAGCGAGGCAATGGCGCATAGGACATGCCATGTGCTACTCTGGAATCTGAGCGATGTCCGGGCGACGGAGAATAAATGAGCAAACATTCCAAGCATACGTGGATCGTCGATGTGATCGAGGACGGGTCGGCATCTATTGAAGTGGACGGCCGCACCGTTACGCCTATTCCGCAATGGATGTTGCCGGAGGGGGTGAGAGAAGGCGATGTCCTTTCGGTGACTCACGACAGACAAGAAGGGAAATCGGCGCTTCTCATCGAGACCGATCCCGAAGCGAAGAAGAAAGCACTCGACAGGTCGGCGAAGCAGGTCGGAAGAAAATCGACCAACGACCGTGGTGGGGATATCAGCTTGTGATTTAGATCCGTTCAGCCCAATCGACCATCAAGGCGAGGCACAGTCGAACTGCCGCGAAGCGCGATCACCGGGCCCATTGAGATCAATTCCACGTCGCTCCGGAACAATCGTAAAGCCTGCACCCGCCGTTCCGGGTGAGCGGATCGTAACCGTTCCGTTCTGATCCGTGCGGTACCACGGCACACCGGCCTGTCTGTAGATGTCCTTCGCCTGGGTGTGCATGTGGCCGTAGTCGTTGGTGGCGCCAACCGATGCGACTACCCACCCTGGCGTGATGAGAGACAGATAACGGGGCGTGACTCCGTTACAGCTACCGTGGTGGTCGGCCTTCAAAACGTTCACCCGCATTCCGGGGTCGCGCTCGTAGCCGGACATCTCGAACCAGTCGATTTCTTCTCGCTCCGCATCGCCGGCGAGCCACATCGTGAACGATGCGGAATCCGGTCCGATCAGCTTTACTGCGGTGGAGCGATTATTCGGTTTGTCGCCATTCGGCATCGGCGCCAGGATATGCAGCTTCGCTCCACCGGTCATCGTGATGGTGCACATCCGTCGTCCGTCAGAACACGGATCGTCCGTGTCGCGATAGATCAGGCTGTCATTGTCCATTCGCGACAGAATCGAATCCCGCAACGTCGCGAGCGTGACGGCTGGCGCCGGATCCTTGTTCTCAAAAAAATAGCGCACGTGGATGTGGCGCGAAGCCCTGAAGAGCTCACGGAGGCCGCTGTAGTGATCGAGATGCTGGTGGGACAGGATGACAACATCGATGGTCGAGTTGTTGAGATCGAGTGAATCCAGATAGCGGCCAAATACCGCCGTATTGGGGCCGCCATCGATGATCACCCTGCTCGATCCGTTTCGTATGTAAGTCGCGTCTCCCTGACCCACGTCGAGCATGCGAATGATCAACTCACGACCGCCGGAATCATGTACGACCCGGGTGACGCGTGGGAGAGTTGGCTTGCGTCCCACTCTACTGCCGCGAGACTTTCCTCGCCTCGGCCGCTCCTGCTGCTGCGCCTGAATGAAGAAGGCCAACGATACCATTACAACGGCGACAATCAACGTACGTCTGAGCATGGTTATCGATCGCTGGCCATCAGAAGGTCAAGGCGAATGTCGATGATTCGCGGATATTCCGGCGGGTCGTTCCATGGCGTGCGGCATCGATGTATCCAGCGACGTCGTGGCGTTATCCAACGATCTGGCGCAACACCGCGCGGACCGGCGCCGCATCGAGAGCCATGAGCTTGAGCGGAAAAGCCATCAGCTCATACATCGTCGGTGTCACTCTTCGCAGATCGAGATTCTCGAGAATCGCGGCGTTTTCGGAGAACAGCATGTGATGAACCGGAAGATTCTTGCTCTCCCTGGAGTCGACTGATGGTGCGTCGACACCGAGCAGGCGAAGCCCCCGACCCAGCAGGGTTCGGACGCATGACTCGGACAGGGTTGGCCAGTCCTCGGGAAATGCACCGCTCGCAATCGTGCGCCCCGTGCGAAGGAGAAGTCGCTCTACAAACGGCAACGACTGGATTTTCTCGAGCTCCTCGATATCGATCTCTTTGCTGAGAGTCGAAATATCAACGACGATGGCAGGCCCGAAAAAAGCGTCCAGCGACAGCTCGTGCGAGCCCGCCCATCCTTCGCGAACATGGATTGGTGCGTCGGCGTGCGTTCCGACGTGGGGACTCGCGCTGAAAGACGAAACGTTTACGCTTGCGCCAGCGCTGATCAATGAAGCCCATCCGCATGTGAATGGCGTATCACCGGGCCACTCGGGCGTGTCGGGGTTGAGCATGACGCTGATGTCCCTGAGGGTCGGCTCGTTACCGTTCACGGAAGGCCCCGGTGGCTGGATCGCGACGGAGCGTCAAGTCTTGCCAACAATTTGCTTCGCGGTCTCTACCATCCGATCTACCGTGATGCCGAGCTGGGTGTAGATAGTAGCTGCTGGCGCCGAGGCGCCGAAACGCTCGAGACCGAGTATGACCCCGTCGTCGCCAACCCAACGGTACCACGACATCGGGTGCGCAGCCTCCATCGCGATACGCCGGATTCCTTTTGGCAGCACGCTGTTGCGATACGATTCGTCCTGCCTGGCGAAGAGCTCGTGACTCGGCATGCTCACTGCCCGCGCGCGGATCCCGTCAGCCTCAAGCGTCTTTTGTGCATCGAGAATGAGCCCGACTTCAGAACCGCTCGAGATGAGTACGACCTCCGGAGCGCCGCCGGGAGCGTCAGCGAGCACGTATGCCCCGCGCGCCAGACCGGCAGCGGACGCGTATTTCGTCCTGTCGATGAATGACAACTTCTGCCGAGTGAGAACGAGGGCGACGGGGCCCTTCTTGTGCTTGAGCGCTACGCGCCAGGCCTCAGCGGTCTCTGACGCATCCGCGGGTCTGATCAAGGTCATATCCGGAATCGCGCGTAGCGTGCTGAGCTGTTCGATTGGCTGGTGCGTCGGGCCATCTTCTCCCAGTCCGATCGAATCGTGCGTATACACGTAGATGACGTGACGATCCATGATACAAGCGAGCCGCACCGGCGGTCGCATGTAATCGGAGAATATCAGGAACGTTGCCCCGTACGGGACGATGCCGCCGGTGAGCGACATGCCGTTCATGATCGATCCCATTCCGTGCTCACGAATTCCGAAATGAAAATTGCGACCCGCATAATTCTCGGCGGAAAAACTCGGCTCGCCCTTGATGATCGTGTTGGTCGAGCTCGCGAGATCAGCGGAGCCGCCGATCAGCTCGGGGATTTTGCTGGCGATCGCGTTGATGACGATCCCTGATGCGGCCCGACTCGCCACGTTGCCATCTTTGGCGGTGAATGTCGGAAGCGCGGACTCCCATCCGTCGGGAAGATCACCCGCCAAACGGCGTTGAAGCTCCTTCTCCTGCGCGGGATTCGTTGCCTTATAGGCGTCATAGACTTTTTTCCACTCGTCTTCCGACTTAGCCCGCTTCTTCGCTGCGTCGCGCCACCAACGAAGGGCTTCGGGAGCGACATAGAACGCCTCCTGCGACGGATATCCGAGAGCCTGTTTGGTGAGCTTGATCTCATCGACGCCGAGCGCTGAGCCGTGCGCCTCGGCGGTATCGTGCTTGTTGGGACTACCGTACCCGATATGCGAGCGGACGACGATCAACGATGGGCGGGATGTCTCTGCCTTCGCCGCGTCTATCGCGCGATTGAGCGCGGCCAGATCGTTCACGTCTGCTACGTGCTGGGTGTGCCAGCCGTAGGCGGCAAATCTCGCGGCCGTGTCATCGCTGAAGGTGAGTGCGGTGTCGCCTTCGATCGTGATGTGGTTGTCGTCGTAGAAGCCGATGAGTTTGCCGAGCTTGTGATGTCCGGCGAAGGACGACGCCTCATGCGAGACGCCTTCCATCATGTCGCCATCGCTGGCGATGAAGTAGATGTTGTGGTCGAAGATCTTCTGGTCGCGGTTGAACACCGCCGCCATGTGCGCTTCGCCGACAGCCATCCCGACCGAGTTGCCGATTCCCTGTCCAAGAGGGCCGGTCGTCGTCTCGACACCTGGCGTGTAGCCGTACTCGGGGTGTCCGGGCGTCTTGCTCTCCCACTGGCGGAACTGCTTCAGATCGTCAAGAGTGAGATCGTAACCTGTGAGATAGAGGACGCTGTACAACAACATAGAAGCGTGACCAGCTGACAACACGAAGCGATCGCGGTTGAGCCAGCTCGGATTGGCTGGATTGTACCGCAGGTGTTGCGTCCAGAGTACGTAAGCGAGCGGAGCGAGCGCCATCGGCGTTCCCGGATGGCCCGAGTCGGCTTTCTGAACTGCATCCATCGACAGGACTCTGATCGCGTTGATGCAGAGCTCCTCGAGCGATTGGCCAGACGCAGAAGGAGAGGCAGGTGGTGCTGATCGCGGAGCGGCCGCGGTATCGGTGGGCTCAGACATTAGTGAACCAGGTGCGCCGTAGGACGGAAATGATGCGGACTTGGAGGAGCTGCCATGCTTGGGAAGAGCATTATTTACAAACTAGCTCATACGCGAGCGCGTTGCAGGGCGAGCCAGTCGGCCGCCTCGTGGACTTCGCTCGGCAGAAGATTGTGACCAGCCAGCTGCCACTTGAGGGTGACCTCTGCGTGTGAGGCCTCGAATAACTCAGCCAATCGGTCCACGCTCGTAGTCGGCACAATAGGATCCATTCGGCCGGCGGAGATGAGAATGCCGGCATCGCTCAGGTCGGGGCGCTCGCTCGGCTCGAATACTACCATCGGGCGAAGCAGAATCGCGCCTCGCAGCAGCTCCGGCTCGATGAACATCATCGTTGAGGCAACGTTGGCCCCATTCGAATAGCCGAGCGCAAAGACGCGCTCGGGGTTCAGTCGATACTTCGAGATGGCAGCGCGAATGAAGCGAATCAACTCCTCACCGCGCGACTTCACCTCTATCGGATCGAACTTCCCTTCGGCGAGCCGCTTGAAGAAGCGTGGAGCGCCGTTCTCGAGGACGTTTCCGCGTGGGCTCAGAATATTGGTCCCCGGTGCGATCGCCTGTCCGATTCCGATGAGGTCGTTCTCGTCTCCGCCGGTTCCGTGCAGAACGACCAGCGTCTCGGCCGATGACGTGTCCTGGGCGGGGACGAAGCGATGGATGAAGCCGATGTCGTCGGTCATGCGTTGGGACCGCGCAGTTCCAGCGGCGTATGTATGTTCGGCAGGAGAGCCTCGATCTCGAACCGTCGGGGCTCGATCCAGTCTGGGAGCTTCAATGATTGTCCGAGTGAATCGAGCGGCTCATCGATCGCGAATCCGGGACCATCCGTCGCTACTTCGAAGAGCACGCCGCCCGGCTCGCGGAAATAGATGGATTTGAAATAATCACGATCGAGCTGTGGCGTGACGTTATAGCCGAGCGATGTGAGCTCGGCGCGAAGGCTGATTTGCTCTGATTCATCCGATGCACGGAAGGCCACGTGGTGCACCGTACCAGCTCCAATTACTCCGGGCCAGATACCCGGAACACAACGCAAATCCACGATGGATCCGGGACCGCCGTCGCCGGCCGCGTAGCGGAAAATGCTGCCTTGCTCACGTACGAGCTTGAACCCGAGAGTGTTCGTGAGGAGCTGACCAGTGAGCTCGTTGGCATCGAGCCAGAGAGTGACGGAATAGATGCCGCGAATGGCGTGCTCGGCGGGTATCCCGGCGCCCGACCACCCGGTGCGCACATCGGCACCGGGGTGCGCAACCAGCTCGCCCATGAATCCGTCGTGGTCCTTGAAGGCGATTACGCGCTCTCCCTCATAGCGAGCAACCGGCTGGGAGAACTCGACCTGCTTCGTTATCAGTCGTTCTATCCAGAAGCCGACGGAGCTGGGGAGGATCGCGAAGGAGGTAACGGCGACCTGGCCGCCGCCCTGTCTTCCGCGCCGCGCATCCGGCCACGGAAAGAACGTAAGAATGCTCCCCGGGCTCCCTTGTTCATCACCGAAGTAGAAGTGATAAGTGGTCGGGTCGTCGAAGTTTACGGTACGCTTGACGAGCCGGAGGCCGAGGATGCCGGCGTAGAAATCGAGATTTCTCTGGGGATCGCTCGCGATACCGGTTACGTGGTGAATACCGGCAGTGCGGAAGCTCATCGAATCGATTCTTGCTTAGCTTCTCTTCGGGGTCTCACGCTGATCGGCGCTGGTGCGCGGGGATCCCCCTTCACCGCCGTAACCACTCTTGTGCTCGTCAGAGTGGGACGGAACGTCTTCGGGGTTTGGCTGGCCGGACCGGGTGCCCGGATCGCCGTCGCCCTGTTTTCCAGGGGTTCTCGTACCTTGTTCCTGCTCTCGTCTGGATGGCATAATATCTCCAATCGTTACCCTTCCATTGAAGCAACGGATATGCCGTTCGCTGAGGCAATGATGTGAGCCGCCCCCAGCAAACCAGAAAGCCAAAAACAAAACGTTTTCGCAGTCTGAGCGACCCAACCACGCTCAGCGAGCTCGCGTTGCGCCTGAAAGAAGGAATTTATATAACGACGCTCGATGGTGATATCATCGATGCGAACCCGGCGTTTCTGGAGATGTTCGGCGTCGAATCGCTGGACGAGCTGAGAGGATTCAGAACCAGCGATTTCGTGAGGCCGGAGGTGAGAGCCCGAGAGATGGCGATGCTCGAGCGGGATGGCTCGGTTCGCGACATCGAGTTCCAGGTCACGCGTCGCGACGGAGAGGTGAGGACGGTCGTCGACAGCGCATTTCTCTCGGTAGATCCGAAGACTGGCGACAAGTACTGTCACGGCATTCTCGTCGATATCACGCAGCGGAAAGAGCTGCAGACGCAGCTCCTGGAACTGAGCATTCGCGACCCGCTGACCGGCTGCTACAATCGCCGCTACCTGAATACGGTGTCGCGGCAGTGCGAAGCGCAGCCCAAAGGGGAATGGGGCTGCATCTATCTCGATATCGATCATTTCAAGCAGTACAACGATACGAATGGTCACGCCGAGGGCGACAGTGTGCTGGTGAAGATGGCCCGTTTCCTAATGCGCCACGTCCGCGCGGAGGAAGCTGTCGTGCGAGTCGGCGGCGACGAGTTCCTGGTTGTTCTCTGCGACTCCAGTGAGGACCAGACCGATCATGTGGCGGCCCGGTTGCGTACGGCAGCAGCGACGTCTGCACCCGTGCCTTTCTCGATGGGGTGGGCAGCGCGCCGGAACGGGGAGACCTTCGAGGGGACCATGGTACGCGCGGACCAGAAACTTCTCGAGGTCAGAGTGGACGAGCGGCGTCCCATGCACAAGCGCCGGAAAAAGAAACCAAAGGTCAGTTAGCTAGGCGTAACGCGGGCTAACCTTCGGGATGGCACCAGGGGCGTCAGGCGTGTGTAAGTCGCG
>JAXDME010000210.1:0-6835 GCA_034666285.1 Gemmatimonadaceae bacterium | reverse complement strand
TACCCCATACCGCGGACATGTCGTCTGTCGTTCCGCTTGCAACGCTGGACCATGTTGTCCCGTCGTAATGGTAAATCGTTCCCGCGGTGCCGACGGCCCAGATGTTAGTCGCCGACGTGCCCCAGACGCCGAAGAAGCGGACTCCCGCGGGCCCGGTCAACGCGGTCGACCACGCGGTGCCGTCGAAATGGAGAATCGTCGCGTTGGAAGTTCCACCGACCGCCCATACGTCGGATGTGGACGATCCCCACACGCCGTATAGCGTTTGCGGCACACTACCGCTGGGGACAATCGACCACGCAGTCCCGTCGTAGTGAAGGATTCCTGCGTTTCCAGCGGTGGCGCCTACGACCCATACATCGGTCGGGGACGTACCCCATACGCTGCCAAGGAACCAGGTCGTGCCCAGTGTGCTGCTCGACCAACTCGCCGCCCAGGCGGTCCCGTTATAATGGACGATGACGCCGAAATTGCTCGCGCCTCCGACCGACCACACGTCGGATGCGGACGATCCCCAGACGGCATTGAGATAATCGAGGGATCCGCTGGTGACCACTGTCCAAGTTGCGCCAGTCGGAGTGGCGCTTATTGGATCGCCGCTATGGCAAGAAGTGAGAACGAGTGGCGCAACTACAGCCGGTATCAGACCTGCGAGAAGCCGTAGCTTCATACTTTCACTCTGCGGAAAGAGGTTTTGTTGCTAGGCGTTCCCTGAAGGTTAAGGTAGTACCCGGGACGAGACTCGAACTCGTAAGGCCATAGGCCGGGGGATTTTGAGTCCCCTGCGTCTACCGATTCCGCCACCCGGGCGCTCGCTCAATTTAGCTATCACAAACGAAAAAAGCTCTCGACCAGAACCATCGAGAGCCGACCTCATGTTATTTGACGGTTGTCTACCGAATTTCTACGGCAAGCGCTTGCCAGCTGGGCGTCGCAATCCCAATCCCTGTCGCTGGCCGAATCCGTCGCCCTGTGTGCCATTGTTGCGGGCGAGCTCCTGGGCGCGGCGTCTGACCTGCGCCTGGAGCGAAAGGTAGCCAGCGCGCTGAACGGGTGTAAGAAATCGCGCCAGATCCTTCTGCTCCGCCTCGACGAGCGCAATGCGCTGCTTCTGGAGACGCATCGCATCGTCGAGAAGCGCACTCACGTGCGCCTGGTTGGCCTGATTACCGGCGGTCATCTCGACGCGTAGCTGACGTCTCGTCTCGCGCTCCTGCACCACGAGTTGGTTCTGCTGCGGGGCGAACCGCGCATTGGATTGCACGAGCTGGGCGAGCTGCGCATCGCTCAGACCGAGCCGCTGTTGCGCTACCTTTGCCGACTGTTCGCGAAACCGCTGCTCTAGCGCGGCGCGATTCGGATTCGCTGGCGCGGTCACGGGCTGTGCATTAGCCGCGGTCGCGGCAAGAAGCAAAGAAAGGGCAGTGAGTGCGAGACGTCGTCTCATCTTGATCCCTGGTCCAGACCATCGCCGTTGTCTACCGAGATAACCGGACCGGGCTCGGTTGCCGGCAACGCGTCGAAGTTGTTCAGGTCGTCCATCAGCTGGCGAAGATTGTTATCGCTGAGTCCATCGACGGCGGTCGCCAGAGCAAGCGCATGCGGCGCCGACGTCTGTGACACAGTCGAGCTCTTGATAGGTAATGTCGCCGGAACGTCGCTCGGCCTACCCGTCTGCGTCAACGCGCCCGTCGGTGATTTGGAACTTGCAACACCGGCGACGGGGGAGAGGGTCGGCGACTTCTGAATCATGAGCAGCGAGCCTCCACCGAGCACCACCACGATGAGACTTGCCGCAACTAGCCACGACACCACCCGCGACCGCGTCGGGGTCTGTGCCGCGGGCAAGATCCCCCGATACGGTGGAATCTGTCGCACCACGCGATCGACATCGATCTCGGGAATGAATACCGCGGCCGATTTTACCGTCCGGAGTACACGCAGGTCCTCGGTGCACTCCCCGCAACTCACGACGTGCGCTTCGACCTGCGCTCTCGCATCGGCGTCCAGCTTGCCATGCAACAGATCAGGGAGCATTTCCTGGATATCGAGCTCATTGCACTTATTCATCTCTCAAAAACTCCTTTACCGTCTGGATCGCATTGTGGTAATGAACTCGCGCAGCGCCTTCGGTGCTTCCGACAACCACCGCGATCTCCTTGTATGACAATCCCTGCTGCACCCTCAAGATGAAAACTTCCCGCTGTGTTGGTGAAAGTGCATCGAGCGATTTCCTTACTCTCTCCTGCGCTTCGTCCGCGATGATCGAATCCAGCGCCCCGTATTCACTGACGTGGTCCGATTCCTCAACCGGCACCGTTTCCCTGCTCCGCCGCTCAACCCGTCGGCGATCTAGCATCAATCTGCGCTCGATCGTGAAAAGCCATGTCCTCAACGAGCTTTCACCTCTGAATGAATCAAGCGAAGCAAAGGCTCGCACGAACGTGTCCTGCACCAGCTCCTCGATCTCTTCCCGCTCTCCAGCACTCGCCGCAAATCGCGCCAGCGCCTGGGAATGCCTCCCCACTAAACTCGTGGCCGCACGACTGTCACCCGCCTTCCAGCGTCTGATCAGCTCCATATCGGTCTCGTCGGGCCTGGCATCGGGGCTTGGCGTCATGGAGCCTCAACCGGTAGACGCTCCGGAGCCCCTGCCGTTAAGGCCGATTGACCGCGCCTTATCGCGTTCATAGCTTCGCGCTCATCGGTCACAAAGCTACTACCTGGAGGAACCCCTGACTGCACGTGGACGTTTCGACCCGCCGGAGCGGATCGCGCATCGAGGAGCGCATCAGACCCATCCCGAGAATTCGTTGGCCTCTTTCGAGCGGGCAATCGAGCTCGGAGCCGATGCGATAGAGCTCGACGTGCACGCCACTCGGGACGGGATCGTCGTCGTGCATCACGATCCGGTCGTACACGCCAGACATGCACAGCGATCCACGCGCAACGCAATAGCGGAGATCTCGGCCGCGGAGCTCGAGCAGTTCCCTCTTTCTGACGGGACGCGGATTCCGCCGCTCTCTGAGACCCTCGATATCGTCGGCAACAGAGCGATTGTCTATGTCGAGATCAAGGCGTCCAACATCGAGGAGCTAGTCACGAGGTGCATCCGCGAATCGGAAACAACGTGCGCGGTGCACTCCTTCGACCATCGTGTCGTGCAGACCGTAAAGAGGATTTTCCCGGCAATCAGGACGGGCGTGCTCGAAGTGTCGCGGCACATCGATCCTGCCGCGTCTCTTCTCGCTGCGTCGGCCGCCGACTTATGGCAGGAAGTCGACTCGATCGACGAAGAGACAGTTGAGCTGGTGCATTCCGTCGGAGCGAGAGTGATTGCTTGGACGGCGAACGAACCCTCCGAGTGGAGGAGATTGCGCGCCATCGGAGTCGATGGGTTGTGCACGGATCGTATCGCGGAGCTCGCCGCATTCAGCTGGTAACCGCGCTACTTTATTGCGACCCAGAATCCATCTTTCGGAGGAACGTGCTTCCAATTCGTGTTTCATACTGCCTCCTGCTTGCGGGAGCGACTGCGTGCGCCAGTGCTGCCACGCACACCGGCACATCATCGACACCGGCGCGCGACACCGCGCAGGGAGCTGCTGGTCTCGGAGCCACGTCGATCCCAAATGCAGATCCTTTTCCCAGCACCTATACGCCGTTTCCGTCACGGCCGACCGTAATCCGCAATGTCAGCATTCTCACGGCCGCAGGGCCGATAATCCGGAACGGAGCGATCCTTCTTCAGAACGGCAAGATCGCCGCGGTTGGCGCAACGGTTGATGCACCGGCCGATGCGATCGTGATTGACGGGACCGGGAAATACGTGACTCCTGGCATCATCGACGATCACTCCCATCTTGGCGTCTACGCCGCGCCGGGGGTAGACGCGCTCAGTGACGGCAACGAGGCCACCAACCCGACCACTCCTTATGTGTGGGCCGAACACTCGGTGTGGCCGCAGGACCCCCAGTTCCCGCGCAATCTTGCCGGCGGAGTTACGACGCTTCAGGTGTTGCCCGGATCCGCGAATCTGATCGGAGGCAGAAGCGTTGTTCTCAAGGTCGTGCCCGGACGCACGGTGCAAGCGATGAAATTTCCCGGCGCCAAGTACGGTCTCAAGATGGCGTGCGGTGAAAATCCCAAGAGAGTCTACCAGAGTCGCGGCCCTTCCACGCGAATGGGAAACGTCGCCGGCTATCGGTCAGCGTGGATCGCTGCGGAGGCGTACCGGCGCCGATGGGACAAATGGAATTTGGATCACAAGGGCGATCCACCGGGGCGCGATCTCGGCAACGAAACGCTAGCAGAGGTGCTGCGCGGAAACATCCTCGTTCACAATCACTGCTACCGTGCGGACGAAATGGCCCAGATGATCGATATCGCGCACGAGTTCGGCTACAAGATCCGCTCGTTCCATCACGGGGTGGAAGCGTACAAGATCGGCGATCTGCTGGCGAAAGAAGGCATCAGTGCATCGATCTGGGCCGATTGGGGAAGCTTCAAGATGGAAGCGCTGGACGCCGTAAAGGGAAACATGGCCCTCGTGGATCACGCCGGTGCCAGGGTAATCGTGCACTCGGATGATCCTTCTGGCTCGCAGCGCCTCAATCAGGAGGCCGCGAAAGCGATGGCGGCCGGCGCGGAGATCGGTCTGCCCGTGAGCGAAGAACGAGCCATCAAGTGGTTGACCATCAACCCCGCCTGGGCGCTCGGCCTCGACGATAAAATCGGCTCGCTCGAGCCGGGAAAGAATGCTGACGTCGTGCTGTGGTCCGGCGATCCATTCAGTGTGTACACACGTGCCGAAAAGGTCTGGATCGATGGCGCGATGCTATTCGACCGCACAGACCCTTCGGAATACTGGCGCACGGATTTCGAGCTCGGCTTCGTGCCGTTCAACAGGAACTAACAATGAAATCATTCATGTCTCGTATCATTGTTTTGGTCGCGGTAGCTGTCGCGGCGACGAGCCCGGTCGCAGCCCAGACGATCGCTATTACAGGCGGAAAGGTTTACCCGGTAAGCGGTCCGCCGATCGAGGGCGGCACGGTTGTAATTGTGAACGGCAGAATCACCGCTGTCGGCAAAAACGTCGCTATTCCCGCCGGCGCGCAGCGCGTCGACGCCACCGGCAAGATTGTCACTCCGGGTTTCGTGAATTCGTCGACCCAGCTTGGAGTTCAGGAAGTTGCACAGGTGAGCGACACGCGAGATATGACCGCTCGCGGGAAGGACAACATCGCCGCCGCATTCACCGTGTGGGATGGACTGAATCCGAACTCGGTAATGATGGCGCCCGCCCGCAAGGAAGGAATCACGAGCTTCATCGTGATGCCGACAGGCGGATTGGTTTCGGGACAGGCGGCTTTGCTCGACGTCGTCCCCGGAACGACGACCGACATGATTATCAGAGCGCCCGTCGCGATGATCGCCGAGATCGGCGATCCGCAGTCGGCGGGTCTCCGCTCGCGTGGCGAGCTTATCGTCAAGCTGCGTGAGCTTCTGGACGACACGCGGTTCTTCCAGACGCATAGGGATGCATTCGATCGCGCGCAAACCAGACCGTTCTCCGCGAGCCGCCTGGATCTGCAGGCGATGATCCCCGTCATTCAAGGCAAGCTGCCACTGGTGGTCGTCGTCGACCGGGCATCTGACATCGACGCCGCAATGAGGATCGCGCGCGAATTCAACGTGAAGCTGATGATCGGTGGCGGGGCGGAAGGCTGGATGATGGCAGACAAGCTGGCAGCCGCTCGCATCCCTGTTCTCACGGGAGCCATGAACAACATCCCCAGCGGCTTCGCCTCGTTGGGGCAACGGCAGGAAAATGCGGCGCTGCTGAGAAAGGCTGGCGTCGAGGTCGCGCTGATCGGCAATGCGGGCGGCGGCGACGAGGAGGCCTTCAACGTCCGTAACCTGAAGCAGGAGGCGGGCAACGCTGTCGCTTACGGAATGACGTGGGACGACGCATTGCGCGCGGTGACGCTCACTCCCGCTGAAATCTTCGGCGTCGCGGATCGTGTCGGCTCGCTTCAGGCCGGCAGGGAGGGCAATGTCGTAGTGTGGAGCGGCGACCCGTTCGAGTTCACGACCAGGGTGGAGCACGTCTTCGTCCGTGGGCGCGAATACAACGACAAGACCCGGCAGGATCTCCTGATGGAGCGCTACAAAACTTTGCCCGGCACGCACAACTCTCCGCCGCAGTAGGGCACTATGCAGGAATGAAAAAGGCTCCCGGTGTTCCGGGAGCCTTTTTTTCTTCCTCGAATTGGGCGAGTGCTTCGCTTTCTCAGCTTGCGGAGGTCGGGTAATCCCCGGTAGTCGAGGAAGTGCTTCCGGTCGTCCCGCCGGACGCGCGCGATGCCGCGGACTGCTGTCGTCTCAGCTCGATTTCCGCTTCGAGCCGCGCCGCTTCGGTGTCGTGGGTCTCGAGGGTCGCGCTAAGGCGATCGAATGTCGCGGCGTCCAGATCCCTTCCGCTTTTCTTGGCGCGATAGACCGCGTAGCCGAGTGACTGCGCGGCTTTGTCGGCGAGCTGTCTGGTGCGGAATGCTTCGAGTCGCGTCTTGCCGTCGTCAAACGCATCCTGCGCGGCCTTTCCGGCGCGGTCGAGCTCCTGTTTCAGTCTATCGAGTAGTGGCATCATCGTCTCGCGTATGAGTTAGCTGCACCCAATCTTACGCAAGATCACAGCCCGAGGTTTCTCCAACAAAAAAGCCCCTCTCGGGGCTTTTTCTTCGGTTGTGTCCGCTTTACGCGGCGGTCTCGGCGTCCGGGTAGACGCTCACCTTGTAGCGCGTCTTGCTCTTGTGCTCGAACTTCACGACGC
>JAXDME010000209.1:0-7690 GCA_034666285.1 Gemmatimonadaceae bacterium | reverse complement strand
ACGTCGCGAGGTTACGAAGGTCAGACTTCATCGCGGCCACATAGGCCTTGTCCTTCGTGTTCGCGAACTTCGGAATCGCAATCGCGGCAAGAATGCCGATGATGACAACCACGATCAGAAGCTCAATAAGTGTAAAACCCTTTTTGTTGCTCATCTTTATTCTCCTGAAACGTTAGGAATTCGATGGGCCGCTTTCGCGGCCTCATATCATAGACGGGGCGCTACTAACGGATGCAACACCTGTTAAGGCAAGGCTGGGCCCCTGCTGAGTGGCTAGAACTAAGCCCTTATCCTGCAACGACTTAGCTCTTACCAGCCCGGGCTCTTTCGCCCGCCCAAGTGCCGCAGATTGCGAATGATTCGGCAAGGTGCAACAAATCAGTCGGTACCGACGCTTCGCGTTCTAGGGGCCAGCGGCGCCGGGCACCTTGAGCCTAGTCCAGAGGACCACGATGGTACAACCGCCGAAGCGCATATATCTCGCGGGCGTGTTGAGATTCGGATAGACCTCCGCCGCGACGATCTCGCTTCCCGACACATAGAGATTGATGTCGCCCGGCTCCAGCTCCTGGTAGAGCGTGTCGTCCACCCAGTACTGCACGCACTTGTCGAAGACGATCGGTATGTGTCCGAAGATGTCCGTGGGATTGCGCAGGTGCAGCCTCTGCAGCTGGTCGGGGCCGAGGAAGCGGCCAAAACCGGATTTCTGCCTCTGAGTGAAGCCGACTTTGTCGAGCGCTGACATCCTTCGAGCTGTCACCAGCACGGGATCCATGACAGCCACAAACTTCGGCAGCTTGATCGTCACCCGCTTCTCCTCTCGCGAAGATAGATCGACCGGGACGATCTCGGCGCCGAAGCCAATGTGCCGCGCCAGCAGGGAGCGAGTACCGGACGGGGCATTTCGGATCGCGAACTCACCGTTGTCGTTTGTCCTGACGACGATATCGGTTCCCACGAGCTCGATTCTGCTGCCCCCATTTGTCGGGCTGCCCTCGAGGAGCACTACTCCCGAGACGGCCGCATTTCCGGTTGCCCTCCACGAGTCTTTCGGCGACAGCAACAACGTCCGCCCTATCAACTGGGTGGGCTTGTCTCCAAGTGTGATCGGAATCTCGGCGGTGACGGCGAGACCATGTCGCGCCTGCAGGTTCGCCTGCAGTGAGCTGGGCAGTCCGCAGAGCACATACGCTCCGGATGCGTTGGTATTCGCGCGAACCAATCGCGAATTGCGGCGAATTCCAAACTCCTTCGACACGTCGATCTCATCCCACGCCACGGATACTTCGGCGCCAGTGACCGGCTGCAGTGTTTCAGGATCGTTGACATGCCCGATGATCGCGGAATTTGCCTTCGCGCCGTTTTGCGCCGGGCACGTCGCACGAATGATTATTTCCGCGGATGGCACCGCCAGCGCAATCGAGCTCGAGCTATCCGGGCCGACGCGAAATGGCTCGGTCGCAAGCGTGAGCCCAAGCGTGTCGAGGCGAGGGTGGTAAACTCCGACCCGGTACATCCCAGGTGCGAGGCCGTCGATTCTGAATCTGCCGAGTGAATCAGTCTGGACGATCGTTGGAATGCCTTCTACCATGACGTCGGCATCGGCCAGGAATCCACCGTGGACGCTGTCGATCACTACACCTACGATGTGGGCTTTCCGTGTCGTCGCGGGGTTATTCTGGGCGACGAGGCGCGGCGCGATCAAGAGCGCAGCGGTGACGAGGAGCTTCAGATCTCTCGCGATTGTTCGTCCCGTTTGGCGACCGGTCTTCCCACTGTGATGGTGATGTTGTCGGTGCCGCCTCCATCGAGCGCGTCCTGCAGCAGATCTTCGCACACCTGCTTCGATGACTTCATTGCGCCGAGCCGTTCCGCGATGCGCTCGTCGGAGACGTGCTTGGTCAGGCCGTCGCTGCACAGCAGGTGGATCGTCGACCACGAATTCGGGAGACGCTTGACGACCGGCGCCGTCTGCGGGCCACCGATGGAGCTGGACAGAACGTTCGACAGCGGAGAATTCTTTGCGGCGACTGCCTTGGCGAAGACTCCGCTGTCGAGCATCTCCTGAGCCATGGTCTGATCGCGCGAGATCTGGAGCAGGTGGTTGTCGCGGTACTGATAGTAGCGCGAGTCCCCGACCTGGAGCAGATAGCACCACGGCCAGACACCGATCCACAGAGTGAGCGTGGTCGCCATTCCCCGTGAATCAGGTTCTGCGACGCCGCGCTCAACTACTGCTCGATGGCTTCTCATCGCGCCGGCTTCGAGCGCGCGCGTGAAGTCCGAGTCGCCAGTGTCGGCGCTGTAATAGCAGCGTACGCTCTCCGTGATGTACTGCGCCAGCTCCTGGACCGCGAGACGACTGGCTGCTTCTCCTTTGCGGCCGCCGCCGACTCCGTCCGCTACCATCATCAGCGATGCGAGGCGATCCTCTGCAACCGGGAGGTGGGACATTTCCGGCAGACTCGATTGTATGACGCTGAGTCGCTGACGCAGCGAGCCAATGAGAAAATGATCCTGGTTGGATGGGCGGACCAGACCCTGGTGGGTCAGCCCGTATACATCGATCTCATCGTCGGCCGGCTTCCGGAACATTCCTCAGAGCTAGCACCAGTCTGAGCTGGCGGCAAGGAACGCGCAGGCCGATTCGAGCTCCTAGAGCGGTTGGCAGACGTCGGATGTCTGTGTCGAGGTCTGTCGCTGCCGAGTGGTCGTCGTTTGCGAGTCGTAGACGTGGTCGGACCGCCCTCGCCGGTATGTCGTGGTGGTGACGGTTACCAGGTAAACGTCGGAGAACGTTCTGACCCGGCTGCCTGTCACGGCGTTGGGACCGTACAGGCACCCACTGTATTCCGAGTGGCTCGACGTCTGCCGGTACTGCACAGTGGAAGTGCACGTAGTTGTGCCTTTCGAGAAGGTGCAGTTGTCCTCGTTTGCCTTGGCGCTCCGGGCGAGTGATTGTGCCGGGGCTACGATCGCGGCGGATGTGGCGGGTGCGGTGGGAGTGTCACAGGCGGCGAGGAAGATCGAGGCGAGGACGATGGCCGTGAGTCGTGAAATCATGGGATTCTCTGCTGTGAAATCTCTGAACTTTGTAATGCGTTGAGGGGCAAACGGTGTGCCTTTTGGTGCGACTGGCGTCTGAAGACGGCACCTGGGATTGGTCTCAGCGTCCGGCCATTCCCACCGCATCGAGCATAAAGGCGTATCGAAACGCCCGCTCGCGAAGGACGTCGTATCGCCCCGAAGAACCACCGTGCCCGCCCGCCATGTTGACCTTGAGCAGCAGCGGGTTCGAATCCGTCTTCATTGCTCTCAGCTTCGCCACCCACTTGGCGGGCTCCCAGTACCCGACCTGTGAATCGTTCAGAGAAGTAGTCACCAGCATCCACGGGTAGTCTTTGCGCTCGACGTTGTCGTACGGCGAATAGCTCCGCATGTAGGCGTACTGGTCGGCGAGGTGCGGGTCGCCCCACTGCTGCCACTCCTGCGCGGTGAGGGGGATCGACGCGTCCATCATCGTGTTGATCACGTCGACGAACGGTACGTCGGCAACGACTGCGTGAAAGAGATCCGGACGCATATTGGTGATGGCGCCCATCAGCAGTCCACCAGCGCTGCCACCATTGGCGATGAGCTTGTTCTTGTTCGTGTATTTATTGTCGACGAGGTACTGCGCCACATCGATGAAGTCGAAGAACGTATTCTTTTTCTTCATCATCTTTCCCTCGTCGTACGACGCTCGACCCATCTCCTGGCCGCCGCGAATGTGTGCGATCGCGTACGCGAAGCCACGGTCGACCAGGCTGAGCACGCCGGAGTTGAAGCCAGCCTCCGTCGTCGCGCCGTACGACCCGTAGGCGTAGAGGAGCAGCGGACGCGTTCCATCCTGCTTCCATCCCTTCCGCACTATCATCGACACCGGCACGTGCGCCCCGTCGCGCGCCGTCACCATGAACCGCTTCACGTCGTACCGGGATGCATCGTAGCCGGGAACCTCGAGCCGTTTTTTCAGATCGCGCTGTCTGGTCGCCATGTTGTAGTCGTACGTCGACGGCGGCGTGATCATCGAGTTGTAGGTGAATCTCAGAATCGGTGTATCGAACTCGGCGTTCTGCGTCGGGCTCACCGCGTACGCTGACTCGGGGAACGTGACGTAATGCACCGCATTGGTTCTGAGGTCTATGACGCGCAGTCTGCGCAATCCTCCCGACCGCTCGACCACTACGAGATTATTCCTGAACGGCTCGAGGTACTCGATGAAGACTGAATCGGAGGCTGGGATCATGTCGAGCCAATTTCCACCCGCGACCTGATCGGTGGGGATTCGCTGTACTCTGAAGTTCTGCGCCTTGTAGTTGGTGACCATCACGAACGCGTCGTCGATGTCGTCGATCTGGTATTCGACGTTCGGGCTCCGTCTCACGATCACCTGGGGCATCGCGGTTGGATTCGCCGTCGGAATCATCCGCCACTCTGAAGACGTGAACCCGTCGTCCTGGATGTAGATGTATTTGCCGCTCTTGGATCGGCCGACGCCGACATTGTCGAGGACGTCGTCCTCCTGAAAAACTTTGACGTCGTTCGCGGCTGGTGTGCCGATCACGTGACGCCACACAGCATTTGCTCGGCGGGCCGAATCCGCCCTCTGATAGAAGAGAATGGAGTCGTTAGCCCAGGCGATGGATGGCACAACTCCAGAGATCGAGTCGCCAAGCAGTTGATTCGTGCGAAGGTCCTTCACGTAGAGAGTGTAGACCCGAAGCGCGGTGGTATCGTGCAGGTAGGCCACGCGCGATCCGCCCGGATTCGTCGATAAATCGGCGAGGCTGGAGAACTTCTTTCCGACGGCGAGGGCGTTCTCGTCGATGACAACTTCTTCCGGCGCGTCGAGTGATCCCTTTTTCCGGAGGTGGATCGGATAATTCTTGCCCTTCTCGGTGCGGTTGTAGTACCAGTAGCCGTGATCGAGGTAAGGCACGGACAGGTCGGTCTCCTTTATCCGGCTGAGCATCTCGTCGTAGAGCTTTTTCTGGAGTGCCTCGGTGTGCTTCATCCGGGCGGCGGTGTACGCGTTCTCCGACTCGAGGTAGGAGATCACCTGAGGATCTGACTTGTTGCGGATCCAGAAGTAGTTGTCGGTGCGGACTTCGCCGTGAAGCGTGTCGATGCGCGGGACGATCCGCGCGACTGGCGGAGTTACCGTTTGCGCGTCGAGGCGCGATACAGATGTCCCTACTATAGGTAGGACGGCGAGAGAACAGACGAGAGAGACAGTGCGGCGCATAGGGATCCCACGCATGAGGTAACGTTGAACAGGCAACGCGCGTAAAGTTAGAGCCGGCAAGATTACTATTCCACCGAGAGCCGGCGGACCGATAGCGCAAGGAAGTGGCTGGGTCTCTGAGCCTCCCACGAGGGGCTCAAGACACATGTTTGGTTTTCCTCTTGCGTGCATGAAATAGCGACGCGTATTTAGTCTTCCCGGCCGACCCATCGGCCGCCTCCAACCCCCACCCCCGGAGGACTAATGCTTACGTGTCCCACACGAGTCGTCGCGACAATCGCAATCCTTTTTGCTCCGCTCGCGGCCCAGTCGCAGGTCGATCCCTCCCTCAAGCTGAGCACGACGAATTCCGCGGCTTCATCGGAGTTCCGCGCCGGAATGAATGACTTTCAGAACCTCTCCGTCGAGTCTGCCGCGTCGCACTTCAAGGCCGCGATCGACGCGGATCCGGGGTTCGGTCTCGCGCGCGTGATGTACGCGAACTCCGCTCCGCTCGATGCGAGTCAGCAAGCCGTCGAGCTGCATCGCGGTGTAGCCGACGCGGCACGGGTTGGCGGCAACGAGCTCGTTCTCGCGACTGCGTACCACGAGGCGGGACTCGGCCACAACGATGCGGCCAACGCGCTGTTTCGCGCCGCGTCCCAGCTGATGCCGGCGGACCCGCTTCTTGCCTCGTCTGCCGCGGGCGGATTCGGCGCGCCACTCGCTTCGACGCGTGACTTCATTACGAAATACCCAACCTACGCGCCCGGCTACAACACCCTTGCCTATCAGGCCTGGAATGCCGGCGATCGTGCTGCCGCACTCGCTGCCGCGAAGCGTCAGGTGGAGCTTCTTCCGACCGCGCCGAATCCACACGATTCCTACGCCGAAATTCTTCAGTGGAATGGCAACTTTGCCGAAGCCGCGGCGCATTACAAGGAAGCCACTACTCTTTCGCCGAAATTCCCGGAAGCGTACGCCGGGCTCGCGGAAGTCGCCGCGCTGCAGGGGCAGTACGACCAGGCGCGGTCGTATCTGAATCAGGCGATCGCCAACTCGTGGTCACCGCAGCAGAAGGTCGGGTACATGCGCCAGATCGTCGGCGTCTCTGTCATGCAGGGCGCGCCCACCGCCACGGTGACGCAACAGCTGAACGCGGCGATAGCCGAGGCAAAGGCGAGCGGTGATGCGCGTACCACCGCTGTGCTGTACTCCGAGCTGGCAACGGTTCAGGCCAACGCGGGCGACGCGAACGCCGCTCATCAATCGCTGGCGATGGCCAAGGCGGCAAGCCCAACCGTTCCGGCGAACGTTCACTACTACGGCGCGATGGCCCACGGTCTCATGAAGCACTGGGCGCCGGCGTCGCAGGAGCTGGCTGCCATGAAGGCGCAGGCAGCGGCGGAACCGGGCACGGTTTCTCCAGCGGCGCTGGCCGCGCTCGAGGGTTATGAGCTGACGCAGCAGGGCAAGCCGGCCGATGCGCTTGCGATCCTGATGAAGGCTGACACCACCAACGTCCTCGTGGCAAACCGGATCGCCGAGGCCCACGCGGCGCTTGGTCACCCGGCGGAAGCGGCGGCGTGGAACAAGAGAGTGACCGACAACTACGCGCTCAATCTCATCGATTTCACGAATGTAAATTCTCGTCGCCGGGCGAAGCTGGAGACGGCGAAGAGATAAAAACACCTGAAGTGGTGGGAGACGTCAGTAGCGTAGGCACCCTGCAACTGTGCCACTGACGTCTCGCACCAGTTCAGTTGTAGTTCCAGTTGCGCCCGTGCCGCGCATTACTTACCATTGGATACAATGACGTTCACTTCTACCCAGCATACGCATCTGCACCACGGCCACACGGGCCGCGGGGCGCTTGTGCGCGTGCACGTCAGACTATAGCCGACTAGTCAGACTCCACTCTCAGAGCTTCCGCAGCCCGTGCCTTTTTGGCCCGGGCTTTTTTGTTGTCACAGAACTCATCTCCGCTCCGGACTTTCTGTTGTAAGAGAACTCATCTACGCCCGGGCTTTTTTGTTGTCAAAAACTCATTCACGAACGAAGTCTCATGCTCAAGATCGCACTACCAAACAAGGGACGACTCGCTGACGACACGCGCGAGCTATTCGGGGACGCCGGCCTGCCCGTGCGCACCCGCGGCGACCGCGCGCTCTCCGCATCGCTCGGCGGCGAGTTCGAGGCGCTGTTCGTCCGCGCACAGGACATACCGGAGTTCGTTGCCGACGGGGTAGCCGATGCCGGCGTCACCGGTTGGGATCTCGTCTGCGAAGCCGGTCGTCGGGTAGAGGCTCGACTCGACCTCGGTTTCGGTGAATGCCGACTCGTCGCCGCGGCGCGCGAGGACAGCGCCATCACCGGCCTCGATGAAATCGGCGCCGGTACCCGAATCGCGACATCGTTCCCGAA
>JAXDME010000208.1:0-13340 GCA_034666285.1 Gemmatimonadaceae bacterium | reverse complement strand
CTGGATGCGCTTGATGCCCTTGGTCTTCTTCAGGCCGGCCATGTCGATCTCGTTGTCGAAGTGCCCGATGTTGCCGACGATGGCTTTGTCTTTCATCTGGGCCATGTGCTGCGCGGTGATGATGTTCATGTTGCCCGTCGCCGTAACGAAGATGTCCGCGGTCTTCACGACATCTTCCAACGTCGTCACCTGGTAGCCTTCCATCGCCGCCTGGAGCGCGCAGATCGGATCGATCTCGGTGATGACTACTCGCGCACCTTGTCCCTTGAGGGCCTGGGCGCACCCCTTTCCGACATCCCCGTACCCACAGATGACTGCGACTTTTCCGGCGAGCATCACGTCCGATGCGCGCAGAATTCCGTCGGTCAGAGAGTGACGGCAGCCGTACAGGTTGTCAAACTTGCTCTTGGTCACCGAATCGTTGACGTTGATCGCGGGGAAGAGAAGCGTCCCCGCCTCCATCATCTGGTAAAGGCGGTGAACGCCGGTCGTTGTCTCCTCTGACACGCCTCGGAGATCCTTCGACATCCGTGTCCAGCGCTGCGGATCTTTCTCGTACTCTCGCTGCAGAAGGCCGAGGATGACGCCGTACTCTTCGGAATCCTTGTTATCGTCGAACTTCGGAACGCGTCCCGCTTTTTCGAACTCGACTCCCTTGTGCACGAGCAGCGTCGCGTCGCCGCCGTCATCAAGAAGAAGATTCGGTCCCGAGCCGTCGGGCCAGACGAGCGCCTGGTCTGTGCACCACCAGTATTCTTCGAGCGTCTCGCCCTTCCAGGCGAACACGGGTGTGCCCTGCGGATGGTCGATCGTCCCTTTTTTGCCGACGATGACAGCCGCGGCAGCGTGGTCCTGGGTCGAGAAGATGTTGCACGACACCCAGCGCACATCGGCGCCGAGCTCCGTCAGGGTCTCGATGAGAACAGCGGTCTGTATGGTCATGTGCAAAGAGCCCATGATCTTCGCGCCGGAGAGCGGCTGCTTTCCCTTGTACTCCGTGCGTAGCGCCATCAGGCCCGGCATCTCGTGCTCGGCGAGGCGTATCTCATTGCGCCCGAACTCGGCGAGGGAGATGTCCTTCACCTTGTACGGCTCGCGACCAGCTTCGGCCGCCGCCGTAAATGCGTTCATAGGTTCTGCGATCGTGCCCACGTTGCTCTCCGTTCGAAGGTCTGTGTGATTCGTGTCAGGCGGTCTTCATCAGCGGCACCGCGTCCGCTTTCTTGCGCTGTGCGCTGCGGCTTGCGGTCGCGGCGCTCCGTCTTGCTGTTGCCGCAAAGAGAACAGGTCCCTTTGCATCCGGGTCGGGTGGCAATGGATTGTAGCGGAAGCCGTCGAAACCGGCCGATTGCACCCAGCCGCCCAACGTACCGCTGTCGAATCCCTGCCACTGGTGTCCCATCGTTTGTTTGAGGTCCTGCCTGTCGTGCGGCATCATATCCAAAACGAGAAGGCGTCCACCGGGCTTGAGAACGCGTCCTGCCTCGGCAATCACGCGGACCGGATCGGCTACGTAGTGGAGCACCAGAAAAAGCAGCGCCACATCGACTTCGCCATCGGCTACCGGAAGCGCTTCCAGACGCCCGTTTCGGATGTCGACGTTTTCCACACCGTGCAGACGTTTACGCGCCGCCGACAACATGGCGCTCGACTCGTCCACCGCGATCACCTGCGCCACGAATGGTGCGAGCGCCTGCGTGATCGCTCCGGTCCCCGAGCCCAGATCGGCAACTTTCCAGTTTTCGTCCAGCAATCCCAACAGGGCGACATCGGCACGACGCCCAAACAACTCGAGCCGCATTCTGTCCCACTGGCCTGCTGAGGTTGAGAAGAATTGCTGAGACCTGGTGCTGCGCTCGGCCAGCACCGACTGCGTGCGTCGGGCATCCTGTTCGGCCGCGGAGGAATGCATGACCTCGTCGCGGACGAGATGCCAAAGTCGCCGGCTCGATGCGTCGAGAGAGTCCGTCGCGATCCGGTAATGGCGACTCGTGCCTTCTGCACGCGCTTCAACCCAGCCTTCCGCGGCCAGCATCTTCAGATGCCTGCTGATCGTGGATTGCGGGAGCTGGAGGATGGACCGCAGCTCGTTTACAGTCAGCTCATTGCGCTCGAGCGAAAGCAGAAGCCTGCTCCTCGTGGGATCAGCAAGGGCGGTCATCTGCCCAAAAAGGGCGGTCGGGGTCAAACCTTCCATCCGTTCATCCGGATTTAAGGTTATAGGCCTGGGAACATGAAGTCAAGGTCATTTGCGGGACGATATCTTCTCCCAATGATTTGGAAGCTTTTGCGGGTCGGAATGGCATTCATGACCGTGGCTTGCGCGAGCCAGAAGGGAGCAGCGCGAGTTTTTCAGGATTGCAGTAATGGCGGCTATTGCACCGCCGTTCCATCCATAACCACCCCCCCGCAGCCCATCCTCGCTCTCGAGTCGGACTGGCCAAGCTACGGGCGTACGCCGTACGGCGATCGTCATTCGCCGCTTCGGCAGATCAATACGGGCAACGTCTCTCAGCTGCATGTGGCCTGGCGGTTCCACACCGGCGAGGGCGCGCCCCAGTTCACGGCGAAGGCGCCTACCGCACTTGAGGTCACGCCGCTCGTTTTTCGCGGGACCATGTACCTCACCACGCCGCTTGGTAGAGTCTTCGCGCTCGATCCAACCACCGGAGTGGAGCGCTGGCACTTCGATCCGCAAATCGATCGCGGGATCACGTTTGGTGACTTTGCCAATCGCGGCGTTGCGCTTTGGCTCGACAGCTCCGCGGCACCGGGCTCCGTCTGCAGACTCAGGGTATTCGTGGCGACGATCGATACGCGCCTCATCGCCCTCGATGCAGCGACTGGATCGGCGTGCGCGGATTTTGGAGACCGCGGCACGGTGCAGCTCCGCAAAGGCTTGCGAAATCCGCCCGCGTTTGCGTCGGAGTACGAGGAAACTTCTCCACCCGCAGTCGTAAGCGGAGTGGTGGTCGTGGGCTCTGCGGTTGCCGACAACAACCGCATCGATGCCGCGAGTGGTGAAGTGCGCGGATTCGACGCGCGAACCGGAGCTCTGCGCTGGACGTGGGACCCAGTGCCTCAGGACTCTGCGAATCCGGCGTCGCGCACTTGGGTAGGACCCAACGCGCATCGCACGGGCGCGGCGAATGCCTGGTCAATCTTCGCCGCGGATCCCGCGCGCGGCTTGGTATTCATACCGACTGGGTCACCGAGCGTCGACTACTTCGGCGGCGAGCGGAAGGGACGCAATCAATACGCGAACTCTATAGTCGCAATCAGAGCATCGACCGGGGAGACGATCTGGAGCTTCCAGACAGTCCGCCACGACTTGTGGGACTATGACAACGCATCGCCGCCGGCACTCGTCGACCTGCAGATAAACGGCAGGACGACGCCGGTCGTGCTACAGGCGACCAAGACGGGCCAGCTGTTCGTTCTCGATCGCGAAACAGGAAAGCCGGTCTTTCCGGTAACGGAAAACAGCGCCCCTCAGAGCGATGTCCCGGGCGAAGAGTCGTGGCCGACCCAAATCGTGAGCAGCGGTCTACCTGCACTTAGCCCGCAACGACTCGGGCTCGACGATGTCTGGGGACCCACCGAAGCCGATCGCTCGGCGTGCAAGGCGAGGTTCAAGGAGCTTCGCAATGATGGAACCTTCACTCCGCCTAGTCTTCGCGGATCACTGATCGTCCCGTCGAATATCGGCGGCGCGCATTGGGGCGGAGTCGCTTTCGACCCCGCCACTGACGTGGTCGTCGTTCCCACCAATAATATTGCGGCGGTGATCACGCTGATTCCTCGTGCTCAGTTCGAAAGCAAGCACGACATGGTGATGGGGCAGGAGCGCATTGGAACCGAATACGCGATGATGCATGGAACGCCTTACGTGCTCAAACGCGAGCTGTTCCTTGGGCCTTCGAACGCTCCCTGTACTCCGCCGCCATTCGGGTCCCTCGTTGCAATCAACCTGCGTACGCGGGAAATAAAGTGGAGCGTGCCCCTGGGGACGTCCGAAGGATTGGAGAAGATCGGCATAAAAGTCCCTCGCGATATCCCGGGAGCGATCAATCTCGGCGGACCGATAACGACAGCGGGTGGTCTCGTCTTCATCGGCGCGTCGCTCGATAGGTATTTCCGGGCCTTCGACATTACCAATGGTCGCGAGCTGTGGAAGTCCGCGCTCCCCGCGGGAGGAAAGGCGACTCCGATGACGTACCTCGGGGCGGATGGCCGTCAGTATGTCGTTATCGCGGCGGGCGGGGATGGCAAGGCATGGGGCTGGAGCGATGAAATCGTCGCGTTTGCCCTGTCGCAAAGCGGCCGGTGATATTGTTGGTGTAGTATGAGCGCTCAATTCTTTCTCTCAGTTGAATGACCTTCGAAAAAAATCTTAAGCGGCTCGACGAAATCCTCGCTGCGCTCGAGGGTCAGCAGGTTGGACTCGACGCGTCGCTCAAGCTGTTCGAGGAGGGAGTCGAGCTGCTTCGCTCAGCGTCGGCGGAGCTCGGCCGCGCCGAGACCAAAGTGCAGATGCTGCTGGAAAAATCGGATGGCGGGTTCGAGCTCCGGGAGATGGATCTCTAGAGCGGTGTCCCCTCGCTTCGACACAGAGCGCGCGAGCGTTGAGCGGCGGCTCGAAGAGATCTGCGCGAGGTATCTGTCCGGCCTGCCCACGGGCATAGCCGACGCAATCCGTTACGGACTGAACAGTCCCGGCAAGAGAATCAGGCCGGTGCTGCTGCTTTACGCCTACAGGGCGGTTGGCGGCAGCGGCGACGCGACCCTTCTCGCGTGCGGGCCGGAGATAATTCACGCGTACTCGCTGGTGCACGATGATCTGCCGTGCATGGACGACGACGACATGCGGCGCGGTCGTCCAACTGTTCACAAGGTATACGGCTCACGGACGGCGACAATTGCCGGCGTGGCGATGATTCCGGTTGCAGCGATGGTTGTTCGGGACGCCGCGCGCTCCATGGGACTTCCATCTGAAATCA
This sequence comes from Gemmatimonadaceae bacterium, assembly GCA_034666285.1. Classification (GTDB taxonomy): domain Bacteria; phylum Gemmatimonadota; class Gemmatimonadetes; order Gemmatimonadales; family Gemmatimonadaceae; genus UBA4720. The sequence goes on along the minus strand of JAXDME010000208.1, from coordinate 8,340 downwards.
GCGGAACACTCCTGAGGATTTTACTCGAGGCCGGCGGTGTCTCGGGTATGATCGGAGGACAATCACGGGATCTGGCGGGCGAGGGTCTGGCGCTGTCTCTGGCGGAACGGGAAGCGATTCATCGCGCAAAAACCGGCGCTTTGATCGTCGCGTCGCTCGCGATTGGCGCGCTCGCCGGAGGCGGCTCTCCGTTGCAGGTCACAGCGGTCGAGCGCTACGGTCGGGCGGTCGGGCTCGCGTTTCAAATCATGGACGATGTGCTCGACGTGACATCGACGTCGACAACACTCGGCAAGACGACCGGAAGAGACGTAGCGCTTGGCAAAAGCTCGTTTCCCGCGCTCCTTGGAGTCGCAGGCGCTCGGGCCAGGGCACAAGACCTGATACACGACGGTTTACACGCTCTGGCCGAACAGAAGTTGCTCACGCAGGAGCTGTCTGAAGTCGCTAATTTCATGGTAACGCGTACGTCCTGAAAAACCGCCATAAATGTCAATTCTCGATCGTATCAATTCGCCCGCCGACCTCAAGCCGATGACGCGAGACGAGCTTCGCGCCCTCTCCGAAGAGATCAGGACGCGCCTGATCGAGGTGTGCTCGCGCACGGGAGGACATATCGGGGCCGGCCTGGGTGTTGTCGAGCTCACAGTTGCCCTCCACGCGGTATTTGACAGCCCCCGCGACAAGATTGTCTGGGACGTGGGTCATCAGGGATATCCGCACAAGCTCCTGACCGGACGTTCTACTCGAATCGAGACGCTTCGTCAGGAGGATGGACTTTCCGGCTTTCTCAAGCGGACCGAAAGCGAGCACGACACTTTCGGGGCAGGCCACGCAGGTACCGCCATCTCCGCCGGTTACGGGATGGCGGTCGCGCGCGACTTGAACCGTGAGGATTTCAAGGTCGTCTCGATACTTGGCGACGGCGCGCTGACATGCGGTCTCGCCTATGAAGGGTTGAACAACGCGGGCGCTTCCGATCGCGATTTCATCGTCATTCTCAACGACAACGAGATGTCCATCGCGCCCAATGTCGGCGCGATGTCGAAGTACCTGACTTCAATACAGCGGAATCCACTGTACAACCGGGTCCGGTCCGCGATTGGGGCTGTCATCGATTCCGCGCCCGGCCCGCTCTCCGGAGTTGGTGCGCTGGTGCGGAAATGGGAGGAGAGCGTGAAAACGTTCTTCACTCCCGGTGTTCTGTTCGAGGAGCTCGGCTTCAGGTACTTCGGTCCGATCGACGGCCACGACATCGACGCACTGATGGACACGTTTGCCGCCGTAAGGGATTTCGAAGGTCCTCGCATCATTCACTGCATCACCCAGAAGGGGAAAGGATTTCCCGCGGGGGAGCATATCGAGAAGTGGCACGCTCTGCCTCCCGGTCATGACCCGGCCACTGGAAAACTGAGAAAGGTTTCAGTCGCCAACACCGCCTATACGGCGGCATTTGGCCAGGGATTGGTCGAGCTGGCCGCGGAGAATCCAAAAGTCGTGGCCATCACGGGTGCTATGCCCAGCGGAACGGGTACGAGCGCGTTTGCGAAGGCGTATCCGGAGCGATTCTTCGATGTCGGAATTGCCGAGGGACATGCGGTGACATTCGCGGCGGGGCTGGCGACTCAGGGAATTCGCCCAGTCTGCGCGATCTACTCCACCTTCCTCCAGCGCGCTTACGACAACGTCATTCACGATGTGGCGATTCAGCACCTGCCGGTGGTGTTCGCGATGGATCGCGCCGGTGTGGTGGGAGAAGATGGTCCCACTCATATGGGCCTGTACGACATTGCCTACATGCTCGCCGTGCCCGGAATGGTGGTCACCGCGCCAATGAATGGACGAGAGATGATCGCGCTGCTCCGCAGCGGACTCGATCACTTCGCCGGTCCATTCTGTCTCCGATATCCTCGCGACTCGACGCCGGATGTCGTTCCGCCTGCGGGCGAGATCGAGGCAGTTCCTCATGCATCCTGGGAAGTTCTCCGTCGTACCGGCACTGCGGGTCGCGATCCCGACCAGGCCGTCGCAATTCTAGCTGTCGGCACGATGGTCATTCCATCCATTGCTGCCGCGGAGATACTGAACGAGAACGGCGCCACCGTGACGGTCGTGAATTGTCGTTACCTCAAGCCGCACGACGCGCGGGTGCTGGCCGAGATCGTTCGCGATCACCGCAACATCCTCGTGGTCGAGGAGGGCACGGTTGTGAACGGGTTCGGGGCTCACATGGCGGCCGTGATCGCCGAGATGGACGCGTCGATCAAGGTCGTCTCTCACGGAGTGCCCGACGATTTCATCGATCAGGCTCCTCGTGTAAAGCAGCTCGCGCAGATTGGGCTCGATGCGCGCGGAATCGCGTACCGCGCCAGCAAGGCATTTGGAATGGAGAATTTGCGGGGCACCCACCTCCGCGCTGTCTGATGCGCCTTGGCGTAATCGGCCATCAGGGTTACGACGAGCTGCCGGAGCTACTCCGGACGCTGTTTGATCTCGCTCCGAAGCTCGAGATAGAGGCCTTCCTCGAGCAGGGCCTGCATGATGTTGCTGGCAGGGGCGCCCGCCTGGAGGACCCGACAGAGCTGGACGGACTCGTAACGCTCGGCGGTGACGGAACGCTCTTGCGTGGCGCGCGTTTTCTCGATGGTCGCGACATTCCCATTCTGGGAGTGAATCTTGGCCGACTTGGGTTTCTTACGAGCTGCCAGAGTGAAGACTTCGAGGCCGCGCTGCGCAACCTCGCGAGCGGTGATTACGTGGCACAGCCGCGCATGGCTCTCAGCGCGAGAGTCATCGATCAGTCCGGCCAGGCGCGGAAGCAGTGGAGGGCGCTCAATGATTTCGTGCTGCACAAGGGTGGCTTCGCGCGCGTGGTGCGCCTCAACGTATTCGTGGATGACGAAAGCATTGGGACGTACGCTGCCGATGGCATTGTGATCTCCACTCCGACCGGCTCCACGGCGTATAGTCTTTCCGCGGGTGGACCGGTGGTCGTGCCGACACTCGAATCCATCGTTCTCACTCCGATCTCGCCCCACACGCTGGCAATCAGGTCGCTGGTCATTCCCGCCGACGCCGAAGTTACCGTAGAGGCCAACGAGAGCCCGACGGAGCTTCTCGTCACAGTCGACGGACAGGTCGGAACCAGCTTCGTCAAAGGCGAGAAGCTCAAGATCAGAAAAGCGGACAGTCCGGTGCGCATCGTACGGTTTCCCGGAGCGACTTTCTTTGAGCGGATGCGAGTCAAACTCGGTTGGGGCGGCTTGCCCGGCGCGGATCAGGCGTGATGCTGACAGAGCTGCGAATCCGGAATTTCGCGATCATCGAATCGGTAACGCTTCCCCTCGGCCAAGGCTTCAACGTTCTGTCGGGCGAGACGGGCGCGGGAAAATCAATCATCGTTGGTGCCTTGGGACTCCTGCTGGGCGAGCGCGCGAGCGCGGATCTCATTCGCTCCGGGGCCGACAAGGCAACGGTCGAAGGCGTGTTCGATGTGACGAACGTGAAGGGAATTGCCAAGCTGGCCGACGAGCGTGGCATCGAAGTCGAGGACGACACGCTGGTTCTCAAGCGGGAGATTGCATCCAGCGGCAGAGGACGCGCGTGGATCAATGGAGCGCCCGTCACGGCTACTGTTCTAGCTGAGATCGGACGCCAGCTCGTGAATCTTCATGGCCAGCACGATGCGCAGACCCTGCTGGATCCCGATTCGCAGCGCGAGATACTCGACGCTTTTGGCGGTGCCGAGGCCGAGGCTTCGCTCGTGCGAAACGTCTATACCGAGCTGACGACCGTGCGGCGTGAGATTTCCGCGCTCTCCACTCGGCGGGCCGAAGCGGAGAAGCGCGCCGACTACCTCAGGCATGTCGCGAAAGAGATCGAAGAGGCGCGCGTCTCTCCTGGCGAAGACGCGAAGCTCGAGGATGAGGCGCGCGTACTGGAGAACGCGGACGAGCTGCGCACCCTGGCGAGCAATCTCAACGCTTTGCTGTCGGGTGATGAAGGAAGCGTCATCGTGCAGCTCGGGGCTGCACAGCGTCCGCTCACATCGATCGAGCGAATCGATCCTTCCGCGGCACGAATGCAGGAGCTATTCGACGCCGGCTTTTATGCGCTGCAGGAGCTGGCACGCAGCGTTGAGGATTACGCGGGGTCCGTCGAGCTCGATCCCGATCGGCTTGAATCAGTGCGCGCTCGACGGGGCAAATTGTTCGGGCTGCTCAAGAAATACGGACCAGCCATGGAGGATGTCATCGAGGCGGGGCGATCGGCGCGGGCGGAGCTCGACCTCATCGACACGGCGCAGTTCGATCTCGCGACCCTTACGGCGAGAGAGACCGAGACTCGACGCCGCCTTCTGGGCGAAGCTGAAAAGCTGTCCGAGATGCGGGCTACGGCCGCTAAAAAGATCGGCAAGGCGGTAGACGTTCTTCTCCCACAGCTCGGGATGCCGGATGGACGCTTTTCGGTCGCGTTGATTGCGCGCGATGAGCCGACCAGCAACGGTGCGGAGGATGTCGAATTTCGAGTGACGCTTAACGTCGGTCACGAAGAACGGCCACTGGCCAGAGTTGCCTCCGGCGGAGAGCTGTCGCGGGTGATGCTCGCGCTCAAGACAATCCTGGCACGGGTGGATCGCGTCCCGACGCTGATCTTCGACGAGGTCGATGCAGGAATTGGTGGTCGGGTCGGGCTGCAGGTTGGTGACACTTTGCGACGCGTCGCGAAGGAGCATCAGGTATTCGCCATCTCCCATCTGCCGCAGATCGCTGCTCGCGCGCATCATCACATCGTCGTCGCGAAAGGCGCGAAGGGTGGTGTGACCACCGCCGACATCTCCGTACTCGAAGGAAGCAGCAGAGTGAACGAGATAGCGCGAATGCTTGGCGGCGATCCGGAAAGCAAAGTCAGTCGTGCGCACGCGAAGGAGCTGCTGGAGACCGCGACCGCTCCAGCGTAAGAAAGCCGGCTAGCTGGTCGGCTCCTTTGGCACTACTCGTCTGCTTCCGAAAAATCGGAGGTACAGCCGCAGCTGGATCTGGTCGGTGAAGAACTGCGGTTGGTTTCCACCGGCTCCGCCGACTGTCTGCCAGTGAACGTAACTGACTTCGAAAGGAACCGACGCCTTACCCTGCTCGAATGAATACAAGTTCGAGAAGGAGACGCCTCCGCCGGCGCGGTGCTCCGTCATCTCGGTCTCCAGATCGAGCGTCGATGCGTCCAGAGCGATATCCCCTATTCCGGTCATCGATGCCGGGACGGTGAAGGTGCCGGTGTAGTGGTCCTGGGCTTTGTGACGATATACGTATTGGCCGGAGATCGAGAAGAAATCGTTCACCACGAAGCGCGGCGACGTCTCGAATTCGAACGTTGTTCCGAGTTGACGATGGACCATCTGTCGTCGATACAGAGCGGGGAACACTTCGTCAGGAAGATCAGTGATTCGCATTTGCTGATCGTCTGCGAATGGCTTGTTGTACCGCACAACGAAGGATTGCCAGAAGTGGCTTCCGACAAGGAGATCGCCGAACCAGCGGCCCTCGATCGCTTTTGTTCCTCGCCCTGTGCCGACGTCGATGAAGTTGTCCGGAGATTCGACCTGTCCGGTAGGAAGGCGAAAGATTCCGCCAACGGCCGTCCGGAAATTGAGCCCCCGCGGCGACATCCGTGCACTGCTGCTGCCATCGAATGAATCGTATACGAGGAACTTGCCTCCGATATCTATGTCGCCAAAATGTGAACGGGTGGTCGATGTCAGCGGATCCGCGAAGATTCCGTAGGCCGGGTCGGACAGGATCGTTCGGGCGTCCAACAACGTCAGCCTGTTCTGCGAGGCGAACGGGCCCGTCGATGTGATCGGCGCAACGCCATAGGCGGCATAGGCGGCATAGGCCGTTCTGAATGACGTGACCATGGCCTCGAGTGCGAGCTGCGCATCGGTCCCGGTGATCGGGACGAATGGCGAAGTCGAGTAAATCGAGCTGACTCCGCGGGCAAACCTTTGTGCGGCTACGATCAGCCCTTGCGCCTGCCCATTGGTGTTCATGGAGTTGAGTTGGGCGCAGCCGGAACCAGCGGGATTTGCAGCGCAACTGTCGAGGGCGTTCTTGAGACTCGTCGAGTCGGCGGTAAACTGCGCGAGCATCGCCGCATTTTGCGCCTTTGCCGCGGCGCCGCCCAATGCGGGATTGAACCCCAGATTGCCCTCCTTCCCCGTCGTATTCACGTTGAAGAACGTGATCGCCTGGGTGACGACGTACGGGACCTGAATACCCAGGGAGAGCCTCTTCGAAACCCCCACCTCGAACAGAAAGGGGAAGGTGGTGACACGATCGCGCAGGTTGAGTTGGCTATTTCCGAGCGTCGCGTTCCAACCCGTATTTCCGGTGAGCTGTTGGATTCCCGCCTGGAGGCTCGCGAGATTGGGAAACTGCTTCACTCCGATGGTGTCGAGCGTGAAATCGGCGCCAAGCGGCTCCAGTGAGCCGTTCGTCCGTCCGTTAGTATTCAGCCCGTAACGCTCGTCGTACGAGGTCCATTGCCCGAGTGTCTGGAGGCGAAAGATTCCCCGGGGCAGCACCGTGGCGTCATCGCCGACTCCCAAGACCCGTTGAGCGGCCGCCGGCATTGAAGCGAGAAAGATGAAAGCGAGAGCTGCTGTGGAACCCCGGATCAGACGACTGCGCGTAAATTCTCCGCACTATGTGAACAAGCATGAGGGGCATTCGTCTGAGAAGGGGACGTCCGCCAGCCGGGGACGTTATCATTCCGCTTGAGATGTTGTCAACTTGAAGAATCGAGACGTCGTCACGCGGGCGAACGGCGCTTGTTCGGGTCGTTTTTCACCCGTAGCTTTGTCAATGCATGCGGGAATAGCTCAGTTGGTAGAGCACAACCTTGCCAAGGTTGGGGTCGCGGGTTCGAGTCCCGTTTCCCGCTTCGCGCTTCCCCGGACTCGCTGCCGTGCTCCGGCGCTGGCGAGTCCATATCCGCTCGGGTGGCGAAATTGGTAGACGCGAGGGACTTAAAATCCCTTGGGATAAGATCCCATGCGGGTTCGATCCCCGCCCCGAGCATTCCATGAACAACTCCACTTCCGCGACTGGCGCGCGAGCCTTTGGTTTGCGCACGCGCTTCATGACACTCGTGCTGGCTGCCGTCGCTCCGTTCGTCGTGCTGATAGGGATGGTTGCACGCCAGCATCGCTTCAACGAGCGCTCGGTAGCCGAGCAGACTGCGTTGGACCACGCGTCGGCCATCGCTGACAGGCTGGATAGCCGCTTCGGGTCGGTCGAGACTGTCCTTCTGACCCTTGCACATTCGGTGAGTCCGGACCCACGCGACTCCCTGCGCAACGACAAGCTGCTGCGCGATGTCGCAAAGGAGCTGCCGAAGGAATTCGCGCACTTTGCCGCGATCAATTCCGCTGGCCGGGCAGTCGGCACGTCTGACACGCTCCCTACCGGAAAGCGGCGACCGATATTCGCGTCACGCGCGCTGGGAGACACGCTGCTCGGCTTCGACATACAGGGTCCGACGCGTCTTTATCGAAACGACGGACCGCTTGCGATCGCCGTCTCCCGTGAGGACACATCCGCGGGCGTTCGGGTGATGGGGCTCGTGACCATCGCGCGTCTGCAGCGGGAGCTGTCGGGCGCCGCTATTTCGAGCGGAAGCGTCGCGACGATAACGGATTCCCGCGGCACCGTGATTTTCCGGTCGCGCGAGCCGTCGACGTGGGTGGGGAAGGACGTCAGCAAAACTCCGTTCTTCGCGGCGTCTCGGGTCAAAAGCGCGGGGACTGCAGCTGTCAGCGATCTCGATGGGGTCAATATCTTTTCCGGATTCGTGACCGCGAGGCACGTGCCCTGGATCGTCCAGGTAGGCTCGCCGCAAACGCTGGCCTTCGCAAAGGAGCGCGCGGACTTCTGGCGAGCAATCGGGTTCGGAACGCTGGCGCTGCTCGTGGCGGTCATTCTGGCGTGGACCCAGGCGACTCGAATCATCGTTCCCTTGAGGATGGTGGTGCGGGACGCCGACCTGTTTTCTCGAGGCGATCTCTCGCATCGGTCGAGACTCGCCGCGAGCCAGGATGAGCTCGGAGTGCTTGGCAAGACTTTGAATACGATGGCCGAAACACTCGAGAAGAGGGAGGAATCTCTCCGCAAGAGCGAGATGCGTTTTCGCGCGATCATCGAGAACGTCGACGACATGATCCTGATCCTCGGGCCGGATGGTCGGCGCCAGTACGTGAGTCCCGCGATGCCGCGCATCCTTGCCTACACGCAGGAGGAGCTGCTCGCGCTCAGTGCACAGGAAATGATTCACCCCAGCGACTGG
>JAXDME010000207.1:0-12403 GCA_034666285.1 Gemmatimonadaceae bacterium | reverse complement strand
CCGGCCCCCTTTGGTTCGAGTTGGGTTCCGAGCGGTTGATTGCGACTAAGTGGTTTTGCGACAGCCTTTTAAGCTATCTGAGCAGGTCTATCGTGTCAACCGCGCGGCGACTGGAAACGACGAAGGGCCGAGTGATTCCCGGCCCTTCGTAATTTCAGCTGCCGAGGTGAGTCTACAACCAGCTCGCTACACCGCCGTGTCGACTGCACGCACCCCGTCGATTCCGGGCGTGCGAATACAGACCGTCCTTGCAGCGCGCAATCGCGCCGGCTGCGTTGTTGTCTTCGGCTGCACCGGAGCCGGAAACAACAGCGGAATTGGAATTCGCACGCGCTCTCGCCCGGGCGGATGCTCGTGGAGTTGCTGCAGTACCCGGCGCCGGAACCGGCTCGCCGGTAGCTCTGGAGGTTGCTTCCGCGCCTCGCGCGCCGCCGTGACCGGAGCAGGTGCCGCGGCCGGTCGAATTCGAGGAGGTTCCGTCGGCGCAAAGCGTAGTCACCTGGGCGCCCGGCGTGCGCCGCGCGACTGCGGAGGCCGCCTTCACCTCGCTCTTGACCACCTTCTTCTGGTGCGTGACGGCCTTCTTGTTCACCCCACCGTGGCCGGAGCACGCACCCCGTCCCGACGAGACGGATGTGCTTCCGTCCTTACAGATTGTCGCCGCCGCCTGTGCCTGCAGCGATCCTGTGTGAATGGTCGCGATTGCCGCGATTGCCGTCGCGACAATCCAATGTCGTGATCCGAGCACGCTACCTCCTGAATTCGAGAGTGAAAATCCCCTGCAATGCGAAGCAACGCTTATGCCCGCGGGCAAATGCTAAGCGGATGCTCCTTACAGGTGGATTACAAAGTCGCCTCTCGCGAATTGCCCGGCGCAGCAGGTTGTGGTCGCGCTCCTGTGATCGCAGTACTCAAATCGCTCGCTAGCTGGCCGGAATCGATTCCCTGCTCCTGAACGTGTTGTCCGATTCCACCGAGTACCGCCGGCGCCACGGCATTGACGATCTTGCTTGCGTCGTCGCGGCTGATCCCCGTCACGTCACTGACACGTTGCGTTACGGCGTCGTGATGATCACCCAGGACTTGGGGCAGGGGCGCAGGGCGCTGTGGATTTTCCGCCTGGGCGGCTGCTTCACGATGTACCGTGTCCGCACCGCCAGAGTTCGCGTGGGCCGCCACCGCGGCCGTTATCAACGGGATCGCCGCGTTGACTGCCCGTTGCGCGACGACGGGATCGATCCCAAACCGCTGGCTTACCTGCTGAACTGCCGTGCTGCTGACCTGTTGCTGGACCTGTTGCTGAATCGAGTCGAGTATCGAAGACATAGGTGGCCTCGAGAATGGTCGTCGACCGGTAACGCAAAGCCTGTACTCAGAAAGCTGAGCAGTAGCTCGAAGAATTGTCGTGGTCCGCTATTCCCAAGCGACAAGCAGAGCGCCTTTCTCGACCGCTGTACCGGGGCCAACTTCGACGCTCCTGACAGTACCGCCTGCAGTGGCCCGCAACTCGTTTTCCATCTTCATGGCCTCCATCACCACTAGACCCTGACCGGCCTGCACCGTGTCTCCAACTTTCACGTTGACGCGAACTATGAGTCCGGGCATTGGTGCGCGTATCGGAGCTGGCCCCACCGGACCGGTGCTCGCCGCGGAAACGTCGCGAATTGCGCGTGTCCGTTCGGTGAGGGCCTCTGCCTGGAAGCGGCCGCCATCGATCCAGAGTGAGTACTGTCCTCGGCCCTGGCCTTTCTGAACCACGACACGGTATACCTTCGTTCCAATCTTGAGCATGCGAATCGGGCTACCTTCGATCTCGGAGAGCTCGGCCTGCACCGGCGCGGTATCCTCGTAGCCTACGCCCTCCGGTCCGACGGTCACTCCTTTCCGCTCGCCGTTCAGCTCCACGATGTATCTCATGCCGGTGCCTGCCCCGTGAGCGGCCGAAGCACACACGTGGTCTCCACATGAGCGGTCTGCGGGAACATGTCGAAAGCGCGAATGGTCTCGATCGCGTAGCTCGGAAGTCTCGAGAGGTCTCGTGCAAGCGTTGCCGGATTGCAGCTGACGTAAATCAGCCCGTGTATCCGGGATGCATTCGCTTCGAGAGTCTGCGTCACTCGTTCATCGACTCCCGCGCGCGGAGGATTGAGGATTACCAGATCCGCCGGTAGCACATCGGGAAGAATGTCTTCGACTCTTCCCTGCACCGCCCGGGAGGGCGCGCGCAGAATCGACGATGCCCATCCTGAAGCGTCGGGGTCGAGCTCGATCGCGGTGACTGCGATACCGGCATCGCTAAGAAGGCGCGCCCTTTGACCGGCACCGGAGTAAGCGTCGACGGCTGTGCGCGGACTTAGATCGCGCGCGCGCTCCAGCACGTACTGCTCGAGAACGTCCGCCATCTCCGCGTTAACCTGCACGAACGATGCACTCGGCGTTTTATCAACTCGCTTGTCATAGAGCAGGCGTCTGGGCTTTTCGTCTGCTGGCTCCCACCAGACGGCCGAGACAGACGGGACGGCGGCAGAGAATTGGTCGCGCGCCGTCCAGCTTTCGCCGCCCATCATCACCAGGATCGGGCCTCCACTCGTGATTCTGACGCTTCCGCGGAGCTCCGTCGCGTCGGGAAAATACGCGTCCGCGTCCATCACCTCGCGCCAAGCTGACACCACGCGGCGATCCGTAATCGGACAATCGGAAAGCGGAAAGACGCGAACCGGATCGTCGTACGGATGCAATCCGGCAATCCAGCGCGAGCCGCGACGACGAATAGCCAGCGTAAGCTTGCTGCGATAACGCCACTCCTTCGGGCTCCGCTCGATGTCCGGCGGATCGGTCGCGCGCTTTCCAATGCGCTGGAGCGAATCGCGAACGATCAACTTCTTCGCCTCGAGCTGCGAATCGTAACTCATGTGCTGAAGTTGACAGCCGCCGCACTTGTCCCGCGTGTAGTGGAGGCATGGGGCCTCTATTCGAACGGGTGACGGAGTCACGACACTGCGCAATGACCCGCGCGCAAAATGTCCTCGCCCCGAAATCTGCGCTGTAACCAGATCTCCGGGAGCGGTGCGAGGAACAAAGACGACGAGGCCGTCTTTTCGCCCGACGCCATCACCCCCGGCCGCGATCGATTCGACCGAAACACTGATGACTGCCATCAGTCTCGCAACGCTTCGAGGCGCGCGGCTTGTTTCCACGAATCCAGGGCGAGCTGGGTGCTGCCATTGGCTGGAGAGCTGTTCGAAACCCGAGAGACAGCCCGTCCGACGCGGTCGCGCTCGGCGAGAAGTGCCGCTGCGATTGCTGCCACCTGCACGCTCTCATCGTTGGGGCGGCGCCCCAGTATCGAAGCGAGGCGTCGCTCGAGCCACTGAATGTCGATATCCCCGCGACGGAATTCGTCGTCGTCCATCACGCGGATGTGGAAATCGCGGGAAGTTTCGACGCCGAGGATGATCAGGTCGACGAGGGCGCGCCGCATGCGCGTTATCGCCTGCTCTCGATCCGCACCCCAGACGATGAGCTTGGCAAGCATTGGGTCGTAGTACCGCACGACCTCGCTTCCTGACTCGATCCCCCCATCCCAGCGCACGCCCGGTCCGCTGGGCAGGTGGAGATACTCGATCTTCCCCGTGGACGGAAGGAAATTGTCGGACGCATCCTCGCTGGTGATCCGGCATTCCATCGCCCATCCGTGCGGAGAGATGTCTTCCTGACGGAAAGGAAGTTTCTCTCCGGAAGCGATGCGAATTTGCCATTGAACGAGATCGATGCCGGTAACGAGCTCGGTTACCGGATGTTCTACCTGGAGTCGCGTGTTCATCTCCAGGAAGTAAAAGTCTCCGTTGCTGTCCAGCAGAAATTCGCAGGTCCCTGCGTTGACGTAGCCAGCAGCCCGAGCTGCTCGCACCGCTGTCTCGCCCATTTTCTTGCGCAGCTCTGGCGACACGGCCACGCTCGGCGCTTCCTCGATCATCTTCTGGTGTCGACGCTGCACGGAGCATTCGCGCTCGCCCAGCGAGAGCACCGTTCCATGAGCATCGGCGAGAATCTGGATCTCGACATGCCGAGGGCGCTCGACGAATTTTTCGAGGTAGACCGCATCGTCGCCGAAGGCGCTCTTCGCTTCCCTTCGCGCGGCTTCGAGCGCGTTCGAGAGATCCTTTGGCGATGTCACGACGCGCATACCTTTGCCGCCTCCACCAGCCGCAGCCTTTAGTAAAACCGGATATCCGAACTTCTTTGCCACCTTGGCCGCTTCGTTCGCGTCGGCAAGAGGTTCGGTCGTCCCCGGAACGACGGGCACTCCGTTCGCGACGGCCAGTGTCCGCGCCGCAGTCTTGCTCCCCATCGCCGCAATCGCCTCTGCGGGCGGTCCGATCCAGATGATACCAGCGTCGCGAACCGCACGCGCGAACCATTCGCGCTCCGACAGGAACCCATAACCCGGATGAATTGCATCGGCCCCTGTCTGCTTCGCGGCCTCGATGATCTTATCGCCCCGCAGGTAGCTCTCGCTCGAGGGCGGCGGACCGATCAGCACCGCTTCATCAGCCTCGCGCACGTGTGGCGCGCGGATGTCGGCCTCGCTGTACACCGCCACCGTTTTTATCCCGAGCTCCTGACAGGCCCGGATGACGCGCAGCGCGATCTCGCCGCGGTTCGCGATCAGGACTTTGCTAATCAACGTTAGAGCGGAATGTTGCCGTGCTTCTTCGGTGGATTCTTGTCGCGCTTCGTCTGCAGGCTCTCCAGCGCGGCAATGAGCACGGGCCGCGTGTCGCGAGGATCGATGATGTCGTCGAGATAGCCTCGACCGGCGGCGATGTAGGGGTGCGCGAACTTCTCTCGATATTCCTCGATCTTCGCTTCGGTGGCAGCGACTTCATCCTTGCTCTCCGAGATTTCCTTCCTGAACAGTATCTCGACCGCTCCCTTCGGCCCCATCACGGCAATTTCCGCGGTGGGCCAGGCGACGTTGAAGTCGCCACGGATATGTTTTGAGCTCATGACGTCGTATGCACCACCGTACGCCTTGCGCGTGATGACGGTGAGCTTCGGGACCGTCGCCTCGCAGTATGCGTAGAGCAGCTTCGCTCCGTGTTTGATGATCCCGCCGTGCTCCTGGGTCACACCGGGGAGGAAACCCGGGACATCTTCGAACGTGACGAGCGGGATGTTGAACGCGTCGCAGAACCGGATGAAGCGAGCGGCCTTAAGCGATGCACTTATGTCCAGCACGCCCGCCAGCACGGCCGGCTGATTCGCCACGAGTCCGACGCTGAATCCGCCCAGATGCGCGAAGCCACAGATGATATTTCCCGCGTACTCGCGGTGCACCTCGTAGAACCCGGCGTCATCCACGACGCGCTTGATGACCTCGTGCATGTCGTACGGCTTGTTCGCATTGTCGGGCACGACGTCCAGCAGAGACTCGTCACGCCGCTCCCGCGGATCCGTGCCCGGACCGCGGGGAGGATCGCCGAGGTTGTTGGATGGGATGAACCGAAAGAGATCGCGGATGTGCTGGAGGCATTCTGCCTCGGAGTCGCAGGCGAAGTGCGCCACGCCGGATGTCGCCGAGTGCGTATCGGCGCCGCCCAGCTCTTCCATCGTCACGTCCTCGTGGGTCACGGTCTTCACAACGTTCGGACCGGTCACGAACATGTACGAGGTACCTCGGACCATGTAAATGAAATCAGTGATCGCCGGCGAGTAAACCGCGCCTCCGGCACAGGGTCCCAGAATCGCCGAGATCTGCGGCACCACGCCCGAGGCGAGCGTATTGCGCAGAAATATTTCCGCATATCCGCCGAGCGAGACGACGCCTTCCTGAATCCGGGCTCCGCCGGAATCGTTCAGTCCGATGACCGGCGCGCCGTTCCGCATCGCCAGATCCATGATCTTCACGATCTTTTCGGCGAAAGACTCGGACAGGGACCCGCCGAAGACGGTGAAATCCTGTGAGAATACATATACGAGACGGCCGTCGATCTTCCCGTGACCCGTGACCACGCCATCGCCGTAGAATTTTTGGGACTCCAGACCAAAGTCAGTCGAGCGGTGTACGACAAAGCGATCCAGCTCCACGAAAGAGCCCTCGTCCAGCAGCAGCTCGAGTCGCTCGCGCGCCGAGAGCTTCCCTTTCTCGTGCTGGGTCTTGAGGCGGGCTTCGCCGCCGCCCTGCTCCGACTCCGCCCGCCGCCGCTCCAGGAGATCGAGCTTCTCTCGCATGGTCATAGGAGCGAAAAGCTAACGCCCCGCGGAATGAGCATCTAGCGCCGTGGCTCAGGCGCGCTACTTATTATCGTTCAGAAACACTGATCAGCACCAACACACCCGTCCAACTTGACACCACCACGAAAGAGATCACGCAAGCCGCGTAAGCGCGCGGGGCGTCGCCCAGCCCATCAGCATACGTCGCTTCCAACCAGCCGCAACGCATACATGGAAACGCGCCAGTGGCTGCTTGATCAGCACGGCCCTGTGTGCGCGTATTGCGAGCGGCGCGTCGCCGCGAAGGCAATCACGATGGATCACGTGACGCCGAGAAAGGGAAAGACTGCTTACGACCGTCGCGACAACCTGGTTCTCGCGTGTCCAGAGTGCAACGCGCTCAAAGCGGACCAGCCGTTCCTGGCTTTTCTGCTGGGGCGGAGAACTCGAGCAGCGAGTCTGCTTCGCTACGGCGCGCACTTGAGCCCGATGCTGCTTGATTTGGCCAAGGAGATTGCTGGCCCGGAAGCGGCGGCGCGTGCAGCGCGCCTGGCCGATCCGGATTACCCGTACCTCGACTAGGAGTCGATCGCGGCCAGACGGCGCTTTTCAGGCTTGAGCCTGGCCTTGATGAACTCCAGCACATCTTTCTCGTGCTGTCGGAGCGCGGGACCGCCGGGTTTGCGCGCACTCCACTTCCGCTCCGGTAGTGGCGGAAGAACGGAGCCTTCGAGGTAGGCCTCGATAAGCGCCGGGTGGATGTAATACTTCCGGCACACACTCCTCGTGTTGCCCAACCGCTTCGCTGTAAGATCTACTGCCGCGATAATATTTCGATCGGCCTCTTTCCTGGACTCGGCGGGGCCCGTCTGCCGGAGCGCCTCAGCCGCAAGCATCGTCCCGGCCCACGTACGAAAGTCCTTCGCCGAGATGTCCCGTCCGGTGATGTCCTGCAGGTACGCGTTGACGTCCTCCGCCTGCACAGTCTGCCGCTTGCCGTCGTCATCTAGGTACTTGAACAACTCTTCGCCGCGGAGCTCCTGACAGCGCTGCACGATGCGCGCGATTCGCTTATCGGTAACCGCAACGGCGTGCTGGATTCCGCTCTTCCCGCGAAATTCGAAGCGCATTTCGGAGCCGACTACCGCAACGTGTCTTCGGCGAAATGTCGTCAAACCGTAAGACTTGTTCGCCTTGGCGTATTCATCGGAGCCGATGCGGATGAGAGTAGTCTCCAGCAGCCAGACGACGGTGGCCATGATCTTGTCCCGCGTGAAGCCGGCCAGCTCGATGTCGCTTTCAACGCGCTCACGAATCTTCCACAACACGTCGCTCAATTCGAACATGCGCTCGAACTTGGTGCCGTCGCGGTGTTTACGAAAACCGGGATGGTACCGATACTGTTTCCGTCCCCGGCCATCGCGTGCAGTGACCTGCAGGTGTCCATCTTCGTGCGGACAGATCCAGACATCCGTCCACGCGGGCGGGATCACGAGCGAACGGAATCGCTCGAGCTGCTCGGGCGCACGAATAACCTGGCCGTCGGGGTCGATGTACCGGAACCCGCGCCCGTGCCGTTCCCGGCGAATTCCCGGCATCGCGTCGTTGACGTACTGGAGGCCCGCTGCAGCTGCGGTCTCCATATACTCGTGAGAAACGGACTGTCCCAGCTTGCCTCCTCCGACGCGAACGCTTGGTGAGCACGCCTCCGGCCGCGGGCCTGAGAGGCGGGGCGTCGTGTATGGACGCTAGAGCGGCTTCCCGGCAACGAGTTGCGCGCCGAAAAACCCTCGGGTTGCGACTTATGTCGCGCTGGGCAGCGTGAAGTAAAAAGTGCTTCCGAATCCGACCTGACTCTCCACCCAAATTCGCCCGTTGTGCGCCTCGACTATTCCCTTGGCGATGGCGAGTCCGAGGCCGATGCCGCGGCGGTCCGACGATCTCGCCTGCCAGAAACGCCCGAAGATGTGCGGCATCTGCTCTGGAGGAATTCCTGGACCGGTATCTATCACAGCGAACCGCACTTCTCCCTCGATGGGATCGGCGGCGATTGTGATCTGCCCTTCTCGCGGCGTGAATTTTACCGCGTTCCCAACGAGGTTCGACAATACCTGCTGAATCCTGGCGGCATCGGCGAGCACGGCCGGCAGATTCTCGGCGATGCTCGCCTCCATCACTATTCCGCTGCCCGAAGCGAGCGGACGAAGCATGTCGATCGTGTCATTCACCAACACCTCGGGAGATTCCGCCTTCACATCGATTCCGAGATGGCCGGTCTCCATTCGCTTGACGTCGAGAAGATCCTGAATCATGCGGTTCATACGATCCGCTGCGCGGCGAACTATCTCCTGCTGCCTCCGCTCCTGAGTTCGTTCAACAGGCGTAGTCTCGAGCATGAGGCTGATCGCCATCGTCACCGTGTTGAGCGGGTTCCGAAGATCGTGCGCCACCACCGCGAGGACATCGTCCCGCGCTCGGGTCGCTTGCTCGGCGTGGTGAAAGAGTCGCGCGTGCTCGACGACGACTGCCGCCCTGCGGGCGACGTCGGCGGCAAGCGAAAGATCGGCCTCGTCGTATCGCCGGCCGGAGCCGGACGTCACCAGCGTCAGCGCTCCGATCGGCTTTCCCGAATCAACGAGCGGCACGCAAATAAGCGAACGCGGGCCGAGGGCCTCCACCAGGCTCCGCTGCGCGGGCTCTGCGAACGCGGCGTGAATAAACTCCGTAGTGACCTCCGCCTGGAGTACCGGCTGTCCCGTGGACATCACGCGGATGAGTGGGTGGTGCACGGTGAGCGCGCTTCGCGGAAAAGTCGCGACCTGTCTTAGCAGCATCGACTTGGTCGGATCAACGTGTGCCTCGCCGATTCGCTCGAAGATGTCTTCCCCAACGAGAATGTCGAGCGCGCAATAATCGGCGAGCGTGGGCACCGCCAGACGCACCAGCGCGGCGAGAGTCGTCTGATAGTCGAACGAAGAGCTAAGCACTCTACTCGCTTCGGCGAGCAGCGCCGTGCGCTTCTGTGAATTCTCCGCCTCTGCACGTGCGGCCTGCTCACGCTCGAGGGCTCGGCCCTGCTCTTCAGCCCGCCGCCGCGCTGTGACATCCCGGAAGCTCCAGACCCTTCCCACAGCGACGTTGTCGATGCGCTGTGGCTGGGAGTAGCGCTCGAAAGTTCTACCGTCCTTGAGCTCCAGAACGTCGTAGCTCGCAACGTCCGGATGGTCGTAGAGGTCGCGGACCTTTGCCATGAAATCTTCGGGATGCTTTAGGTGGGCGACCGCTGCATTGATGGCGGCCTCGTCGTCTCCCGCGGCGAAGATCTCGGGCGGTACACCCCACATGTCCGCCATTTTCTGGTTGAAGCTGAGAATCTTGCCGTTCACGTCGACCACGAGAATCCCATCGGCGGTGGATTCGAGCGTCGCGCGCAGCAGCGAGAAGGTTCTGCTAGCCTCGTGCTGGGCCTGGCGGCGCTCTGTAATGTCATCGATGAAGGCCACCAGGTACAGCGCGTCTCCATTGGTCGATCGCACGACGGAGACGGCGAGCTGGACCCAGATGATATCGCCGTTTTTTCGGACGTATCGCTTCTCCATCCTGTTGTCGGGGAGGTCACCCGAGCGAACGCGTGCGATGAATTCGCGAGTGACGGGAACATCATCGGGATGGGTCAGATCCTCGAGCGTGAGCTTGAGGATTTCTTCGCGGGAGTAGCCGGTAATCTCGCAATAGCGATGATTAACCGAGATCCATTCCTCGGCGAGAGTCATATGGGCGATGCCGATCGCCGCCTGCTCGAACGTGGCTAGCAGGAGATGGCCGGGGCCACCAAGGGGGACGGCGTATTCAGCCGTCCACCCGGGAACATTGGACGACGGCGCTAGTGTCGCAGACTCGAGCGTGGATGTTGTCCGATCCATGGACCTAATGTGCCACCGTTGCTGGCTCTGGAACAGACGAATCTTGTGGCTTCAGTCCAGGACGTCGAGCTTTCTCAGGGCAGGGATTTTCCAGGCGGTCACGCCGACGACTCCGAGTGTCATGATCCCCCCGAAAATCACAGATCTGACCGTTCCCAGCAGCTTCGCGGCTACGCCGGATTCGAACGAGCCGATCTCATTGGATGATCCGATGAAGATCTGGTTTACGGCGGACACTCGCCCGAGCATATGCTGAGGGGTACGCAGTGTCAGCAGGGTCGACCGGATCACCACGCTGACGTTGTCCAGCATCCCGCTTACGAGCAGCAGCACCAGGGAAAGCCAGAACGAATGCGAGAGAGCGAAAAGAATCCAGCACGCGCCGAATCCTGCGACGCAGAGAAAAAGGGTGGGGCCCGCATTCCTGAGGCGGCGATGCACGAGCAGCACCGAAATGAGCACAGCCCCGGCGGCCGGCGCGGCGCGAAGTATTCCGAGCCCCTGTGGACCGACGTGTAGAATCTCCGACGCAAAGATCGGCAACAACGCCGGGGCGCCGCCGAACAGCACGGAGAACAAGTCGAGGACCTGCGCGCCGAGCAGCTGCGGCTGCTTCAGCAGAAAACGGATCCCGATCGTGAGATTCTCTCCGATGCTTCCCTCATTGGGCACAATGGGATGCCGCGTGTACCTGATGCACGCGAACAGACCGAGAGCGAGCGCGCAGAGCACTGATTCGAAGATGTAGGCGAGCCGTGCCCCCGAAAATCCGTAGATCACGCCGCCCAGGGCCGGGCCTACAACTGCCGCGAACTGCCAGAGCGACGAACGCCAGGTCACCGCGTTGGCGTATGTCTCACGCGGAACTATGTCCGCGCCGAGCGCGGTTCGCGCGGGTTGGAAGAAGCTTCTCGACAGTCCACTTGCACCCACGATAGCGTAAATCGGCCACACTCTCCCAACGAGGAGCAAGTCTGCCCGCACAGTGAGGACGAGAAGCGCAATCCCGCACAGCACCTGAACGCCGATTGCGATGACGGCGAGCGTTTTTCGGTTGTGACGGTCAGCTACGTGGCCTGCGTAGAGAGCGGCGCCAATGAACGGAAGCGCCTCGGCGAGGCCAACCATTCCAAGAGATAGGGGATCCTTGGTGAGCGCATACACCTGCCACGCGACAACGGTAGCCTGGATCTGGGTGCCCAGCGTTATCGCGACGAGACTTGCGACGTACCAGCGAAAGTTGGGATTCCGAAGCGATATGTAAGGATCGTTTTGCTCAGCCATTCCCCTCGGGGAAAAGATTTCCGGACGCCGCATGATACGCAGACGTGACTAACCGGGCAATCATCGGTGGCGCGCTGCTCCGGATCGCATTCTATTTGTAACCGCACAACGAATTCCGCGGAGGAATCGAGTGGGAGCGTCGGCGGCCAGCAAGCCTGCGAAGGGTGAATTCCTTCCTTATTACGGGAAGTACATCGATCTCGTTGGTTCGGGTGATGTTCTCTCCACCCTGTCCAGACAGATGGCAGAGACCCAGGCGCTTTTGCGCGGCCTTCCCGCATCCGTCTCGACATATCGGTATGCTCCGGGAAAATGGAGCGTCAACGAAGTGGTCGGGCACATCATAGACAGTGAGCGCATCTTCGCCGCGCGTGCGCTTCGTTTTGCCCGTGGTGACACCACGCCGTTGCCGGGTTTCGAGCAGGATGACTATGTCCGCAATTCCAGCTTTGACAGCTTTCCGCTCGGCGAGCTTGCATCGGAGCTCAAGTGCGTGCGTGAGTCGACGGTCCTGCTATTCAAGCATCTTGAGGAAGACGCGTGGATGCGGCGCGGGATTGCGAACGGCGCGGAGGTGACGGTCAGGGCTCTGGCGTACATCATCGCCGGCCATGAGCTGCACCACAGGGAGATTCTCCGAGCTCGGTATCTATAGAGAACCCGCGAAGATCTCCTAGAGAGCGCAGGTCCTTGGATCTCCTGATTCCAGCCCGCTCTTGAACGCCGCTGATCTTTGCGCGGCCGATCCGTGAGTGAATGAGTCGACGTTAATGCGGCCCGTCGAGCGCTGCTGGATTCTGTCGTCGCCCACAGCGGAGGCCGCGTTCAGTGCTTCGTCAACGTCGCCCTGCTCGAGAATGCGTCTCTGCTGCGTTGAATGGGCCCACACGCCGGCGTAGCAATCCGCCTGCAGCTCGAGCTTCACTGAATACTGGTTCGCCTGCCCGGGGTTGGATTCTTCCGCACGCCGCAACTGCGTG
>JAXDME010000206.1:0-3819 GCA_034666285.1 Gemmatimonadaceae bacterium | reverse complement strand
AACCTGATGCCGATAACGGGAATTCCACTTCCGTTCTTCAGCTACGGGGGATCGTTCATGCTCGCGTGCTGGCTGGCGATAGGGATACTGATGCGAATCTCATACGAGGGTCGCGGAGGATTTCCGGCCAGGGGCGGAATGTGATGAGCGCCGAAGCGCCACCCTACACACTGCTGATCATCGAGGACGAAATCGAGATCACGCGGGCCGTCGGCGCCGCTCTGCGCGAACAGCATCCCGCGATTGTGGAAGAAGCTGGAGGGAAAGCGGGGCTCGAAGCGATCAAGAGATCGAATCCCGACATCATCATTCTCGACCTCGGCCTTCCGGACCTCGATGGACTGGAAGTCTGTCAACGGATCCGCGCGTTGACCGACGCGCCGATCGTCGTGCTGACGGCCCGGCACGGCGAAGCCGACACTGTCGCGCTGTTGAATGCGGGCGCCGACGACTACATCACCAAGCCGTTCTCCAATCAGGAGCTCGCCGCTCGAGTAGCAGCGCAGCTGAGGCGCGCGTCGGCGCCGCGGCATGCTCCCGTATCGATAAACGCGGACGGCCTCTCGATCGACACGCGCTCGCGACAGGTAAAGCGCGGAGCGACGCTGGTGCGGCTCACGCCGATCGAGTGGGAAATCCTCGCCGTGCTCGTTTCCGACCCCGGGCGCGTCTTCACCCACCAGCAGCTGTTCGCCGCGGTGTGGAAGCGCGCATACGGAGACGCGAGGCTTTATCTCAGAGTTCACGTCACCAACTTGCGTCGCAAAATCGAGCGCGATCCGGCGGATCCCCGTCTGATCATCACCGAGCCAGGCGTCGGCTATCGATTCATCGTGGACTCGTGACCGAAAAGACGATCCGGCTTGTCGAGTGGGTGCTCTGGCTCACGGTCGTCATCGTTGCAACTGTAGTCATGCGCGGCTCGCGTGGGCAGATCGAGCAGGCGCACGCGGCATTCGTCTACATCCTGATTGTCCTTGGAGCCACCGCAGGTGGGGAGCGATGGCTGGGCATCTTCGTCGCTCTGCTCGGGTTTCTGTCGATCAATTATTTCTTCCAGCCGCCGTTCGACACCCTCGCCGTCAACGGCGCGCCCGATTTTCTGGCGCTCGTAGCATTTCTCGCCACGGCTCTCGTTGCCAATCAGTTGTTGACGCGCGCGCAGACAGAGGCAGAGCGTGCGCGACGACACGCTGAGGAAATCGAGCACCTGTCGGCCGAGGTCAGGCATGCCGAAGCGCTTCGCGAGGCGAACGCGTTGAAGGACGTGGTTCTCGCGTCCGTATCGCACGATCTAAGGACTCCGTTGACCACGATACGCGCGCTTGCTCAGGACATACAGACGGGCGGATCACGCGCTCGAAGCCACGCCGCGGTGATCGTCGAGCAGGCGGATCGTCTCGGGAAGATGGTGGCGGACGTTCTGGATCTTTCGCGGCTCCGCGCGGGTGTTTTCACGATGAACCCCGAGGTCAATACGGCGGAAGACCTGCTCGGCGCGGCAATGCGGCAGTTCTCCGGCGTGCCGGATGCGAGCCGAATACAGACGATCATCGACTATACCAAGCCGGCGCTCCTTGGCACATTCGATTTCGTGCAGTCGCTGAGGGTGCTGACCAATCTCATCGAGAACGCGCTTCGTCATTCACCCGGAATCGTCACGGTCAGCGTGGCGGAGACTGGCGCGAGCCTGTCGTTCCAGATCGCCGACGAGGGACTCGGCGTGCCGCGATCGGAGCAACAGCAGATCTTCGAGCCGTTTTACCGGCCGAATGGCGCCTCGGCCGACGCGGGCGCGGCCGGTCTTGGTTTGTCGATCGCCAAACGCCTCGCCGAATCTCAGGGGGGACGCGTGTCGTACGCCGACAGGCCAGGCGGCGGAAGCGTGTTCACGTTCGAAGTGCCCTCAGCGGCGCAGGAATTGGTGGAAACGCTAAGTTGACGAAGGCGGGTGCGCGATCACTTCCCTTCTCGCTCCCCCTTCCCACTTCCCTCTTCCCTCTTCCCCGTTCCGGTGGTCCTCACCATAGCAGTTACGCTCATCGTAATCGCCGCGATCGCCTTCACATATATCACGGCGAGCGTGAACGCCGAGGCGGGCCGCGAAGCCGCGATCGTGTCTGTTCCAAAGGTTAAGAGCGATGCCAACGCGTTCATGCGAGCGCTCGGCGGTTCCGCTAGTGCGGACATCATTGGTGGGAACAGCATCACCCTGCTGCAGAATGGCGTCGAAATTTTTCCGGCGTTGCTCGAGGCGATAACCTCCGCTCGCGAGAGCGTTCATTTCTCGACCTTTATCTACAGCTCGGGAGAGATTCCGATTCAGTTCGCTAACGCCTTCTCGGCTGCAGCGAAGCGTGGAGTCGAAGTTCGAATGGTCTTCGACAAGAGCGGCAGCAAGCGGGTTTCACCAGAGCTGATGAGCCGAATGCGTAAGGCCGGGTGCAACATCAAGTGGTTTCGTCCGATCCAGTGGTACTCCTGGGCGAAGTACAACCATCGAACCCATCGGAAGCTGCTCATTATAGATGGGACGGTCGCGTTCACGGGCGGGGTGGGGATAGCCGACGAATGGAATGGCAACGCCGACTCTCCCACCCATTGGCGTGACACGCACGTGAAAGTCCTCGGGCCCGGTGTGGCCTCCATTCAGGCTGCGTTCGTCGACAACTGGAACGAAGCAACCGGTGAGCTTCCTATCGACGAAAAGTATTTCCCCATGTTGAAACCCGCGGGTGGGGCCTCGATGTGCGGGATTCAGAGCAATCCGGTATTCGGCGCGAGCGC
The DNA here is from genome assembly GCA_034666285.1 of Gemmatimonadaceae bacterium. Taxonomy (GTDB): domain Bacteria; phylum Gemmatimonadota; class Gemmatimonadetes; order Gemmatimonadales; family Gemmatimonadaceae; genus UBA4720. Next base: position 1,032 of record JAXDME010000206.1, on the reverse strand, counting down.
GGCACAGCGCTCGATGGCGGTGCTGATCGCCGGCGCTACCGAACGCCTTTGGATCGCGAACGCATACTTCATCCCGCCCAAGCCTTTCGTTAGAGCTCTTCGCGCGGCCAAAGCTAGAGGCGTGGATGTCAAGATCCTTTTGCCCGGACGCTACCACGATCAGCCGGCGGTGCGGCGCGCGAGTCGCCACACTTGGCGCCGGCTCCTCGACGCAGGGATCGAGCTCTACGAGTACGAGCCCACGATGATACACTGCAAGATCGTGATCGTGGACGGCAGCATCACGTCGATCGGTTCGATCAACTTCGACCCGCGCTCCTTTGCGCTAAACGCGGAATTCGGCGTGGTCGCGCTCGATCGGGAGCTGGCAAAGGAGACGGAGGACGCGTTCGAAGCGGATCTCCGCTACTCGCGGCGCGTCACGACTCAGGATCTTCGCGGGCTGCCGGCCTACGAGCGGCTTCTGAGCATCTTCTTTTATTGGATCAGGGCGCAACTGTAAACGACAACTGTTCAGTTAATGTGACCCGACCGGCTCCACGACCATGACCATGAACGTGCCCGGAAGAATTGGCGGTCTCCGGCGCGGATTTGTCGCGGTCGACTCCGCGGGCACGGGCCCGAACTTGGAAGAGACGATGTAGACCCGATGAGTGGCGGGGTCGAGTCCCATGTTCCGTCCGCCCTGCGCCGTCTGAACGTTCTCGACGACATGGTACGTGTCGGGCGTGTCCTGATGGATAACCGTAAGAGTTCCGTCCGCGTTCGATGCGTAGGCGTCGCGCGTAACCGGGTCATAGCCGGCGCCGTCGACACCGCGACCGATTGGAACCGTCGTGATGAGCCGGCCGTTCTTGTAATCGGAGATCGCCATCACGCCGCTCCGGCAGCCGCTGAACAGTCTCTGATTTCTGGTGTCGATCGCCATCGCCACGGGGTTCTTGCACGGCGCGGTCGACCAGCGGCGCGTCACGCGCAGATTGTTTGCGTCAATCTCCACGACCTGGCTACTGTCGGTGAGATTCGCGTAGA
>JAXDME010000205.1:0-6250 GCA_034666285.1 Gemmatimonadaceae bacterium | reverse complement strand
CCCGAGCCGCGCTCTACTGCTCCTGAGAACGTTTCTCCGATATGTCCGAGCATCCTGTCTCCGCTCGGACCGCCGGTGATCACAGTCAACCGTTCTTCGGTCTGGAGATGATCGGTATCGAGCCCGCTCCTGCGCAGCAGGTCGACGACTTTCTTGTTTGCTTCGTCGTGACCGAACACGACAGCGTGGTCGCCTTTTCTAATGCCTACGAGAAGGAATCCGACGGCCTCTTCGAACTGCCTGTCGTTTTCCCAGAAGTAAGCGATGTGATCGCCGAGCCTCACCTTCTCGTTTCTCAGCCCTAGATCTATCTCACCGGGGCGAGGTTTTGTTCTCTTCTCGGTCATTCGAACGCGCTCAATCCGGTCACAGCCTGTCCCAGTATCAACGTATGAATGTCGTGCGTGCCCTCGTATGTGTAGACGCTCTCGAGGTTCGCCATGTGCCGCATCGACGAATATTCAGCAAGTATGCCATTGGCGCCGAGGAGCCTTCGCGCTTCACGCGCGATGTCCGTGGCGGCACTGACGTTGTTTCGCTTTGCAAGCGACACCTGCTGCGGCGTGAATGTACCTGCGTCCTTCAGCCGCCCAAGGTGTAACGCAAGAAGCTGCCCCTTAACGAGCTCGGTAAGCATCTCCGCGAGTCGCTGCTGCTGCAACTGGAATCCTGCTATGGGTTTACCAAACATCACCCTGTTGCCGGCGTAGGCGACAGCCTCCTCGTAGCACCCCTGGGCGGCACCCATCGCGCCCCAGGCGATACCGTACCGGGCCTGGGTCAGGCACATGAGTGGGCTCTTGATTCCACTGCTCTTGGGAAGCAGCGCAGTGGCCGGCACTTTGACGTCCTGCAGCACGAGCTCGCTGGTGTCTGACGCACGAAGCGAGAGCTTTCCTTTCTGGTCTTTCGCCGTGAAGCCGGGCGCGTCCGTTGGAACGATGAAGCCGCGAATCGCCTTGTCGCTCTTGTCATCGCCGACCTTGGCCCAGATGATCGCGACTTGCGCGGTCGAGCCGTTCGTGATCCACATCTTGGCGCCGTTAATCACCCAGCTTCCATCTTTCTGCTCGCGCGCGCGGGTGATCATGCCTGAGGGATTGGACCCGTAATCGGGCTCGGTCAATCCAAAGCATCCGATTATTTCGCCGCTGGCCATTTTCGGCAGGTAGTGCCGCTTCTGCTCCTCGCTGCCGAAAGCGTAAACGGGGTACATCACCAGAGCACCCTGCACGGAAGCGAACGAACGCACGCCCGAGTCCCCACGCTCGAGCTCCTGCATGATGAGGCCGTAGGCCACGTTGTTGAGACCGGCGCAGCCGTATTCCTCGGGCAGGTTAGCTCCGAACATCCCCAGCTGGGCCATCTGTGGAATCAGCTCCTTGGGGAATCTGCCTTGTATGTAGCAGTCGCCGATAATGGGCATGACGTTCTCATCGACGAACGCACGGATCGTATCGCGGACGGCGCGCTCTTCTTCGGAGAGCGCGGAATCAATGTTGTAGAAGTCTGTGGGCATGAGGGAAGTTAGCTCAGAAATGGGTGAAAAACCCACTGCGAGGGGAGCTAGGTCGGAGGGGCGGGGTGCTAGGTACGAAGTCAGAGACGCCCCGCACCTCATACCAAGTACCTCGCGCCCCCACCTCGCTCTTCTCGCAGTGTTTCCAAGAAATGCGCGACCAATCGCGGGTTAACGATGCCAGCCGAACCTGAGCCCGATGTCAGTGTGCCGTGTGAGCGATTTCAGAAAACTGCAGGTCTGGCGCAAGGCACATGAGCTCGCGTTGAGAGTTCACCACGTGGCAGGAGGGATTCACGGCTCACGCAATGTTTCGTTGCGCAGCCAAATGGTTCGTGCAGCGATGTCGATTCCCGCGAACATCGTAGAGGGCAGCGGACAGGAAAGCCGGCGCGATTTCGGGCGCTTTTTGCGCTACGCGACTAATTCTGCCACAGAACTCGAATATCACCTAATCATCGCGCGAGACATTCGCGCCATCAGCCTCACCGATTACGCTGCGCTTATTAGTCGAACCGTCGAGGTCAGGAAGATGCTGAGAGGGCTCATAAAAAGGGTTGTAGAGTCACAACCGATGAATGACCGCAACTGCGAGAAGAGTGAGACGGGAGCGGCGAGGGACTAGATGCGAGATGTGAGGGAACATCCCCTGCCTCGCACCTAGTCCCCCCACACCTCCTACCTCACTCTTCTCGCGGTGGGTTTTCATGCAACCGCCCGACAAGCCAGCGGTGTAATTCCTACGGCCCGCGCCTTGGCGCGGAAGCTCGCACCGTGATCCACGACGAGCCCCTGCTCGTCCTGCCACTGATGCACCATCTCGTGCAGCAGCGTATGCAATGCCTCGTCCCACCCGTCGCGCCGAATGTGGCGCCTGCTCAATACAATTTCCGGCACACACCCGTCGGTCGCGGGGCTGTAGTGACCAAGCCTGCTCTTCATCCGCCTGGAAATACGGATTGGGATCTCGCGAAGCATGCCGCCGAATCGTTCATTGTTGTACGCAACGTGCCAGCGAGTGAGCTCGCGAATCAGCGGAACGTCGGCGGGGTGTGTGCGCTCGGGTCGGCGCCGTCTCCGTGGCGCGTCAGTCGACCGCGCGATCGGAAATTCGAGGATCGTTCTCCGCGCTTCCTGCCTCACCACTCTGTTTCTGCCGTGGACGAAGAGGATTATCGCCTTCCACACGTCTTCGTCGGCGGTCAGAAAGCTGTTGTGAATGCGGAGGTCGCCCCCACTGTAGCTGACGACCACAGTTCGATTGGTTGTGAGGCGCACACGGTACTGCTTCCCAAGTCCCAAACGCTGCAGGCGCGCGCGCAGCTCCTCGGCGTTCCTTGGCGGTTTTTCGTCCAGCTCCAGCGCCAGCTGGTCCCGGTTGCTAAGCGGCCACATACGCCGACCGCTTGAAGCATTTGTGCGGACCCTTCACGAAAGTGCCTTCATCTCCGGACCACACGTGTGTCGTGACGTCGATCGTATCCGCGCCGATCGCGATGACGTTTACCGAAGAAGGCCGCCCCCCTCGCGATCGATTCGAGATAGTTCCCGCTGTCGAGATCACCGTGCCCTTCCTCGTGTGCTCGATATAGTGCACCGATTCCTGGTGATCGTGACCGCAACACACGAGATCCACGCCCATCTCGGCGAAGGCTCCGAGAATCTTCTGAGTGTTCTTGAGACCGTGGCGCTGGGACAGCTCCCCTCGCACCGGATTGTGGTGCATCATGATGACGCGCGCGTCTCCCGCTGGCGACTTTTCGAAGATCTCCTTCGCCTCTTCGAGCTGGTCCTTGTGGATGTCACCGATGATGGAGATGTCGCGGAGATTCCAGGTCAAAGTGCGACGAGTGACGCCGTGCGCAGTGTTGATCCCCACGAAAGTCGCGCCGGAAACGTGGAGCACGGGCTCCAGATCCTTGTCGATGAATTTGCGGTAGTTCTCGTAGACTTTCGACTTTTCCCGGAAGCCGAGCGGCGCTTTCCACCATGCGACATCGTGATTGCCGGGAACCGTGATGACCTTGCTCACCTTCCTGGCATCGCGGATGAATGCCGCCGCCCGCTGGAACTCACCCGCTCGCGCGCGCTGGGTGAGATCGCCGGAGATCGCGACCACATCGAACTTCTCGTTCTGGATGATCTCTTCGATCGCCTCGATCTGTTCCGGGACGGCGGGCCATCCGAAGTGCAGGTCGGAGGCGTGGAAGACGGTGATCATGTCAGCCGCCTCTGGGGTTTCGGTTCAGGGCGCGAGGACGAGATCGGCAAAATGCGTCGCGACACTGGCAGTGAGCGCCGGAGATAGCGTTCTTGCGGGGTCACTGACCACCTCGCCCACCCAACGAATCAGAGCCATGCGCGAATCGATCATCACAATGCGCAAAATCGCAACGCCCGTACCATTGCCACGGTTCTCGATTCTAAGCTCTACGGGGAGCAAAGCGTACCGCGACCCTTTCAGCCCGACCAATCCACGCACCTGCGACTGTAGTGGATCGCGCACCGTTGCTTCGGGCAACACCCGCCCTCGGAGCCACTCGGCCGACAACGACCGTGCGTCCGCGATGAGCATGCTGTTGAGTTTCGACGCGCGTTCAACCTCACGACCGAACGTCCACGCCTTGCCAAGCCCACGAGCGGACAGAGCGGCTTCGATCTGGTCATCGAGGGCCGCGAGAAAGGCGGAGCGATTCGGTATCTGCTGCTGCCATCCCAGAGTATCCGTCAGGGAGAGATACTGAACCGGTAATACGATTATCTCCTGGCCGGCCATCCGCTCCAGCGGCCGAAGTGCAACGGGAGAAGCCTCGGTCTCGGGCGGCTTTGACGCGCAGGCCGTCAGCATGGAGGCGCACGCTATGAGAACAAATGCTCGCAACTGTCTCTGGGTTTGGATTGCGGGAAAGTTAACGCATACTCAATTTCATCGCATACGTGCATACCAGAGTGATGGATAAACTTCGCGGGATTGTGGTCTGGTCGCTTGTCTCTCTGCTCGGCGCAACGAGCTTCGGGTGGCTGGCGCTATCGCGTGGCGAGCCTGTGAACGCCGCGTGGCTGCTGGTCGCGGCGCTGTGCACGTACGCGGTTTCGTATCGTTTTTACAGCCGGTTCATCGCCACCCGCATCTTCGCGCTCGATCCTGCTCGGCCAACACCAGCCGTCAGGCTCAACGACGGCCGCGACTTCATGCCGACCAACCGGTGGGTCGTTTTCGGTCACCATTTCGCGGCCATAGCGGGCCCCGGCCCGCTCGTCGGACCAACTCTGGCCGCGCAGTTCGGATTTCTTCCCGGCGCTCTGTGGATCATCGTCGGTGTAGCGATCGGCGGAGCGGTTCAGGATTTTGTTATACTCTGCGCATCGGTCCGCCGCGACGGGAAATCTCTCGGACAGATGGCGAAAGAAGAGATAGGACCGGTCGCTGGGTACACGGCGCTCGTCGCGGTACTCGGTATCATGATAGTGCTGATTGCCGTCCTGGCGCTGGTGGTGGTGAACGCGCTCAAGGCGAGTCCATGGGGCGTGGTGACAATCGGGCTCACGATTCCAACGGCGTTGGCGATGGGAGTGTACCTGCGCTGGGTGCGGCCGCACCGCGTCCTCGAGGCCAGCGCGATGGGCCTGGTCCTCCTGGTTCTGGCGCTCTACGCGGGACGATGGGTGGCGCAGAATCCGGCGATTGCTCCGACGTTCACGCTAACCGGGAAAACTCTCGCGCTGCTCATCATGGGTTACAGCTTCGTCGCATCGGTGTTGCCGGTGTGGCTGTTGCTGGCCCCGCGCGACTATCTCTCCGCCTTCGTGAAGATCGGAGTGGTGTTGGCGCTCGCGCTGGGAATCGTGATAGTCCTGCCGCCGCTCCAGATGCCGGCGCTCACTCAATTCACCGACGGCACCGGACCCGTGTTCGCCGGCAAAATATTCCCCTTCGCCTTCATAACCATCGCGTGCGGATCTATAAGTGGATTCCATTCACTGATCGCATCGGGCACGACGCCGAAGCTGCTTGCCAGCGAAGCGGACGCGCGCATTGTGGGATACGGCGGCATGCTCACCGAGTCCCTCGTGGCAGTCATGGCGCTCATCGCGGCTTGTGTTCTCACGCCCGGCGTTTACTTCGCCATCAATGCTCCGCCGAGTGCTATCGGGACGACGGCAGCGAGCGCGGCTGCGGCGGTGCAACATTGGGGGTTCGCTCTGGATCCCGCGCAAATGCAGCTACTCGCGCAGCAGGTTGGCGAAAAGACACTGCTGTCTCGAACGGGTGGCGCACCAAGTCTTGCGGTCGGAATGGCTCATCTTTTCTCTCGTGTGCTGGGTGGCTCGACCGCCATGGCACTCTGGTACCATTTCGCGATCATGTTCGAGGCGCTGTTCATCCTGACGACGGTAGACGCCGGCACCCGCGTCGGCCGATTTATGCTGCAGGACCTGTTGAAGCACGTGTGGTCGCCAATCGGGCGGGTGTCGTGGTATCCGGCCGTGGTGATATCCAGCGGCATCGTCGTCGCGATGTGGGGGCACTTCCTGTATCAAGGCGTGCTGGATCCGCTTGGAGGCATCAACTCGCTCTGGCCGCTGTTCGGGATCTCGAATCAGCTGCTCGCGGCGGTGGCACTGTGCGTTGGAACTACGATCATCATCAAAATGGGGAAGGCACGCTACGCGTGGGTGACCATCTTGCCGCTAGCGTGGCTGTCGCTGGTGACGCTTACGGCTGTCTGG
>JAXDME010000204.1:0-2849 GCA_034666285.1 Gemmatimonadaceae bacterium | reverse complement strand
TGGTCCGTGCCCTCGAGCAATCTCGAATCGAAGTCGTCAACTGATCGCACATACAGCGCATTGCGTGGTCCCAGATATACGAGCCGCGAGCCGTCGGGCGAGAGCGCGATCGACGATCCCCAGCGGTCAGGAGTCAAGGCGGCGCTATCGGGAAGTCCGATTGGAAGGCGCGCAAACCGCTGTTGTGGCCGAGGACGCACCCAGACGCCAAGCGCGACGCCGGCAGCGAGTGCCACAAAAAGCGTAGCCGCAACGCGAATCGAAGCCGCACGCCTTTGCCGCCGCTTGCCGAACGACAGTGCGTGCGAAGAAACGTCGCTCGCGCGGACGGGGTGTTCCCCCGTGAGCGCGTCTGCGAACTCGTGAGCGGAGGCGAACCGATCTGCTGGGACTTTTTGTAGCGCACGAGATACGGCAGCTTCGACATGCGGCGGCACACTCCGTCGCTGACTGGTGAGTGGGCGTGGCTCCTCTGTCATTACTCTCGCCACAACCGCTTGGACCGTTGGTCCCGTGAACGGCGGCTCACCAGCCAACATCTCATACGTCACCGCACCCAAAGAATAGATGTCGCTCCGAGCAGTAATGGTGCGCTCGCCCATCGCTTGCTCGGGACTCATGTAGCCCGGAGTCCCGAGCGACAAACCAGTCTGAGTGATGCGTGCGCCACCAGCCTGGGTGACCGCCAGTGCAATCCCGAAATCCGCGACGATCGCACTGCCATCGTGGAGCAGAATGTTCTCCGGCTTGATGTCCCGATGGATGACGTTGTGCCTGTGCGCGTAATCGAGCGCGCTTGCGACTTCGGTGGCGATGCGCACCGAGTCCGACACCGGGAGCTGCTGCTCCTTGTCGAGTCGCTGTCTGAGCGATTCCCCCTCGACGAAAGGCATCACGTAGTACGGTCTGCCCCTCAGCTCGCCAGCATCGTCGTCGATTATCCCGGAGTCGATCAAACCCAGGATGTGGGGGTGCTGCAGATTGGCCGTGACTCGTATTTCCTGGAGGAATCTTTCAGCGCCAAGGACCGCAGCGAGCTCGGCATGGAGGATCTTTATTGCGACTTTGCGATCGTGCTTCTTGTCGTGGGCAAGGTAAACGGTGGCCATGCCACCTGCGCCGAGCTCTCGTTCAATGGTGTAAGCCGTGAACGCTTGCTGAACTTGTTGGATGGTCTCAGACATTGCGTTCGCGCTCCTCCACGGCGCGCGGTACTGGATTCAGTGCGACTCCCTGAACCCTTCCGCCCACTGGTGCGATGCCGACGTCCGGCGGAGTCTGCAGCACTTTCAGTGCAACGTGACGGTCGTGGCGAGGCTCATACGCCAAGTAGACTGTAGCCATTCCACCACGGCCCAGCTCGCGCTCAAGCGTATAGCTGTCGCCCACGGTGCGTTCGAGCTGCTCTCTTAGATCAGGCGCAAGACCTCCAACTATGGAGAGGCTCTAATGTAGAACCGCTATGCCTGCGCGGCCAACATCTGTTTCTTAGTCCGAAGTTGGTGAGAGCCGACGATGGACTATCTGCCGAGCAGACGCTCGAAGCGCGGATTGCCACGCAGCGGAGCAAACCACGGATCGACACGGAGCTCCGGAACTGACACGTAGCTCGGAATCGCAAGAAGCTGCTCCAGATAGGTGATCGCCTCGTCATACGATCCGGCGAGGACCGCGCTGCTGGCGATAGTACTGAGATTGTTCGAGCTACCTATTGCATCTGCGGCTAGCGGCGTGTTCTCCAGCGAGAGTCTGCCCTCTTCGAGACTTCGTTGCTTGTCACCCTTCGCGGCGTAGGCCTCGCCGAGAAATGCGTGAAGATTGGCGTCGAGAAAATTTCCCCGCATCGCTTTAGGTGCCTCGGCGATCAACGAATCGGCGTACGCAAGCTGAGCGGGCTTGTTTTTGGTGTACACACTGAATGTCAAGCTCAAGACGAGGAAACCCATTCGGTTCTGGTCTTCCTTCGCAGAAAGGGCCTTTTCCATGTCGCGACGGAATTCCGGATCAGTCAGCGCCGGCCACTCCAGGCCCAACACTTCGCGCTTCCATTGGTCGGGATCTACTTGCCTTTTCGCCTCCTTTAGAACCGCAACGGCTTTATTCACATCGCCTGTGCTAACTAGAATGAGACTGGAAAGATCTGCGTAGCCCCCCAACCTGTCCGGAGCGAGCGGGATGATTCTTTCACAAACTCTCCGGCCTTCATTATAGTGACGCGAGATCATGAGGGTCTCGCAAAGATCTATCACGTATCTCACATTCCTCGGATCGAGCTGGGCAGACCGTTCCTGATCCTTGATGGCTTCGTCCCACTTACCCTGCCGGCGCTCGATGAGACCCTTCAGGTAAAGCACGTCCGGATCATTTGGCGAGATTTTCTCCGCCAGCAGTAGAGTCTCGAGCGCTTTGGTGTAGTCCAGGTTCGCGCGGTAGTAATACATTGCCCTCGCCATGTGAGCAGCCGCCAACTTGGGGTCCAACGCGAGCGCAGTATCAATGGCCGCCTGCGCCATCGCCAACCGGTGCGGGCTGTCGTCCGCCTGAAACCAGAAGGCGTTCAAGTGTGCGTTGCCGAGGTACGCGTAGGCGAGGGCGAATTTCGGGTCCCGCTCGACCGCGCGCTGCAGAAATGCCGCGGCCCGCAGATAGTCCGACGGCCTCGTCGCAGTGATAGTGCTGAGGATTTTTCCGCGCAGGAAATAGTCGTACGCTTGGGCGTCCCCTGTCGGCCGCGCAGCCAGCTGCGTCCTGTCTGACTGGCTCAACTTCACTCTCATTGCTTCCGCGACGTGTTCCGCGACTTTCGCCTGGATATCGAACACGTTGGTTGCTTCCGCCTGGTAGGGCTC
>JAXDME010000203.1:0-6347 GCA_034666285.1 Gemmatimonadaceae bacterium | reverse complement strand
TACGTCAAGGCGCACAAGGATCTGCAGTACGGAAAGGTCATCGACGCGCTGGACATCGCGGCTCACAACGATGTTCGCGTGACCGGCATGATCACCGATCAGCGGCCGGGAACGGTTTCCGGGATCCAGGGCGATAACCTCTTCAATGCTCCGGCAGCGGGGAAGAAATAATGGCCATGTCCGGAGGAAGTAACAGCGGTCTGACGAACGACATCAACGTCACGCCGATGATCGACGTGCTGCTCGTGCTGCTGATCATCTTCATGATGGTGATCCCGATGTCCCGTAAGGCCGTCGATCTGCAGCTGCCGGATCCGACGCCCGACGACACGAATTCGGGACCGCCGCCGTCGCAGATCGTGCTCGAGGTTCTGCCGGGGAATACGTTCAAGATCAATTCACAGCCTGTCACAAAGGCGGATCTTGGAAAGAAGCTGAAAGAGATCTACGATCCCCGACCGGACAAGATCATCTTCGTCAAAGGTGATCCGACGGTGAAGTACCAGGATGTGATTGCGGCGATGGACGTCGCACGCGGCGCGGGTGTGAAAGTGATTGCGACCACACCCAAGGATGTGAAATAGCCACGCGCTATCCGACTTTCGAGCAGCGGCAAGAGAAACAAAAAGATTGGAAGGGGATCATCGCGTCGCTTCTGCTGCACGCGATGATCCTCTTTCTCGTTCTGGCTCCTATCGTAGGATCATCGGATTTCATTCGCCCGGATGTAATCGGCGGCGGAGGACCTGGGCCGGCCGGAGGTGGTGGGGGCGGCGTAAATGGATCTGGCTCGCACGAAGAGCATTTGCAGTTCGTGCGAGTGAAATCCGATCCGACGGTGATGCCCAAGGTGACGCCGTCAACCATCCCACCAGTGAAACCGCCCGAGCCAAAGCCGCCTGTCGAGACTCCGGTGAGTCCTGCACAACAAGTGGTGACGACTCCGGTGACAACTGCGACAACCGGTGAAGGAACTGGAAACACGGGCACTGCGGGCGCCGGTCCAGGAACCGGCGGCGGAGTCGGCTCGGGCGAAGGACCTGGTCGCGGGAGCGGGCTCGGGCCGGGTACAGGCGGCGGACCAGGAAAAGACTATCCGCCTACGGTGAGAGACTTGTTCATACCGCCAATGCCGGCGCCCTCGGCCGTAAAAGGTTTTCACCTGAAAGCGTTCTTCGATGTCGACGAGCAGGGTAACTCGAAGCTGCTCGGCTTCAATCCCACGCGCGATGGCGGCTACAACAGGCGCGTTGCCGATGTTCTCAAGTCGATGCGCTTCAGGCCGGGCGTCCACGCAGATGGGACACCAAAGCGAGACACCGCTGAAATAGAAATCATTTTTTGACCGACGATCGGAACGACAACCGAAAACTGCCGGGCGAGCTAGCAAAAAGTCACCTGCGCGGGTAACTTCTGCCCGCTGTACGGGGGGCGAAACACCGGGCAAAAACCGAGCATCCGAGGGAAGCGTTCTGACAACCACGACTGCCACGGCCGACACAACTCCGTCGTCACGCGAGTTCGTCAAGGCGATGACGCTGACCGACGCGACCATGCTCGTTGCGGGCTCGATGATCGGTTCCGGAATCTTCATAGTTTCGGCAGACATCGGCCGCACGGTGGGCTCGCCCTTCTGGCTCCTGATGGCATGGCTCGTAGCGGGGATCGTCACTATCCTTGGCGCCCTCGCGTACGGTGAGCTCGCGGCGATGTATCCCCGTGCAGGGGGTCAATACGTTTTTCTTCGAGAGTCCATGGGTCACCTCATGGGCTTTCTTTACGGATGGACCCTTTTCATCGTGATCCAGACCGGGACGATCGCCGCGGTCGCGGTTGCATTCGGTCGATTCCTCGGCGTTCTCTGGCCGGCTATCACGCCTGACCGTTTCGGCTGGTTCCCGCAGTTCGACGTGATTACTCCGGGCGGCCCGATCCAACTCGGTCTATCGCCGCAGCGGCTGATTGCCCTCGTCACGATCTGGATCCTTACCTGGGTCAACCTGCGTGGCGTGAAAGAGGGGAAGATTGTCCAGACGACGCTCACTGTGGTGAAGACGGGGGCGCTCGCAGCCTTGATCCTTCTTGGCCTCACGATCGGGCGCAACCCCGAAGCGGTTGCGGCCAACTTTGGTGCAGGCAACTTCAATCCAGCCGCGATCGCAGCGGTGTTCCCGATCGCGTTCGGTGCCGCGCTCGTCGGCTCGCTCTTTTCCAGCGACGCGTGGAACAACGTTACGTTCGCTGCTGCGGAAGTGCAGGAGCCGCGCAGAAATCTTCCGCGCGCACTCATTTACGGCACTGGCCTGGTGAGCCTGCTTTACATCCTCGCCAACGTCGCGTACCTCAACGTGCTCCCGCTTCATGGCTCGGCCGATGCAGCGACGGTGTTTGGCCGAGGCATACAGCACGCCACCCAGGATCGGGTCGCCAGCGCAGTGGCCGAGAGTATCTTCGGGCCGATCGGCGCGAGCATCATGGCTGTAGCGATACTGATCTCGACGTTCGGATGCAACAATGGTCTGATTCTCTCGGGTGCCCGCGTCTATTACGCGATGGCAAAGGACAAACTGTTCTTTGCGCGTGCCGGCAATCTCAATCGGAACAGCGTTCCTGCCGCGGCTCTCATCGCCCAGTCGGTCTGGACGAGCCTGCTCTGCCTGACCGGGACTTATGGCCAGCTGTTGGACTACGTGATTTTCGCCGCGCTGATCTTCTATGTGCTTACCACGGTCGGTTTGTTTCGACTGCGTAAGATTCGGCCCGACGCGGAGCGGCCTTACCGTGCACTGGGATACCCAATCCTCCCAGCGCTTTACATTTTTCTTGCCGCGTCGATCGCGGTGATACTGCTGATCGCGGACAAGACCCGCGCTCAGGCCCTCTCGGGTCTGGTTATCGTCCTGCTTGGCGTTCCCGTTTATTTCCTGTGGCGCCAGGCGAACCCCGCTTCGCCACGCTAAGCATCAAGCCAGTCTCGTTCCGACTGGCCGTTATTCACCCTCGGAGAATTCAAGAATGAATCGGAAGTTTTCAGTCGTCGTTCGTACGCTCAGCGTCGCTCTGGCATTCCTTGCCGCAGCCGCGGCGAATCCGGTCAACGCTCAGGGAGTTTCCCAGAGCCGCCCTGACAGCGCGTTGGCCGCTGCCGCGACGGGAACCGCTGTGGCAGTTCCGGTGGAGCACAAGCCAGGCGGTGAAGCGAACCTCATAATCCCGGATCTCTCGCAGGTAAGCTTTCTGGGAGGCATTCACGGCCGGTCGCTTCTAATGGGTGGATTGGTCATCTGCGCGCTCGGACTGTTGTTCGGGCTGGTGTTCTACAGCCAGCTCAAGCGCATGGAGGTGCACGAATCGATGCGCGAGGTCTCCGAGCTGATCTACGAGACCTGCAAGACGTATCTGATCACGCAGGGGAAGTTCATTCTCATCCTCGAGCTGTTCATCGGGTTCGTGATTCTGCTGTACTTCGGATTCCTGTTGAAGTTCGAGCCGATGAAAGTTGCGATCATCCTGCTGTTCAGCCTCGTCGGCATCGCGGGCAGTTACGGAGTGGCATGGTTTGGCATCAGGATCAACACGTTCGCGAATTCGCGCACCGCTTTCGCCAGTCTCCGCGGCAAGCCTTACCCGTGCTACTCGATCCCGCTCAAGGCGGGTATGAGCATCGGCATGCTGCTGATCAGCGTCGAGCTGGTGATCATGTTGTTCATCCTTCTGTTCATACCGGGCGACTATGCTGGTCCGTGCTTCATCGGATTTGCGATCGGTGAGTCACTCGGCGCGGCGGCGCTGCGTATCGCGGGAGGAATTTTCACCAAGATCGCGGACATCGGCGCGGACCTGATGAAGATCGTCTTCAACGTAAAGGAAGACGACGCCAGGAACCCGGGCGTGATCGCGGATTGCACGGGTGACAACGCTGGAGACTCGGTGGGGCCGAGCGCCGATGGGTTCGAGACCTACGGCGTGACCGGTGTTGCGCTGATCTCGTTCATCGTTCTCGCAGTGCGGGAGCCGACGGTTCAGATCCAGCTGCTCGTCTGGATTTTCGTGATGCGGATCATGATGGTCGTCGCGAGCGGAGTATCCTATCTCGTCAACGAAACCGTCGCCAAGGCGAGATACGCCAATGCCGACCATATGAACTACGAGTCTCCACTGACGTCACTGGTATGGCTGACGTCGCTGATTTCGGTTGCGCTCACGTACCTCGTTTCCTACATGCTGTTGCCCGACCTCGGCGATGGCTCGCTCTGGTGGAAGCTGTCGACCGTGATTACCTGCGGCACGCTCGCCGGCGCGATCATTCCGGAGCTGGTGAAGGTGTTCACGTCGGTGGATTCGCGTCACGTCAGGGAAATCGTGACGTCTTCACGAGAAGGTGGAGCATCACTCAACATTCTCTCCGGCCTCGTAGCGGGAAATTTCAGTGCGTACTGGATAGGCATGGCTATCATGGCACTGATGTCGATCGGCTTTCTGGTGAGCACCACTGGGTTTGGAACGCTGATGATCGCACCGGCGGTGTTCGCATTCGGGCTCGTCGCGTTCGGGTTCCTGGGAATGGGGCCGGTTACGATCGCCGTCGACTCGTATGGTCCGGTTACCGACAACGCCCAGTCGGTGTTCGAGCTGTCACAGATCGAGCAAGTGCCCGGGATCAGTCAGCAGCTGAAGACCGAGTACGGCTTCGATCCACAGTTCGAGCGCGCCAAGGATCTGCTCGAGGAGAATGACGGAGCCGGCAACACGTTCAAGGCGACGGCCAAGCCGGTGCTCATCGGTACCGCGGTTGTAGGTGCTACCACGATGATCTTCTCAATTATCCTGGGGCTCACGCATGGGCTGCAACCGGAGTTCATCGCGAACCTTTCAATTCTGCACCCGCCGTTCCTGCTGGGTCTCATCGCCGGCGGATCGATGATCTACTGGTTCACGGGCGCGTCGACGCAGGCGGTCACCACCGGCGCGTACAGAGCGGTGGAATTCATCAAGGCGAACATCAACCTCGAAAGCTCGGCAAAGGCCTCGGTGGCCGACAGCAAGAAAGTCGTCGAGATCTGCACGAAGTACGCGCAGCAGGGGATGTTCAACATCTTCCTGACCGTATTCTTCGCGACGTTGGCATTTGCGTTCATTGAACCCTATTTCTTCATCGGCTATCTGATCTCGATCGCGCTCTTCGGGTTGTTCCAGGCGATCTTCATGGCGAACGCGGGTGGCGCCTGGGACAACGCCAAGAAGATCGTGGAGGTCGAGCTAAAGCAGAAGGGAACTCCGCTCCACGCGGCAACCGTGGTCGGAGACACTGTCGGCGATCCGTTCAAGGACACGTCCTCGGTGGCGCTCAATCCGATCATCAAGTTCACCACACTGTTCGGATTATTGGCCGTAGAGCTCGCCGTGTCGTTGACCGAGACGCGAGGAGGTACGCTCACCACGATTCTGGCGGGAGTGTTCTTCCTCATCTCGGTGACGTTCGTGTGGCGCTCGTTCTACGCGATGCGCGTCAAGAGCGCCGTGGCTTGATCAAGTCACTGTTCGCTCGGAAGCCCATCGAGGCACTCCTTGCAGAGGGAGAAAATCCGAACGGACTGAGGCGGGCGCTGGGTGCCGGCGATCTGATCATGCTCGCAATTGGAGCTGTGATCGGCGCCGGCATCTTCGGCTCCATCGGATCGGCGGCCGCGGGACAGGTGGATGCGGCAGGTCACGTCATTCGGTTCGGAGCCGGTCCGGCGCTTGTCGTTTCCTTCCTCTTGCTCGGCGCCTGCTGCGGTTTGGCGGGACTTTGCTACGCGGAGCTGGCGTCGATGATCCCGCAGGCTGGTAGCGCGTACGCTTATTCGTACGCGACGCTGGGTGAGCTGGTTGCCTGGATCATCGGATGGGATCTCATCCTGGAGTACGCCGTCGGCAACGTCGCGGTGGCGATCTCATGGGGGGACTATTTCAAATCACTCGTTGGTGATTGGATCGCCATCCCGGTCTGGTTGACGACAGGCTATCGAACCGCCTTACTCAGCTCCAATCCGGACGTGCACGGACTGCTCGATACCGCGCCGCGAATCGCCGGAATTCCGGTTCTGATCAACGTCCCGGCATTCGCGATCGTGGCGCTGATCACGTGGCTGCTGCTGCTCGGCGTTCGCGAGAGCGCGCGCGCAAACAACATCATGGTAGCCGTAAAGCTGCTCGTCCTCGCGCTCTTCATCATCATGGGCACGCAGCACATCAACACCGCGAACTATCACCCGTTCGCGCCCAACGGCTTCAGGGGAATCCATCAGGGCGCCGCGATCGTGTTCTTTGCGTACATCGGATTCGATGCGATTTCCACCGCGGCA
>JAXDME010000202.1:0-27824 GCA_034666285.1 Gemmatimonadaceae bacterium | reverse complement strand
TGCGTACGACCGGCAAAGTGAAGTGGTTCAACGATGCGAAGGGCTTTGGCTTTATCACACCTGACAACGGGCAGAAGGATTGCTTCGTTCACTACAGCGCGATTTCCGGCTCGGGGTTCAAATCCCTCGCCGAAGGTGATGCGGTAGAGTTCGACATTGTCGAAGGTCAGAAGGGTCCGGCTGCCGAGAACGTGACGAAAGCTTCTTAAGCTACGTCGACTTCACTGGCACAATCTGGCGGGGCGTCTCAATCGAGGCGCCCCGTTTTATTTAGGGGAGGGCGACCCCTCCTCGGGACCGGCGCTATCTCAACCGCATTTTCGAGCTTTTCCAGCAACCGCGCCCGAAAGGAAGTGAGATCGAGAGCCAGCTTCAATCCTTGCCGGCCGCTGTACTTGCCCTCGTTCGTTGCGAGATCTTCAGCGAGCGCAATCGCCTTCGGTCCGGGCAATCCGAGCTCCTGAATTATTAGAACAGCCAATGCGAGAATCAGCAGGCCTTCGACCGTCAGACGACGGGATACGCCTTGGCGCTCCTGTTCAACCCCAGAAACGCGATGGTGCGATAGGACGTTGTCGAGCCATTTCGGGGAAGTCCCAAGTGCAAGTGCAGCCGTAGCAATGGTATATGCGCGAGGCATAAATTATCCTAGCAATAAAGGATAATAAAAGCAATCGGCAGGTTTGTCCTTTTACCAAGCCCTTTCTTCGTTATATTGTCGCCGTTCGTGCATTCGCCCTACCGATGAAACATTTCCCGCGGATTACAGAATGAAACGTCTTCTCTACCTCCTAGCAATCTCTGCTCTTGCGACGACGATGGTGTCCAGTCGAGCCAGCGGGCAAAAGACCTATGCGCTAGGGATTGGCGGCGGAGTAGCCATCCCAGTAGGGAAGATCAGCAATACCCAGAGTTCCGGCTTCAACGGTCTCGTCGCTCTCGCGCTAGGCGTCGCTGATCTTCCGATCGGGGTGCGATTCGATGGGATGTACAACAGCTTTTCCCGTAAGACCATCACCTCTCCACCGACCAGCACCTATGGGTTCCGCGTTGCCGGTATTCTCGGAAATCTCATCTACGCATTTCCGGGGACCACCGCAAAGAGCTACGTCGTAGCTGGGGGCGGACTTTACAACACCAAGTTTGACAATGCGGGATCCAAGGCCGAAAACCACTGGGGGCTAAACGGCGGAGCTGGTATTACGTTCGCGGTTGGCCCGCTCGCGAGCTTTCTGGAGGCGAGATATCACTTCATATCCCGTGAGCCGACGAAAGGTGGGGTGATACACTTCGTTCCAGTCACGCTCGGAGTGATGTTCTAGGCCCGAGAAGAATAGAAAGGCGTACGATAGCGGGCTCTTTCTCTGGGTACTTCCCCGCCCTAGATCGCGCGAAGCACGAATTCGTTCCCGCGTGCTGCCTCGCCCACCGGCCACAACGCCTCACGTGCCGAACGTAGTTGGTCCTTCACTGCGGTCGGTCCCGTACCTCCCGGAAGATCGCGGCGCGCGACTGATCGAGATGGCTCGAGCCAGTCGAGCGCGTCGTCGCCGAACAGAGGATGCGCCGCCTTGAACGACGAGAGGGGCAACCCGTCCAGCTCACAACCCTCGTTCTCGCTCTCGCGAATCAGTGCGCCGATAGCACCGTGTGCCTCGCGGAAAGTCGCTCCCTTCTCTACCAGATAGTCAGCAAGGTCTGTTGCCATCATGCTGCTCGAGAGCGCGGCTCGCATACGCTTGGCATTGAACCGGGTTTCCTGCAGCGCGCCAGCGACGGCGGGCAGCACGAGGAGGGCGGTGTCGACAGCGTCGAACAGCACACGCTTGTCGTCCTGAAGGTCTTTGTTGTAACCGCTGGGCAAACCCTTGAGCGTCGACAATAACGTCGAGAGGTCGCCAATTGCGCGCGCACCCGATCCGCGTGCAAGCTCGAGCGCATCCGGATTCCGTTTCTGCGGCATCATGCTCGAGCCGGTGGTAAAGGCATCACCAAACTGGACGAAGCCGAACTCGCTAGACCCGTAAATGATCAGGTCTTCACCGAGGCGGGAGAGGTGTGTTGCCATCATTGCGACGGCGAACAAAAGCTCTGCGACGAAATCCCGGTCACCGACCGCATCGATGCTGTTTTGCGACAAGGCACTGAAGCCCAGGCTGCCCTGAAGTAGAACGCGCGAAATCGGAAATGCGCATCCGGCAATCGCCCCAGATCCAAGAGGCAGAATCGCCGCAGCGCGGGAAGCGGACGCGATTCTGGCCCGATCGCGCTCCAAAGGCCAGAAGTGAGACAACATCCAGTGTGCGGCGGCAACTGGTTGTGCGCGTTGGAGATGGGTGTAGGCCGGCATCAGCGTATCCTGCAACGCTTCTGCGTGGTCCAGCATGACTTGCTGGAGCATACGCGCAGCGGAATCCAGCTTGGCGCACGCATCAATTGACCAGAGACGGGTCGCGGTTGCGACCTGATCGTTCCGGCTTCGACCGGTATGCAGCTTTGATGCGACATCTCCAATCTCGTCGTGAAGCATTCGGTCGATCATCGTGTGGACGTCTTCATCCGACGGGGCAGGGGTGGCACCAGCCGCCAGCTTACCGGCAACCGCGGCGAGCCCCTTTTCGATCGTCTTACTTTCCTCGAGAGAGAGGACTTCCGCGCCCCAAAGGGCGACAGCCCAGGCACGAGATAGATTGATATCGAACGGCCATAACCGGTAGTCGGTACCAATCGAGCGGTTCAAGGCTTCGAGAGCAGCCGCGCTGGGCACGGCGAAGCGTCCTCCCCAAAGCTTGTGGGATGTGTGGTCGGACATTGGAACTGGCAGGCTCAAGCTATCGCGAGAGTCTTCGACCCCCGCGATTCGTTTTTGGTTTCCTTCTCGGTCTTTGCTGCGGCCATTTCCTGATCGCGGATAGCGCGGACACGCGCCGAGAGTCCATAAAGGCGAATGAACCCACCTGCATCGCTCTGCTGGTACACGTCGTCTTCCCCAAACGTGACAAACCGCTCGTCGTACAGTGCGAATTCGCTCTCGCGACCGATCACGGAGGCCGTTCCCTTGAACAGTCTCAGAGTCGCTGTCCCGGTGACACGTTCCTGGGTGACGTTGACGAAGGCGTCGTAACCTTCGCGCTCCGTCGTCCACCAACGTCCTTCATATACAAGATCGGCGTAGCGCGGAGCGATGAGATCCTTGGCCGCCAGCGTGCGACGGTCGAGGACGAGCTGCTCCAGCTCGCTGTGGGCGGAGTAGAGGAGAGTACCGCCAGGAGTTTCGTAAACTCCGCGCGACTTCATTCCTACGAGACGATCCTCCACGAGGTCGATTCGTCCGATTCCGTGTCGTCCGCCGATTTTGTTGAGGGCGACAATGAGATCGACGGAGTCGAGCTCGACGCCATTGACCGAGACGGGCGTTCCAGCATGGAACCCAATCGTGACTTCTTCGGCTTGATCGGGAGCGTTCTCGGGTGCGTTGGTCAGCATGAACAGATCTGCCGGCGGAGCGATGCCGGGTTGCTCAAGCACGCCACCTTCATGCGAGATGTGCCAGACGTTCCGATCACGCGAATAGATCTTGTCGCGGGTAGCGCTGACCGGAACCTTGTGGGCTTCGGCATAGGCGATCGCATCTTCGCGGCTTCGGATGTTCCATTCACGCCAAGGCGCAATTACGGGCAGGTCGGGAGCGAATGCGGCGTAGGTCAGCTCGAAACGGACCTGGTCATTCCCCTTTCCGGTGCAGCCATGGGCGAGCGCGTCTGCCCCCACTTGCCGAGCGATCTCGACCTGGCGGCGCGCAATAAGAGGGCGTCCCATGGAAGTGCCGAGCAGGTACTTTCGACCGTAGACTGCTCCGGCGCGCAGAGTAGGCCAGACAAAATCTTCGACAAACTCCTGCCGGAGGTCTTCGACGTAGCATTCGTCGGCACCCGAAGCAATCGCCTTGGCGCGCACGCCTTCCAGCTCTTCCCCTTGACCGATGTCGGCTGCGACGCAGATGACACGTGCGTCGTAACGTTCCTTGAGCCACGGAACGATGATCGAAGTATCGAGCCCACCGGAGTAGGCGAGGGCAATTGTGCGAATCACGGGCGCCTCAATAAGTATTCAGAATACCTGAATATTTAATCGTTTCGTCCGTCTACGTCAACCTTGCTCAGGGCTCCCCAGCCATGCTTCGCAACCGCCGCATCACCCGGTCCCGAGCGGCGACCGAGCGGCAGATTATGAGGATGGTATCGTCGCCCCCGACCGTCCCAAGTATGTCCGACCAGCCCTCACCATCGAGGGCGGCAGCGATCGGCTGCGCGCCTCCGGGGACCGTTCTCAAAACTAGCATCTCGCTTACGCCATCGAGCCGGAGAAACAGCTGGGGAAGGAGGGTGTCCAGCGCGGCGCGGCTTTCCTCTATGCTCCCGTCAGTAATAGCGTATCGAGCGCCTTCGGGCGTCGGAACGCGAGCGAGCCGGAGCTCGCGTAAATCCCGCGAGAGAGTCGCCTGGGTTACATCCCACCCCCGCTGGAGAAGGAGCTTCCGGAGATCTTCCTGGCTGCTCACAACCCGTGCTTCGATTATCTCCAGAATGGTGTCGTGTCGTTCGCGCTTGTTGGCCATCGACGGTGAGTTTAGCACTCCGCAGCCCGGCGCGCGAGGCACGCCTACGGATCATTGACTGGACGGGTGTGTAATGTTATGCATTATTTATGCATAAAGTTCCGGTTGGGGTTCTGGGCGCCAGCGGCTATGCCGGGCGGGAGCTGTGTGCCTTAATCGCGCGGCACCCCAGGCTCGAGCTCGCCTTTGCCTCCGCGAACGAGCAGCGAGGACAACGCGCCCGGATAGGTTCGCTTGATGTGACCTACGTGGCCACCGAGGACGCGCCTTTGGGCAATGCAGAGATCGTGTTCACTGCATTGCCGCACGGCGCTTCAGCCAAATGGGTAGGGAATGCGCGCTCGATGGGAGCGCGAGTAGTCGACCTGTCGTCGGACTTCCGTCCAGGCGCCGGTGAAAGCGCGACGAGCGCCGAGTACGGCCTTACCGAGCTGATGCGCGAAAACATTTCGGGTGCCGAGATCGTGGCGAATCCCGGCTGCTACCCAACGGCCGTACTCCTGGCAATCGCACCCTTACTAAAGGAAGGATGGGTCACACCGGGTGCGACCATAAATGTATCGGCTGCGAGTGGAGTAACTGGAGCGGGATACTCTGCTCGCCCGGACCTGCTCTACGCAGAGGTCGCTGAGGATTTTCGCGCTTATGCAGTCGGTAACGAGCACAGACATCTCGCAGAGATGCAGGCCGTCACCAACGAGCTGGGCGGTCAGAACAACGACATTCTGTTCACGCCGCACCTGCTTCCCGTTGCGCGCGGAATCCTGGCAACCATCACCGTGCCGATCGAGGAGCATACCGACGATCCATCCCTTCTATGGAAGGATTGTTATAGTGGAGAGCCGTTCATCGAAATTGCGGACACGCCACCATCTCTGCGCGATGTCGTTAGGAGGAACGTGGTTCGTCTGAGCGTAACGAAAGCCGCGAACGTGCGGAAGCCAACGCTCATAATCATCTCCGCGATCGACAACCTCGTGAAAGGAGCGGGAGGACAGGCTTTGCAAAACGCGAATATCCTCCTTGGATTGACCGAGCAGGAAGGCCTCCCGGCATGATGCGCGTGGTGAAGATAGGAGGCCGGGCCCAATCCGATCCTCGCCTTTTTCAGCTTCTAGGAGAAGCCTGGAACGATTCCCCAACATCTCTGTGCGTAGTGCATGGCGGTGGGGACGAGGTCTCGTCGATGCAGAAAGCACTTGGCCGAGAAGCCGTATTCATCGGCGGCCGCCGTGTAACCTCGAAGAGCGATCTCGATCTCCTGCGGATGGTGCTGTCTGGCGTCGTCAACAAGAGGCTGGTGAACGGCCTGGTAGCGGCAGGAGTCTCCGCGGTCGGGCTGTCGGGGGAAGATGGCGCGCTGATCAGAGCGGAGATCATCGATGCCGCGTCACTCGGTTTTGCCGGCCGGCCAACGCGTGTCAACTCTCAGCTTCTTCGTACTCTCATGGATGCGGGCAATCTTCCCGTTATTTCCCCGGTTGGGTACAACGACGAAAGCGCCCAGGGCGGCGCGCTCAACGTGAACGGCGATGACGCGGCTTCAGCCATAGCTGTTGCTCTCGATGCGGATGAGCTACTCCTGATTGCTGATGTCGAGGGTGTTCGCGATGAGCGGGGTGACGTGCTTTCAGCAATTACGCTGGAGTCCGCACGGGGGCTGGTCGAAAATGGAACGGCCGCGGGAGGAATGGCGGCGAAACTCGAATCGGCGCTGGCGGCTCTCGTCGCCGGGGTCGATCGCGTACGAATCTGTGATCTCGCCGGGCTCGTGGATGACGGGCGGGGCACTTTCATCACTCAATCTCAGAGCATCGCCATATGACTGCCGTCACGCTGCCAATGGAGGAAGCCCTCATCGAACCTTCCGCTGCGAACACATCCATCCTCGGAACCTACAAGCGCGCTCCAATGGAGTTCGTGAGAGGCGAAGGAGTGGAGCTTATCGATTCAGACGGCAAACGGTATCTGGATTTCGCCGGCGGGATCGCCGTAAACTCACTTGGCTACGGGGATCCAGGGATCGCGCGAGTCATAAGCGAGGCCCTGAGCACCGGACTGATTCATACGTCGAATCTCTATCGGACATCGGCGGGGGAGCAGCTCGCCGATAAGCTGGTTGAGTGCTCTTTCGCATCGAAAGTTTTTTTCTGCAACTCAGGGGCAGAGGCGAACGAAGGCGCTTTCAAGTTCGCGAGGAGGTGGGCGCGAAAGATCGGCACTGATTCCAAGGTCGAGATCATCGCGCTGCGTGGCAGCTTTCACGGGAGGCTGTTCGCCTCGCTCGCTGCGACAGATCGCCCGTCGTATCGTGCGCCGTTCCGTCCTCTCGCGGGGGCCGTATCGATTTGCGAGCGCGACCTATCCGACCTGGAAACCGCGCTGGACGAAGAAACGGTTGCGGCGTTGATCGTGGAGCCGGTGCAGGGCGAAGGGGGCGTGCGGGTTCTGGACGACGCTTTTCTCGAGAAGCTGCGGACGCTCACCGCCAAGCGAGAGATTGCTCTCATCTTCGATGAGGTCCAGTGCGGACTCGGCAGAACCGGCCACCTGTTCGCATATCAGAAGAGCGGCGTCGTTCCAGACATGCTTACGCTGGCCAAGCCACTGGCGGGTGGGCTCCCGATGGGTGCCGTCCTGCTATCGGATGATATTGCTTCTACAATCCAGCCCGGCGATCACGCCACTACGTTTGGCGGCGGTCCTCTCGTGGCGGCGGTCGCCGCGCACGTACTGGAGCGTCTCTCCGAGCCGTCGCTGCTCGAATCCGTTCGAGAGAAAGGCGCGTGGTTGGGAGAACAACTCGACGGAATTGCCCGTCGCTCAGGAAAAGTGCGAGCGATACGCGGAACCGGTTTCATCTGGGGCCTGGACGTTCTGGAACAGGCTGGAGAGATCGTGAAGCGTGGATGGGACGAGGGCATTCTCACGCTGACCGCGGGCGAGCATACCCTCCGTATTCTTCCTCCGCTGGTAATGGATCGGGACGATCTCGCGCGCGGGCTTTCCATCCTCGAGAAGATCATCGCGCAGTAGCACGGATCAGAGTCGCCAATGGCAGCGTCTCCGGTTAACATATCGGAGACTTTTTCGAAGAGACATATGTCATTGACGCGAGTCTCAGCACTTCTAATAACTGCTGCCGCGTGCAGTCCCGTGCCGATGAACAGTGGGGCAGTGAGTGCAGCAACTACTGCGTCCGATACGGTCGATGCGCGTCGCGTGTTCGAAGAGAACATTGATGCGATACACAAACGTGACCGCGGGCGGTATCTAGCTACTTATCTTCACACTGGCTCTCTAGCGCGCAACGGTCCGGCCGGACTCGAGCTCGGGTACGAGAACTGGAGTGCTCGGCGCGATTCCACCTGGCCGGATACCCTGATAGCCAGAAACCTGCGCGTGATACCGATTGTGCCCGGTGTGGTCTACGGCACCTATTGCTACACTGTGACCCAGAAGGATACGACTTCAAGCGGTGTATCCGAGCGAGTGTTCATCAAGACACCAGAAGGATGGCGGATTGCTGTCACTACGGCGTTCGGACTGCCCGCCGGTGCGGCTGCTCAGTGCAAATGATGACTGATTTCAACCCAAGAGAATGACTGTGACAACGATTCGTCGAACCATGCTCGTGCTGCCAACTTTGCTTGTGGCGCTCATCGCTAGTCCTGCAGCCTGCCAGGCAACCAACCCGCAACCGCCCAAACTGGTGGTCTTCCTTACAGTGGATGCGATGCGTTCGGACTATCTGTCCCGCTTCGCTCCCCAACTCACCGGCGGTTTGGGGAGGCTGTACAACGGCGGGGCGGTATTCACCAACGGATTCCAGGATCACGCTATAACCGAGACAGCGCCGGGGCATTCGGCGATAATGTCGGGCCGATATCCGGTGCACACAGGTATTTCTGCAAACACCGCTGGGGTGAACGATACTACTGTCGATCTGGTAGATGCGGCCGGTCTGGGCGCGTCACCGTTCCGTTTTCGTGGAACTACGCTGACGGACTGGCTGATAGCAAAGGATCCACGCACCCGCATTCTTTCTGTTTCCAGAAAGGATCGGGCGGCGATCCTCCCCATCGGCAGATCCAAGCAGCCCGTTTTCTGGTATGCACCGAATGGGATTTTCACCACGAGCACGTATTACGGCTCGACTCTTCCGGATTGGGTTCGCGCTTTCAACGCGCGAAAGCTGCCCGTGAGCTACGCGGGAAAAGTGTGGCAACCACTCCTCCCTGACAGCGCCTACAGTGAGCCGGACAGCGTTCCGACAGAAAGCAACGGCATTAACTTCACGTTCCCTCACGTAGAATCTGTGTCGCCCGACACGGCGGCCAGACTGCTCGCCGATTTTCCGTGGATGGACGAGCTAACTCTCGATTTCGCGATGACGGGAGTGAATGCGCTGAACCTTGGCGCGGGTCCGCAGACAGACCTGCTATCGATCTCGCTTTCAACAACCGATGCGATTGGTCATCGCTACGGACCTGACTCGCGTGAGATCCACGATCAAATCCTTCGACTCGACCGTGCAATTGGCGTCTTTCTGGATTCTCTGTACCGAATACGGAACCCGAACGACGTCGTCGTTGCGCTAACCGCCGATCACGGGCTTACTCCCTTTCCCGAAGTGCACGGACACGATCAGAACGCCGGCGCTATACGAGTCAATCCACGTCCAGTGTTGCAACAGCTGAGCAACTCACTCTCTGCCGCGGGTGTGCCAGGCTACGGTCTCAACTTTTTCGGAGGCGTATACACCGGCAACGGATTTTCCTTTGATGGAGGAGTACTCGAGCTCGATCGCGCAGCATTGAGCAAAGCCCGAGTCAATCGTGACTCACTCGTGAGGGCAGTACGGGCCGCGTTTCTGAAAGTGCCAGGCGTTGCGCGCGCGGACAGGATTTCGGAGCTCGCCAAGGCCGATACCGTGAACGACAGAATCGGACGACGCTGGCTGCATATGTTTTCGGACGAAGACAAAGCCGCGCTCGTGGTTACGCTTGCGCCTTTCAACTACTGGTTATCGGGCTGGATTGCGCAGCACGGTAGTCCGAACGACATCGATGCCCGCGTGCCGATAATTTTCTACGGCAGTGGCGTCAAACCGGGACGGTATGACGAATTCGCGGGTGTTGTGGACATGGCTCCGACGCTCGCCGCAATCGCGCATGTTGTCCCACAGGAAAAACTTGACGGGCACATTCTGCAGCATGCGGTCAGGTAGAACCTCACACTCGTCCGTCCTCAGGGCTTTCGACGAAATCGAATTCGGTTCGAAGAATACTCTCAATCTCAGAGAGTCCCTTCCGTCTGCAGCGGATGCCCGTTTTCGAACCGAAGCATGGTTGCGTGAGAGGCAAGTCAGTCGGGCTACAGAGGTTCTGGTCATCACGGGACGCGGAAATCAGAGTCCAAACGGCGTGTCGGCAGTGCGGGAAGGGGTTCTGTCGCTACTCCCGTCTCTCCGCAGGCGTGGCGTGGTGAGCGAATGGAGAGAGCATTCTCCGGGGTCGTTTGTCGTCAAACTGGCGTCGATTTCCTCGCTTCTGGAAGCGCCGCGGCGCAAGCGTGATCGCGAGCCGACGGCATCCATGGCAAATCCGGATTCTCTAAAGGATCTCGAGTCATCGACGCTCGATCTACTTCGACGTCTAGCGGTTCGAACATTGGAATCGTTGGGAATACGCGAGCCGGACAAGTTTCTTGAAGCAGAGATGCTTTCAAAGTTTCATTCGCTTGCGGGAGGTATCAATCCTGGTGAGCAGGGCGAGGCAAGACTGCGCGACGCCATTAAGGCAGCGCTCGACCAACTGGATGACTGAGCACACACGCATCAACGCTGGCATAACATCACACACAGGACCTGCCACAGAATGATCAAAATTGCTCTGATCGCAATGATCGCAGTGGGTCTGCCGCTTCGAGCGCAGACATTTCCAGGCTACTCTCCAAACGCAGCAGCGGCCGAGCGAGCTGCTGAAGCAGACGCCATAGCGCGTCCTTCGCCGTCAAGCTCGTCTACGCACTCGAGATTTCTTTCGCTCCAGCCGCACATGGCCGGCACCCCAGCGCAGGCGCGGACGCGCGACTACGTGATCAATCAGATGAAGTCGTGGGGTCTCGAGACAGAGGTGCGCAGCTACAGCGTCTGGATGCCGCATCCGATAAGTACGCGAGTCTGGCGTGTCGCACCCAATCCGGTAGAGCTGGAGCTGAGCGAGGGAGTTATTCCCGAGGACACAACTTCTTCCGCCTATCCCCAAGTGACACCGTTCAACGGCTATGGCGCAGCTGGCGATGTTCGTGGCGATGTCGTCTACGTGAACTATGGGCTGATCGAGGATTACGCGCAGCTGGATTCGATGGGCGTATCCGTGAAAGGCAAAATCGCGGTCGCGCGTTATGGGCGATCGTATCGTGGTATCAAGGCGAGAGAAGCGGAAAAACACGGAGCGGTGGGACTGATCATCTACAGTGATCCCGCCGACGACGGCTACGTGCGCGGCGATGTCTATCCAACTGGGCCGATGCGCCCGTCGTACGGAATTCAGCGCGGGAGCGTCATGAACCCGAACGGCGATCCCAGCACGCCAGGATATCCGAGCACGGCGAACGCGCGCCGAATTCCGGTCGCCGAAATGGACGTCCCGCACATCCCGGTGCTGCCGATCTCGTATGGGAATGCCGCCGAGCTGCTTCGTGGATTGGGCGGGAAGTCGATCCCGCAAACGTGGCAAGGCGGTCTCGCATTCAGATACCATGTGGGGCCCGGGCCCGTCCAGGCTCGAATTGCGGTGACGACCGATGCCACCACCCATCCCTACAAACAGATCTGGGACACGTTCGGAACGATTCGCGGTGCCGAATTTCCAGACGAAATCGTTCTGGTGGGTGGCCATCGCGATGCGTGGGGCCCTGGTGCAGCGGACAATGTCAGCGGCACCGTCAGCGTTCTCGAAGCAGCGCGAACGATCAGTGAGCAAGTCAAGGCAGGACGGAGACCAAAGCGGACCATCATATTCGCGACCTGGGATGCCGAAGAGTGGGGACTGCTTGGCTCGACCGAGTTCGTCGAGGAAGATTCATTGCGTCTGAGCAGGAACGCGGTTGCGTATCTCAACCAGGACGATGTTGCTCAGGGCACGGAGTTCAGCGCAGGCGGATCTCCATCATTGCGCGCACTGCTTCGCGACGTTGCCAAGGAAGTTCCGGATCCAAGTCGTCGCGGCAGCGTGTACGATGTCTGGAGAAAACGAGCGAATCTCGCTGCGGACACACTCGAACCACAAATGGGTGATCCTGGCGGCGGGTCCGACTTTGCGGGTTTTTACAATCATCTTGGAATTCCAATCGTGGATTGGGGATTCAGCGGACCACAAGGTGTCTACCACTCCGCTTACGACTCATACCACTGGATGTCGAAGTTCGGCGATCCCAATTTTGAAATTCATGCGACGAACGCGCGCATCGGTGCAGCCGCGCTGCTACGGCTCGCAAATGCCGAGATCCTTCCATACGACTACGTGGAGTATGCGCGCACGATGAAGAGGTTCGTTTCGCAAGTTGATCAGACAATGTCCGGAAAGCACTGGACATTGTCTGCTGCCGAACTATCCGGAGCTGTTGGAAGGATGGAAAGCGCGGCCGTCTCGTTCTCGGCTGCACGAGATCGCGCGCTTGCAGCTCAACTACCTTCCGCAACGGCGAAGCAGGTGAATGCCGCGCTCCTGGGAGTTGAACGCCAGCTTACAAGAGCGCAGGGTCTGGTGACGCGACCCTGGTTCAGAAACCTGATTTATGCCTCCGACGAGAACAACGGCTACTCGACGATGGTGCTGCCATCCGTGAACGAAGCAATTCGAGGCGGCGACGAAGCTGTCGTCGGCCGAGAGTTGACGGATATCGCTCAGCGCTTCGATGCGGCAACGCGAGCGTTGCACATGGCAACAGGATTGCTACAGATAAACTAAAATTCAGCTCGCATGATGCGCGCTGTCTCAGGCCCGGACATTGCGATGATCGCGATTGATGAGAGCATTGGAAGACAATTGACGAGAAATGCACGAGCGGAAGCGAGACGATCACGTCTCACTCCGGAGGAACTGTTGCCGATTGCAGCGTACGGTGCGAGGGCAACATGGCCGGCCGGATTCCAGCTCTATCAACGCGGTGCTGCGGCAGATGGAGTCTTTGTCGTTCTGAACGGGCACATCGTTCTGCGCAACAAGATCAAGGTCGGGCGGGGATTCGTCCCGGTGATTGCCACCGCGGGACAAACGTTCGGAAGCGAAGGCTTGTCACCGAACAGTGACTACGTAACCGACGCGAGCGCATCCGAGGAAACGAAAACATTATTTCTGAGTGGTGCCCAGTTTCGCGCTTTCGTGAGGGAGGCGCCCGGTCAGACGCTTCCATTGCTGTCGCAGATAATGTCCGAGCGCGCGTATCTCCTCGAGAAGCTGCACGAGCTCGCGGCGCTGAACGTTGATCAGCGTCTCATCTCCACACTCTCGCATCTCAGCACCGATCGCAGCTTCACAACGGATGACGGGAGACTCAAGCTCGAGACCAACCACCACCGGCTTCTGTGCGAGATGGTCGGTGCAACGCGCGAGTCGATCGCGCTGGCGCTCAGCCGACTCGTGTCGGCTGGAATTGCGGAGAGGAAGGGAATGACGTTCCTCATCGAGCCCAACTCCCTCGTCGCCGGATTCGGCAACGGGCACGACACCGATTCTTCTCTATCCATGACGAGAGAGCTGTCGGCTCAGTGAGACCGAATGGACGGACAGCAGAGCGCTGACACCGCGCCGATAATTCGCGGGGCTCAAACAATAGATCTGCAGGAGGAGGGCTCACCAGGAGTTCTCCTCCTGCATGGTTTTGGAGACACTCCTCAGACGCTGGCACTGCTTGCGCGACGGCTGCACAAATCGGGCTTCAGCGTATACGTGCCATTGCTGCCAGGCCATGGGCGTAACATGAATGCCTTCGAGAAATCGCGGGCGACAGACTGGATTTCGGCGGCGCGGAACGCGCTCGCGGATATGCGTCTTCGCCATGAGTCCGTCTGCGTCGTCGGGCTTTCGATGGGTGGCGCGCTGGCGGTGACCATCGCCGCTGATCTCGATGATGTTCCCGCATTGGTTTTGATCGCACCTTATGTCGGCATGCCGCGAATGTTGCGGCTGGCCGCGTCAGTGCATTGGGCCTGGGAAAGATTTGCCGGAGAGGTGAACTCGAGGGATCCGCGATCGATTCATGATCCGATCGAGCGCGAGCGAAATCTTGCCTACGGGGCCATCACTGGCCGCGCGCTCTTCGAGCTGCGGCGAGTCGTAAAGCTCGCGAGAAAATCTCTCTCTCTCGTTAAAGCGCCGACCCTGATAATCCAATCCCGCGAAGACCCGCGTTGCGCGCCTGAGGTAGCCGAGTTTGCGTTCAGAACGCTAGGCGCGCAGGAAAAGAAACTGCTCTGGACCGAAGGCGCAGGGCACATCATCACGGTCGACTATGGCCGCGAGCACGTCTTCACTGAAGTCGAGCAGTGGCTGAAAGCCCACACCGACCGTGGCGCGGCAACCGCCATCGAAGGAAAGCGGCTGCCGAACGCCCCGAAAGTTAAAAGCGATCCTGGACGAACTCCGTAACCGAATCTACGGCGCGCTCGCCCAAGCCCGCTGCCTGTTGGACGACGCCCGTTGCAACGCGTTTCACGCGAGCCACAGGAGACTGTTTCCGCCGACGAGACCGGCCACTGCTCTTCTTTCTGGAAGAGGACTTGGAAGCGGACTTGGAAGCGGACTTGCGTCCCGCGCTCTTGCGACTGGAAGAAGCTTTTCTCCCGCCTTTTCGCCGTGATGACTTTCTTGCTCCCGAAGCCTTGCGGGCGCTCGACCGTTTCCGGCCGGTAGCCTTGCGGCGTACGCTCTTGCGTCCGGAGGATTTGGACCGCGACCTCTTTCTACCACCACTTCGACTACTGGACTTCTTGGCTGCAGCCATTGGAAAGCTCCGTGTAGGAGGGTTTGCCACAACGGATAGCAAGATTCGCGCACAATAGCGCGTTGGCCATTGCACGGCGGTGCAACGATTCACCGAAGCAATGCATTCGGATCATGATATGATGCGCGTCTCACCGTGCTGCATGATCCAGAGATCTTCGCCCTGGCGTCCGGACGATTGCCAGCGCTCGCGCATTCGTATTGGCGGTTCATCCATCGGTTCATCCGTGAGCTTGAAGGTTCCCCAATGGGCTGCGACCATCACCAGCGCGGCACCCTTCTGGCCGGTTTCCAGTTGGTCGACCGCCTCGATGCAATCTTCCGGGTTCATGTGCACGGAACCCATGAACCATCGAGGCTCATAGGCACCGATTGGAAGAATCGCCACATCAAATGGGCCGCTTTTCCTGGCGATGGAGGTGAAATCCGGGTGGAGCGCGGTATCTCCAGCAAAAAAAACAGAGGCTTCCTCGGTCCGCAGCGCCCAACCACACCAGAGCGTGGTGTTCCGCTTGCCGAGGGTTCGTCCAGAGAAGTGTTGAGCCGGCAGGCAGGTCAGGCGAAGGTCGCCGAGTGTACTCTCGTCCCACCAATCGCTCTGCGTGACCTCGCGTGCTCCATGACGGCGCAGAAATGCTCCCACGCCGAGTGGTGCATACCACCTCGATGCAGGATAACGCTCCGCGAGGCGCGAAACACTCGACGAGTCAAGATGGTCGTAATGGTCATGCGAAAGAATTACGACATCGATCGGCGGCAGAGCGTCAAAATCCACTGCGGGAGGGACCCATCGCTTGGGACCAGCAAATTGTACCGGTGACGCGCGCTCGCTCCAAATAGGATCTGTGAGCACGTTCAGTCCGCCAATTTGGATGAGAAAGCTCGTGTGTCCAATCCAGGTTATGGTGAACAAATCGGGAGCTGCTCGCGGAATGACGTACGAAGGATCAGCGCGGGTGAACACCCTGGGGTCGGGATCCGGGCGGCGCGGAGTTTTCCTTCGCTCTACCAGAGACCACTTCAGAAAATCAAGAAAACCGTGCATCTGCGCACCCGGCCACGGGTTGCGAAACCCGCCTCCAGGTCGGTGATGGACGGGAAGCCGCACTTGTTGTTCAGCCATTCGATTATGTCACGGTCGTTCTGAGTGCGGTTTAACTAAGCGCGGGTCGCTCCAGGTTCTGCTCGAGGTGCGTAACAGATTTCATCCCAACAAGCGCGGCGGTTAGCGGAAGCGACTGCGCAAAGGCTATGGCGCGCCGGGCGTCGCTGCTGAATCCGGGGAAGGAAAAGCGGAGCTCGTCAGGGAGCGAACGCGTGAGCTGGGATTGCATGAGAGTAGCGCTTCCGACCACCCCTATATCGAACCGGTGCGCCGCCTCCAGCAGAGACACCCGGTCAGTGCCGACGCACTGAGTAGGGACTCTTACGGCCTCAGTCATCGCAAGGTTGATCGGCACCTGGATGATCCGGAAATGGTGGTTATCGCCTCCCGCCTCGCGCGCTATGGTTACGAGCTCCTCAAGACTCAGATGGTTTCGGTTTTCAGGAGGTACCCTGAACCCGTTCCAGGTCGAGCAACCGTAGCAACCAATGACGCCCCTGTCGACCTGTTGCTCCAACATCGAGAACGCCTCACCAATCACGACCCGGAATTTCGCGCGAGGCAACACGTCGAGCTGCTGCTCGGGGTTGTGGACGTAGTAGACGTCGATGAATGCGAGTCCGAGATTGAGCCTGCTTCGCTCGATTTGATCGATCAGGTATCCTGGTGTAAGACAATGGCCTCCGGATACAACATCCTCAGGCTGCATCACGCCGGGCCCGTAGTACTCGCTGTCGAGAAAGCCGCGATACCCTTCCTTGGTGCCAGGAGGCGTGCGCTCAAGTGGTATGTACCCACCCTTGGTGCAAATCACCGTTTCCGACCGTTCTATACCGCCCCGCGAAGTAAGGATGCGAACGGCTTCCCCAATTGCGCGCTCCGACCGTTGACATCTGTAGTTGATGGCGGTGTCCAACAGATTCACGCCCTTCCCAAGTGCAGCAATGACCGTTGCCGTGTAACGACTGTCTTCGGTGTCATCGCATTCGCCGAGATAGGTGCCGAGGCCAAGCGAGGAGACGAAGACTCCGTCGGAGAGTGGTCGGTAGAAATGGTCGATCTGCCCATTCTCGAATCGTTTTCGAAACCGCTGCGTGCCTTCCGGTGTGGCGCGCCCCTCGACGAGAGGCTGCAGTGCTTTGGACCGACTCATTGGGGAGAGGGTACGGACGTCAGACAACTCGCGCAAGTGGATGTGGGGAAGTGGCCCTTACGTTGCTGTTTACGCGCCGGCAACTTAACAACTCCTCAACAAACAGTTCCTGAACGTGAAGCAATACGCTCTTTTAGTTGCGGTGCTGTCCGCGTGCGCGCACCAAACTCCGGTCGTCCTTGCGCCGGTGCGAATGGACGCCCTCTCCACCTCCGGTACGACATCAGGCTCGGTCTTCGATACCCAGCGCGACGATCCATTCGCGACTACCAACCGAATCGATTGGCCTGGCCCGAATCGCTACCGCTCATCGAGCGGAATGCCGGGCCCCGACTACTGGCAGCAGAGCGCGGACTACACCATTGCGGCAGCGCTCGATACCGGCGCGGCACAGCTCACCGGCTCGGTACAAATCAGATATACGAACAATTCTCCCGACACCCTGCGATATGTCTGGGTTCAGGTCGACCAGAATCTCTACCGCGCCGGGAGCAAAGGATCCGCGCTTTTTCCCGCCGACTCACGCTGGGGAGTGCGGGGATTTCAGGGGGGATATGACCTGGCGGATGTGCAGGTAAATGGGGCATCGGTAAAGCCGCGAATCAACGATACCATGATGCGCCTCGACCTTCCTACGCCGCTCGGACCAGGCGGCGGGAAGACGACAATCTCGATCAGGTACTCATTCAAGGTACCGGAGCACGGATCGGATCGGATGGGACGGGATAGTCTGCTCTTCGAGATCGCGCAATGGTACCCGCGGATGGCAGTCTATGACGATGTTCGTGGGTGGAACACCGACCCATACCTCGGCCAGGGCGAGTTCTACCTGGAGTACGGAGACGTCGACTATTCAGTGACGGCCCCAGCCGGATACACGATTGCGGGCAGCGGCGTCCTGCAGAACCCTGATGAAGTTCTGACCGCAGAACAGCGCCGTCGTCTCACAACGGCATCACGGAGCGCTGACGTAGTCCAAATCATTACCCAATCGGAAGCGGCAGCGGCGAAAACACGATCCGTTGGCGGAACGAAAACCTGGCGCTTCCGGGCGCAACATGTCCACGATGTTGCCTGGGCAGGCGCGCCCGATTTTAGATGGGACGCAACCAGCTGGAACGGCGTGCTGGCGCAAGCGTATTATGAATTTCCGAAGGCCGGAAAGGCGTGGGAACAGGCGGCCGAGCAAACGGCGTGGACAATTCGCCAATACTCGCAGCTCTTTTTTCCATATCCCTGGCCCCAGGCGACGAGCGTTGCGGGCCCCGTCGGCGGAATGGAATACCCGATGTTCGTCATGGTGCACTACGGCAGCGATGACCCGTCGTCCATTTTCGGCACGATCAATCATGAGCACGGCCATGAATGGTTTCCGATGATCGTCGGCTCAAATGAGCGTCGCTATGCCTGGATGGACGAAGGCTTCAACACCTTTCTCAACGCTTTTGCGAATGAGGCGCGCTATCCGGGACAAAATGCTTATCCGGGTTATTTGAAGAATTGGGCCGATGCCGTGACCCAAGCAACGCAGTCCCCACTGATGACCGCGCCCGATAACATCGCTGCGTCAGCGCTGGGAGCGATCGGCTACAGAAAGCCCGCAGTCGTATTGCTGACGTTGCGGAACCATGTAGTCGGCCCAGAGCTGTTCGACACCGCCTTTCGCGAGTACACGAGGAACTGGGCGTTTAAACACCCCACCCCCGGAGATTTTTTCAGGAGCATCGAGAATTCGGTCGGCGAAGATCTGTCCTGGTTCTGGCATAGCTTCTTTTATACGACGGACGTTCTCGACATCGGCATCGAAAGTGTCTCCACGCGCAGTTCCGAAGGTCAGACGTTCGCGGTGATCACGCTTCGTCGAAATACATCCGTACCATTTCCGGTTCGGCTGCGAGTGGCCTACGCGGACGGAACGACTCAGGATTTCTCGCTCCCCGTCAACATCTGGGCTGCCGGCAATCGATTCGAGGCGGTGCTGCCAGTGCGTGCTCCCGTAACCGGCGCTCGACTGTGGCCCGATCCCTCTGTGCCGGATTGGAATTCCGACAACGACACCTGGGGAAGCGCACCGCCTGCGAATGCCGCAGGTCCGGTTACGCGCGAGTAGCGTGGTCGTTTGGTTTAAGAGGGGCTCTCCGATAGATTGCAAGCGTACCAGATACTGATATCAGTGGAGTAAGTAATGCCGGATTTTGGAAGCTGGGCAACGGCTTGGTGGAAGCCGATTTTGTTCGTCATAGTAGCTGGACACCTTACCAATGTGTCCGTTACGCTCTTTCTGCACCGGGCCCAGACGCACCGCGGAGTAAAGCTTCACTACCTCGCAGCGTTGCCGATGAGGCTCTGGTTGTGGCTCTCGACCGCCATCGTCACCAAGGAATGGGTGGCATGTCACCGAAAGCACCATGCATTCGCAGACCGCGAGGGCGATCCGCATAGCCCGCTCATGGAAGGACTGCGAAACATCGTCCTGAAGGGCGCCTTCTACTATAGAAAGACGGTTCGTCAGCCCGGAGTCCTCGACAAGTATGGAAAAGGGACGCCGAACGACTGGCTCGAGAGACATCTCCTCTCCCCACTGAATTGGGTGGGGATTCTAGTGATGCTAGCCGTCGACATCTACCTGTTCGGCTTTTTCGTCGGTCCAGTCGTTTGGGGAGTTCAGATGATCTGGATCCCCTTCTGGGCGGCCGGAATCGTAAACGGAGTAGGTCACGCAGTCGGCTACCGAAATTTCGATGTGAAGGATGAGAGCCGTAACATCTCCCCGATTGCTATCTGGCTCGGTGGCGAGGAGCTACACAACAACCATCACGCTGATCCTCACTCCGCCAAATTCAAGGCCAAGTGGTATGAATTCGACATCGGATGGATGTATTTGCGACTCCTTTCCATTTTTGGCCTGGCTGAAATTTCCTACGCGCGCAGGTAGATCCTCGCGTGTCTGAGTCAGTAACCTGCGCGCGGTGTGGTCAGACGCGCGCGGGATTCGTAAAAGCACCGTTCCCCGGACCGATCGGGGCCCGCGTCGTCGAAGAGATCTGCACACAGTGCTGGGCGGATTGGCTCAAGCAGCAGACGATGTTGATCAATCATTACGGGCTCAATGTCATGGACCCGCAAGCGCGATCCTTCCTCACGAAGAACATGAGCGCCTTTTTCTTCAAAACCGGCGACTCCTCCGACATCGATACCACCAAAAAAGGAACGATCAGCCACTGATGACGAATCCAAAAAGCGCTTTCGCGTTACTCCTCCTGATCGTCGGTGTCGGCTGCAAGACGGCCGGCAGTAACCAGGCGGATGTGAGCGGAGCGCCGGCTTCTTCGCGGTGGACTGATTCCGTTCTTGCCTCGCTCAGCCTTCGCGAAAAGGCAGCCCAAATTGTTTGGCCGAGCGTGTTTGGCGACTTCGTATCGGGAGATTCGCCGCAGTGGCGCAGATTGACCGACTACGTCCAGAAAGAAAAGGTCGGTGGCTTCACGATATCGGTGGGATCTCCGACGGAAGTCGCGGCAAAGCTGAACGCGCTGCAGTCGATGAGCCAGGTGCCTCTTCTCGTTGGCGCCGATCTCGAAGCAGGCGCGGGTTTTCGCGCGAGGGGCGGTTACTTCGTACCCAATGCGATAGACCTCGGTGGCGCGATCCTGTTTCCTCCGGAGATGGCGGTCGGCGCAACTCGTGACACCACGCTCGCTTACGAGCAGGGAAGACTCACAGCGATCGAAGGGCGCGCGCTAGGAATTCATATCGCGTACGCGCCAGTGCTGGACGTCAACAACAATCCCGACAATCCAGTCATCAACACCCGCTCATATGGGGAAGATCCACAGCTCGATGCACGTCTTGGGGTTGCGTTCATTCACGGAGTGCAGGATCACGGGATGATTGCGACTGGGAAGCACTTTCCGGGTCACGGTGACACCGGGACGAATTCCCATTTGGCTTTGCCCGTGGTGACGGTGAGCCGCAGCAGGCTCGATACTGTGGAGCTGGTTCCATTCCGCGCAGCCGTCAATGGCGGTGTGGGAGCGATCATGTCATTTCACGGCGCGATGCCGGCACTCGACTCGTCGAACGTGCCAGGAACGCTTTCCCCGAAAGTGCTGACAGCACTCCTTCGCGGGGAGCTGGGCTTCAAGGGGATAATCATTTCCGACGCGATGGACATGCGGGGAGTTCTGGATCAGTATGGATCCGACGAAGCTGTGAAGCGCGCGATCTCCGCAGGGATCGATGTGCTGATCCAGCCGCTGGACGTCTCGCAAGCCATTGATGCGGTCGTTGCCGGAGTCAGAGAAGGCCGCTACACCGAAGCGCGGTTGGATTCTTCGGCACGCAGAGTGATCGAAACGAAGCGTCGACTTGGACTCGCCCAGCGGAAGCTCGTTGACCTGAACGCCTTACGCTTCCTGGTGGGTGACAGTTCGAATCTTCAGATTGCGCGCAGAGTGGCTGAGAAGTCGATCACCCTGGTTAGAGACTCGCTGAGGCAGATCCCGATTGCAACAGGGAACGCGAAGGTTCTGTCGATAACGCTCGCAAGGCGCGCAGACCTTGGGGCTGGTAACGCGTTCAATGCGGAACTTCGTACGAGCCTGCCAAATCTGCGCACCGAGTTCATGGCGACAGAGGATGCTCCCCTGAATTTTCCGCGTCTGATTGCGGCTGCGGACTCAGCGGATGTCACGATCGTGGGTTCTTACGTGGGTCAGAACTGGGATGCAGTAAGTGCAAGCGCGCCGCAGGCTTTCGCCAACTTTGTACAGACCCTTGTTCAGCGTGGGAGGAAACCGATCGTGGTCGCTTTTGGAAATCCGTACTTGCTCCAGCAATTGCCGTCGATAGGTACGTATCTCGTCGCGTGGGGCGGGTTCCCCGTTTCTCAGACTGCAGCGGCTCGAGCGTTGCTTGGCTCGTCCGCGGTCTCGGGTCATTTGCCGATCAGCATACCGCCATACGCTGGTCGCGGAACGGGAATAGAGAGGGCAGCGGTATCTAAGTAGCTGGAAGTTGTGTCGTCGTCAGACCAGTTGACGAGATAATGAATTCGATTCGGTTGTTTTCTGTTGACCGCGCTTCGATCGAATCGTATATCACAGAGTAATCTCTCCTCCGACGCTCGCGAACTTTTTCAGCGACGCCATCCCCGAAAAAAAATCAGAAGCGATCTTGACTTTAGTCGCAAAAGGTGACTAATTCGCTGCATAATGCGCGAACGCCCTTCCCGGACCAGCTCGTACAGTATCGATATCGTGCTGATGACTGCGATGGGAAACGAACTCGCGATTCTGCTGACCCGCGGCTCTGCCGAGCGTGAGCGGTGGGCTCTACCTTGGCGGGCTCCGCAGACGGGCGAGACTCTCGGAGCTGCATCAATTCGGGCAGCAGAAGACGCGCTGGGTGAGCCTCCGATCTGGGCCGAGCAACTAGGTGCATTCGGAGACGCCAAGCGCCATCCGAGCGAGGCCGAGATCTCCGTGGGATTCGTGGGACTCGTGCCGCACCAAACCGCGTCCCCCAACCCGGGATACACGTGGTTCCCGATGCGCGATCTGCCTCCTCTTTCCCCCAGGCAGCGCGCCATCGTCGAAGCCGCGACGCGAACCATACAGAGCCGCCTAGATCAGGCCCCGATTGCGTTCAGGCTGTTGCCCCCGACATTCACACTTAGCGAGCTACAACAAATGTATGAGTTGCTGCTGGGTAAACGCCTGCACAAAGCCAGCTTCCGGCGTGCCCTTCAGGGTGCGTGGCTCGTCGAACCTACAGACGAATGGCGCAGTGAAGGGA
This sequence comes from Gemmatimonadaceae bacterium, assembly GCA_034666285.1. GTDB lineage: Bacteria > Gemmatimonadota > Gemmatimonadetes > Gemmatimonadales > Gemmatimonadaceae > UBA4720. The sequence goes on along the minus strand of JAXDME010000202.1, from coordinate 5,142 downwards.
GGGGCCGCCCCGCCCAGCTTTTTCGGTACGCACCGAAGAAAAGGCGTAGGCCACATAGGGGAGTAAGGTTCGATTTTCTCTACCCCTGACCGGCGTAACAGGCTGGTACCAGCCCGCTTATCGACACGGAACCTCTTGCGGTCGCGGTGTATTAGTTGCAATGTGTACATAAGGCTGGACACCCTGAACTGGGAGCCCGTTAGCTATGCTGGCTTATCTCGACAGTTTGTGCGCGGCATTGCTCGCACGAGACAGCACAGAGATACAGCGACTTTTGGCACTTCCCGCAGCGCGCGATCTACCACGTAGAGTGCGCGAGGAAGCTGTTGCCATATCCCGCGCTGGCAACCGAAGCTTCATGGCGCCGATCCATTCGCTCCACTTCTATTACAAGCTCACTCACATGGTCGATGAGTCGAGTGACCCGATCTTCGGAGATTCTTCGAAGCAGAGCGAGTCAGAGAGCGGACAGATTGAACTTCCCCTCCGCAAAGTAGGAAACGGCGGGCGTTAGTCCGCTAAACGAGCGCCCGAAGCGAATTCTTTTTCCTCATCGCTTCGCCCCAGATGTCTCCAATCTTTTCGAAACGCTCTGCCGCATTTCCCAACTGGAATGCGCGCAGATCGAGGTCATCGGTCAGCTCACTCCATTTGAGCGGAGCTGAAACCGTCGCTCCGGGCTTCGCACGCACGCTGTAGGCTGCAGCAACTGTTTTTCCCTGGATGTTCTGCAGGTAGTCGACGTAAACCGTCGCAGCACCGCGCGCTTTGACGAAACGCTCGATCGTTGCCTCTTTGGGGTGCGCGGCCGCGACTTTCGTCGCGATCATCTGGGCGACAATCGTTGCCGCATCGTTCGGTGTGCGGGGAGGAAGGGGAAGATAGATATGTAACCCCGTTGAACCGGAAGTCTTGATCGCCGCGTTGAGCCCGAATCCGTCGATCACTTCCTTTGCCCAGCGAGCGACCTGAATGACGCGGGCGAAGTTCGCGCGCGGTCCCGGATCCAGATCGATGATCGTATAATCGGAGTACTCCAGCGATTGAACGCGCGAATGCCACGGATCAACGGAGATGGCACCAAGCTGGATGGTGTAGAGAAGCGTCAGGAGATCTCCACCGATGATCCGGGGCTGCTTTTCTCCGCCCTCGGTCTCTATCACCTCCACGCGGACCTCGCCCGGGGTGGTCTCCGATGCCTTTTGCTGGTAGAAGCTCTCGCCATCTATCCCATTCGGGAATCGCTTCAACACGAGCGGGCGGTCCTGCATGACTGGCAGGACAAAGTCGGCGATGCGCGTGTAGTACCGCATTACATCGCCCTTGGTGTACTTCTCCTTCGGGAAAAAGACCTTGTCCAGGTTGGAGACCTTGAGCTTCTTTCCGTCCCCGAAATCGAGCGATCCGTCCCCGCCTTTCTCTTCAATTGCCGTCAGCTGTTCCAGGAGCGACGTTTTGTCGACCTTTGCCCGCATTCTGACCGGTGACGCAGTTACCCCCGCGATTTTTCGCGGTGAAGCTTTCGCCCCCGTTTTGGCGCGGGCAGCAACGGTCCGACGGGGCTTACGCTTGGCAATGGTGCTGCCGCGTGCTGACTTTCTCTGAACACTCGTCGCCTCGAGGCCGACGTCCTTCGGATCCTTGTCGTCGCGCACCCCGAGGAAGATCGGCTGACGAAGGCGTCGATCAGCGGTCCATTCGTTGAACTTCACTTCGACAACGACTTCGGGCTTTACCCAGTGGGCCCTTTCATTGGTTTTCGGAGTTTCTTCGAAGGGCGAAGTCTTTCTCTCCAGTGGCTTGAGACGACGATACATCTCCTCCAGGCCCTGTCGCGTAAAACCGCCGCCTGTGTGCCCGACGTAGATGAATCGATCGTGATCGAAGTAGCCGAGGAGGAGAGCACCGATGTGCGCACGACCGTTCCGGGGCTCGGTATAGCCGCCGACCACAAACTCCTGCCTGAATTCGATCTTCAGCTTGAGCCAGTTGCGCGACCTGTTGCCCGGCTCGTACCTCGAGTCGACGCGCTTGGCGATGATTCCCTCCCAGCCCTGCTGACGCGCCTGTTCCAGCATCTTTTTTCCGTCGCCCTGAACGGACTCGGTAAGGCGGACCTGAGTCGAAACGCGCTTCCCAACGCGCTTGACGAGATGACCACGTCGTTCCGACCACGGCTCTTTGATCAGTACCTCCTCGCCGTCCATCAATATGTCGAAGAGGATGAGGGCGGCAGGCGTGGAGGACGAATGCCGCGCGATCATGTGCGACTCCTTAACGTGCATCCGACTTTGAAGCTGCTGGAAGCGCGCTGGTTCTCCATCGGTCAGGGCGACGATCTCGCCATCCAGCACAAATGATCTCTTCGACTGAGACGCCAGCTTCTTGAGCGCCGCTACTATTTCGGGAAACTGCTGCGCTTTGTCTTTTCCGTTGCGGGTAATGAGCTTTACCTCAGCCGGCGTCGCGTAAGCGAGAACCCGAATCCCGTCGTATTTGGGCTCGAAAGTCCAGCCTTCACCGGGTACTTCGGTCCCCACGCTGGCGTACATCGGCTCGAGCGATTGGAAAGGAAGCCTCGCCGGTGAGGGGATTGATGTCTTTTTCCCCAGAGCGATCTTCGGCGAGGATGAGGCCGCCACCTTTTTCGGCTCGCGATTGCTTCGCCAGACTTTGCTCTTCCCGGAGGCTATCTCTTCCATGGTCCGACCCGTGTCGACCGACGTCATGTTTTCCGCGACGACATCCTCCTGCGCGGCAAATTCGTCGCGATGCTTGATGAGGAGCCACTGCGGCTTGGACGATGATCCGTCGCGCGCGAATTTCATACGAATGAGCGCGTATGATCCGTGCAGCCTTTCTCCGTGGAAGGTGATCTTGAGATCTCCGCGCTTCAATCCTTCGCGGATGGCGCCCTCCTCTTCTTCGGGTGACGTCGCAACGTCCGAGGAGTACGTGCCGCGATCCCACAGCATGACAGTTCCGCCGCCGTACTCTCCTTTGGGTATGGTTCCCTCAAAGGTGTTGTAGTCGATCGGATGATCCTCGACCTGCATCGCCAGGCGCTTAACAGAAGGATCGAGACTCGGCCCTTTCGGAACGGCCCAGCTTTTCATGACGCCGTCGAGCTCGAGACGAAGGTCGAAGTGCAGATGACTCGCGGCGTGTTTCTGGATTACGAACCGGAAGCGGCCCGCACGCCTGGGAGACGGCGACTCATCGCCAGACGGCTCGTCCGTCTTCTTGAAATCGCGCTTGCGCTGGTACTCGGCAAGCTGGGCGCGCGCGCTCCGCTTCGAGCTCCCGCTAGTTGCTACACCCATAGCGGCGTCTTATGCGGTTTTGGTCTTCTTCGGCTTCGCGGGTTTGCGACCTGCCGCCACCGCCTTTCTCTTGGCGCGAACGGCTCCTTTTTTCCCACTGCCTTCCTCGAGACTGGCGCGAAGGCGTGACATCAGATCCAAGACCCCACTGTCCGGAGTCTCTCCTTCGGGTTCCTCGAGCTTGACCTTCTTTCCCTTCATCTTTGCCTTTATCACCTTCATCAAGTTGGCGCGATAGTCATCGGTATACCGAGTGGGGTCGAACGGCTCCGCGAGGTTGCCGACCAACTGCTCGGCCATCTGGAGCTCTTGTGGGCGTACGGCATCGCGCGCGGGAAAGTTGAACTCGGTCGAGTCGACCAGTTCGTTGGCGAAGCGCATAATCTCGAGCACGAGCGCCTCGCCAATAACCTTTACACCGGCGAGATGTTGTGTCTGCCGGATAATGATCTTTCCGATACCGACCGAGCCAGTGCTTCGAATTGCTTCGCGAAGCAATGCGTAAGCTTTCTCGCCGCCCTTGCTGGGGACGAGGTAGTACGGTGTCTCGAAGTAACGAGGGTCGATCTCGTCCTGCTTGACGAAGTCGAGGATGTCGATTGTCTTGGACTGTTCGAGGGCAGCGGTCTTGAAGTCTTCGTCGGTGAGCACGAGGAATTTTCCCTTCTCGTATTCGTAACCCTTGACGATCTCATTCCATGGAACCGTTTCGCCGTCCGCCGCGCAGACGCGCTCGTATTTGACGGGCGATAGATCTTGTTCGTGAAGAAGACGGAAACTGATATGATCGGCGCGAACCGCGGTCTTCAACTCCACCGGAATATTCACCAGCCCGAATGTCAGCGAGCCTTTCCAGATTGCGGCCATCCCGGCACCCCCGGTTCGAGTGAGCGAAACAATGGTGAGAGGAAGCAACTCATATGCCCCTGTGGAAAATCAATTTTGTGATGCTCATTGATGCAAAAAAGCCCCGTTCAACGGGGCTTTTTGTTTTGAGACGGTCAGCTGGCTTTCGTTACGTCGGCGGCCTGCGGTCCTTTCTGGCCCTGCACAACTTCGAACTCGACCTTATCGCCTTCGGCGAGCGATTTGAATCCGGATCCACCGATCGCGCTGAAATGTACAAACACGTCGGGTCCTCCCTCACGGGAAATGAACCCAAATCCCTTGGCGTCGTTGAACCATTTGACCGTACCAGTGATGCGTGCCATTGAACTACTCCTCTCCCCGCGGGGCAATCCGTAAATCATCTACCATAGGCGACCAAGCGTGCAGGAACGCTTCGCTTGACCCTTCGGCGGTTGGAGAGGAAAAGCAAGTTTTGTGCAACGGGCTGGACTCTTACGCCGCTCCCGCGACGTAATGCGCTGATCTGCCGCAGCTCTTGCAACGCAGGGTCACGTGAGTGTAGGGCGGGGGCGGGATTTGCCCGGGATCACGCTCGATAGACCCTGAGCAGGAAGGACAGCTCAGAGGAGATCCACTCCGATCGTTGCTGATGAGGAAGAGTGCCTGGGCAGGATTGTACGCATTCGGACGTGGCTTGCGCATATAGGGTCTCCAATTTCTTCTACGCAGCGGTGCACCCGAGCGTTGCACGGGTGAATATCGGCCGCTATTACTGAGGAAGAGCCATCGAAGCCTGTGAGCTTCGGCAAGGCCTTCAGCACCAGACCTAATACCTACAAGCCACCGAAACGTTCCGAGCCCGGTCTGCTTGGCGCAGGACGACAAAAAACCCCGGCGGGATTCCCCGCCGGGGTTTTACTCAGTCCGCGGTTATTGCCGCGCGGATGCGGTAGACTGCTCGCGTTGAGCT
>JAXDME010000201.1:0-3368 GCA_034666285.1 Gemmatimonadaceae bacterium | reverse complement strand
GACCGTCGATGGCGTACGGCGAGAACTCGCCAGCGCGCTGATTGGCATCGGGAGCAAGATGATCTCCAATCCACTCTGGCGCGTTCGGACCAAAAAAACTGTGAGCGTCCTGAGCGGGGTCAGGCCGCTTGGGACGTTCCTTGATCCGCCGCGGGAGGATACGGGATGCCCAACGGCGGAGTATCTCTTTCTCCCTGAGTCCACGCAGACGCGACCCCGTCGGGAGCGCGGCGACGAATTCGAATAGGCGGTGATCGAGAAATGGCATTCGCCCCTCTACTCCGTGAGCCATAGCCATCCGATCTCCATTTGAGCTGAGGAGAGATGGCGAAAGCAAAGTGGTCATCTCCAGGTACGCCGCCTGGTTTAGGGAGGACCAACCGAAATAGCGCGCGGGAAGGGATCCACGAAGCTCACCGAGAACATCGATTTCACCGAGACTGGACTTGAACTCCGGGCCATAGAATTCCTTGGCGCGGCTTGTGAGCCGGAAGCGTGGAAGATGGGAGAACAAGGAGTCACTTGGCGCGCCCCCTTCAACCAAAAGGCGTCGCCAGAATTCTCCGCCGCGTTCCCGAGTCACGAGCTCCGGATACAATCTGTCGAGCAACCGCTGCCGCCCGAGTGAAGTGGGTCGACGAAGACAGAATCGTCGCACCGAAGATTCCTTGAATATGTCGCTTCCAAGAAAAAGCTCGTCCGCCCCGTTGCCGGTCAGAACGACCTTGATTCCAGCGGCGCGTGTGAGTTTCGCGAGACGGTACATCCACACCGCTGCCGTCCCCATCAGCGGAGTCTCCGCATGCCACAACACCTTCGGAAATGTCTCCGCAATGCTGGCCTGGCTGATGGAGGCAATCGTATGAATGCTGCCGACATCCTCAGCGACATCTCGTTGGAGCTGGCCCTCATCTGATCGCGGATCGTCAACGGTGACCGAAAAACTTCGAAGTGCATTGGGAGAAGCGCTTCTCGCGAGCGACGCAGTTATCGATGAGTCCAGCCCGCCGCTCAGGTAGGCGCCGACTGGCACGTCAGCCCGCATGCGAAGCCCCACACTGCGCAGCATGATCTCGTCAAGCTGCTCGATTACGTCAACGGGCTCTGCCTCGGCCTCTGGATAATCCAGCTCATAGTAGCGATGGAGCCATAGAGCCCCATCCTTCAGTATTCCGTAAGTGCCCGGCTCCAGAGAAGCGATTCCGGCGAACACAGTTCGAGGCGGGCGGGCCGCTCCAAACGTGAAAATTTCGTCGAGCCCTCGCCGGTCCATGGAGGCTTCGATTTCTCCGCTTGCGAGAACGGCCTTGATTTCGGAGCCAAAATAAAGTGCGCCCTTGCGCTGCGCATAAAAAAGCGGTCGCACACCGAAGCGATCGCGAGCGAGTAGAACTGTTTCCCGGTTACGGTCGTAGATGGCGAATGCGAACTGCCCATTCAGCCTGTCCAGCAGATTTACTCCCCATTCCTCGTAGGCGTGAACGAGAACCTCGGTATCGCAACGCGTTCTGAAAACGTGACCTTTCTGTTCCAGCTCGCGACGCAGCTCGGGATGATTGTAAATCTCGCCGTTGTAGGTAACGACAATTTGGCCGTCTTCGTTCGTCAACGGTTGCGCGCCGCCGGCCAGATCCACGACGCCAAGACGGTCGTGCGCGAAGCCGACCCGCTGACCAATGTAGAATCCGTAACCGTCCGGTCCGCGGTGCCGGATCGACGCGGCCATCCTCCCAAGGGAGTCGGCGGAAACTCCGGTTGGCAGGCGATGCACAATTCCGGCTATTCCGGACATCAGTTAGTGCCCATTGAGTGCAGTACCATCGCAGCTGTCCACAGGTTGAGGCCACGTCGGTGCCCGTGTTCGCGGCGCATCCGACATAGGCGGAGTTTGCAAGCTTGGCTCCCCCAGCTGGCGTTGCTCGACGGCTTCCTCGACCGCAAGCTAAGTCCCTGCCATAACGCAACTTGCACCATCCGGCGCAGTCCGGATTGAGTCCGCCCGGGCCGTAATGTGTGGCACGTTCGCAACAGCGATGCGGGCAATCAGCGATCGCTCACTAAGACTTTGCGATCACGATTCGGCAGGACTTTTACAAGGGCGGCGGCGCAGCGGTCGAGACGATCGAACGATGAATTGAATATCTCGACGGATTGATTCCACGGATCCCTGATCGCGCGAGTTCTCTCGAAGATCGGTTCGAGATCGCCTGCAATCACGATCCGATCCTGGTGGACTCGGAACATTCTGGCCACTCGTCTTGCCTGCTCCGAGTCCATCACTATCAATAGATCGGCTTCCCTCACTTTTGACTGGGTGACCGGCTGTGAGCGGTATTGTGACAAATCGAACCCTCGTTCGCCCGATAGCGCGACGGGTAGCGCGGGAATTGGGCGGCCGCTTCCGACAAAACCAGCCGAGGCGACCGTAATGTCAGGCAGACTCCGTTGGAGGACCGCCTGAAGGTACGGGCTTCGGCAGATGTTCCCGTGACAGATCACAAGGATTCGCCGCGGTCGCGGCGCATTCGACAGGCGCCGATAGGTCGTGAGATGTCGACGGGGATGGAGAGCGCGCTCGAATAAGTGGCGCGTCGCATGATATCCCAATTTGATCGCACGAAGCGGGAGCAACGCACGACGGATCTCAGAGCTCGCCGGCTCGGGAATGGCACGCGCAGCCTTCATTGCCGTTATCCCAACCATTTTTCGAGCCGATTGAGATCCGAGCGATTCACGCGAGAATGGGTCGGCAACGTGAAGAGCTTGTCGCGAAGAAGCTCCGAACCCTTGCCCGCTCGCTCTCCCGGAAGCAGCATAGGCTGAAGCTGCGGGTGCTGCTCGAGTGTCATAGGATATCCGCGAACCACTCCGATCGCGGCATGCGCCGATCGGTGGTTGCCAGAATCGAGGATTGCGAGCCGAAGATACCCGGACTCTCCCGCCACAATCGGCTGCACCGGCACGAGCGCATGTGACTTCGCGACGAGCGCGAGAAGTTCTTCAGCCCTGGCGCGGCGATACTGAACCACGCGCTCGTCCATTCTCAAAGCCGATCTGAGAATCACTTCGGAAGCCGCTGCCATCGGGCGGGGCTCGGTTGGCGGGTGGTATACCATCTCCCCGAGCTTGAGAGCGGGAATCGAGGCCGGGAACCTGTACATCGACGGGTGTGCAAGCAGCGATTGAGCCACCAGCGCCATCACTTCGCGAGCTCCTCCCGACCCAGCGCCCCATTCGGCTTGCAACCGGTTGGTCCAGCGCGCGAGTTCGGGTGAACGCACGAGCACCGCACCGCCGGAGCCCGCCGTCATTCCTTTCCCCCGGCCAAAGCTCAGGATGGCGACCTCGCCAAAAGACCCAAGCAGATG
>JAXDME010000200.1:0-6600 GCA_034666285.1 Gemmatimonadaceae bacterium | reverse complement strand
GAGGCATTGCTGGGACCGAGTTAAGCTGTTGGGCTGGAAAGGCTTAGCACTATTGGCATGACTTGGCACCCCTCGTGCACCCCATAGGGCCATGATGCGTCGTTTTACTTGCCTATTTAGATCCGGTTTCCTGCGCCTGGTGGCGCCAGCCGTCTTCGCGGTCGCCCTTTCGGCGAGCCGCGCGGAAGCTCAGCGTCCGGTTCCCATTAACTCCAGGCAGAACGCAACCCAGCAGCAACAACAGTCGGGTCGTGAGCAGGTCGTACCCCCGGCTTTTTATCCACCTGCCGGTATGTGCCGCATCTGGATCAACCAGGTTCCCGCCGGACAACAGCCAGCCCCAACGGACTGTGCGTCGGCGTTGCGAAACCGACCTGCGAACGGCAAGGTCCTGTTCGGCGACCAGCCGAAGGGCAAGAAGGCCAAGACAGAGAAGAGCAACTCCAATCCAACGGACGCGCTCGTCGATCTCATTAATCGGAGGATTTCCAGATGAAAGTTCTAGCCCTATCAATCGCGCTCGCCGGGCTCGCCTCGACAGCGACCTTGAACGCGCAGGTCATCGGCAATAGCCGCGTTACCGGTACGACTCAAGGCGCGGTGAACGGATCGTGGACCATTGTCGGTCGCGATGGAAGTGGAAACCAGATCTACGAGCGTCGCACTCGTGACAGCTATGGCAATATCGTGGTGCAGCGCGCGCGCCGTGATAGAAACGGCAACATGACCGTCATCAGCAACACGACCGTCAACAGCAACAACGGTGGTTACAACAACGGCGCTTACAACAACGGCGCCTACAACAACGGAAACAACAGCTGCAACTACTCACAGTCGACGAATAGCGTCGGAGACATCATCTTCGGCCGAGCGAATGCAAATACCTGCCAGGATGTCTACTCGCGCGATGACGGAGCCTGGTATCAGGTAGGCCAGGGCGCGAACAACAACTCGGTCTACGAGCGTCGCACCTACGACAGCAACGGCAACCTGGTGATCCAGCGTGCACGTCGCAACCGCAACGGCAGCTTCACTGTCGTGAGCACCCGCGCATATAGCAGCACGAACGACAAGCAGTGGAAGAAGGCCCAGAAGCAGCAGCAGAAGGACTGGCAGAGAGCGCAGAAACAGCAGCAGAAACAGAACCGCGACAATCACAGATAGCTGATTCAATAGGAGGAGAGTTATGAAGCTCATGATCATTGGCGTAGCGCTCGCGGGATTCGCGGCCGTCACGCCCCTCAGCGCACAAAGACCTAGTGGCAACCAGCGAACGACGCGGCAGAACTGCACCAATACACAGGGCGGCAGCGTCAGTGATGTGATCCTGGGTCGTCGCAGTGCCAGCACGGTTGGCTGCGTTGACAATCGCACCAACCAAAGGGTGAACAGCCGCACCAGTCAGCAAGTAAATGGTGGGTGGTATCAGGTCGGCAACGCCGGTAACGGTGGAACCATCTACGAGCGCCAGATACAGGATCAGTATGGAAACGTCGTTGTTCAGCGCGCGCGTCGCGACAGAAATGGCAACATGTCCATCATCAGCACGCGCACCGTTGGAAACAACGGTGGCTACAACAACGGTAGCTACAACAACGGCAGTTACAACAATGGGACGTACAACAACCGTCGCCGCAGTGATGGCGACGGCGACAACGACGACCAGGGCAACTATCAGAATGGTCGCGGCAATAACGGAAACCACTATGGCCAGTACAAGAACGGTAAGGGCCACGGAAAGGACAAAGGCAACAAGCACGGGGACGACTAATCCTCCTGCTCGGATTGCGACGGCCCCGGGGAATTTTCTCCGGGGCCGTTTCGCATCCGGTGCGATCCATGCACCTTCAATGACGAATGCAGCGCACCGTAACCGATAGATACCTCCCGCCGGATCACTCCGCGTTCGTCGCGGCCGAGCCTCCGACCGGACGGCTGATCGTGATTGCGCCGACCCGCGCTGCGTGCGAAACAATCGAGCTCGCGCTAGGCCTGCGTATTCCGACTGTTCTGGAGAAGCAGCACGGCTCGGAAATCCGTCAGCTTGCCGCGGCTGGCAAGGGATTCGGCATTGTGGCGGGAACGGGGACAGGAAAGACGCTTTCCATCCGTCCGATCGCCGAGACGATACTGACCACCGAAAGGCTGAAGGTGGGCGTCGTGAATCGCGAGCGCGAAGCAACTCCGGAAACGCCGAGCTGGAACGTAATCGTCGTGACTACCGGAATCGCCAGGCGGTGGTTTCAGGACGGAGACATTCTTCCCACCGACACACTCGTCGTCGATGAGATTCATCAGACATCGGCCGAACTCGAGCTCTGCCTCGCATTGGGCAAGCGCGTTGGTTGCCGGTTCATCTGGCTTTCCGCTACGGTCGACCCGACGTTTTATGCGCGCTACCTGAACGCCGCGACAGTAATCGAGAGCTCGGCGTTCGACCCGGCGAAGGCCGCCGACGTAAAGATTTTGCGCAAGGATCCGCAAACCTTTCTGGACGATCGCTTCTTGCAGCAGGTGGTGAAAGAGCGTCGAGGGGTCGGGATGTTCCTGCCTACTCGGGCAGGAGTGGAACAAGCCGCGGAGCTGGTGGGCGACCGGTTTCCGAGAATCCACAGTGCCTTCTACCACGGCGGTGAGCCGATCCGGGTGATTCGCCCGTTCCTCGAAGGAGAGGAGAAAAAACCGTATTTCCTCGCCATGACGGCTGCGGGACAGAGTGCCCTCAATGTTCAGGGCCTCGACACGGTAGTGATCGATGACACGCGCTTCAGCAACGTCATCGAGCGCGGAAAGAACGTTCTCACACGCCTACATTTGGGCGCGAACGAGATTCTGCAGATGGCTGGTCGCGTGCACGGTCGAGTGGCTGGCGGCAGAGTGTTCATCCTGTCGGATCGCGATATCCAGTTTGGTTCCCTGCGGCCGACCGCGCCGGATTTTCAGCTTGCTGGCGATTCCGAGCGGGTGGCGATGACGTGCGCGGACCTGGGTGTCGCCGCCGACCAGCTGGAGCTGCCGGTGCCGCTCGACCGTGCTTCCTATCGCAAAGCGGTCACGCTGCTCGAGCGACGCGGCATCATCGAGAATGGAAGACTTTCCCGGTATGGCAAGGCTGTCGAGGCGATGCCGGTCGATCGACCATGGGCGGAGCTCCTCGTAAATGCCGATGACGAGCTCGTTGCATACCTGGCGGTGATGAGCTCGATCGAATCGCTCCACCGGATGACTCGAGAGGATCGCGATCTCTCCGGCGTGACGGTTCCCGGCAGCGATAATCTCACCGCGTACAATCTTTACGCCGAGGCGTTCACTCACTGCGGCTATATCGGTGAGGTGTACGGACTGCCGAGGCATCTCTTCGACGAAAGCATCGAGAAGTGGGCGGAGCAGCGTGGGGTGCTGGTAAAGGCAATCGAAGATGCAGCCCTCGCTACCGCGAGCATCTATCGCAGTCTTGGCATGGAGCTCCCGGCCCGAATGGTCAACGCGCGAGATCACATCTACCGAAAATTCACCGAGCTGCTCGCGCAGTACATGCCCTTCGACCTCGTGATCGACGAGCAGACGTCCGATGGAACAGAGGCGCGGGTCTCGAAGACGAGTGTGTGCGGCAGCTGGGGCGCGATCGCCGGAGACCTTCGATACTTCGCTGACCGCTCCGGGATTCCGCGTGCGGCGATCGAAGGAACCCAGATTCCGATGGAGCTGATTCGCCGCTATGCTACGCGTGGCAAAGTGGAGCTGGTCTACGACCCGCGGCGAAAACACGGTCCGTTGCTCCTCAAGCGGTCGCTCGACTACTTCGGCTTTGAGCTGGAGAGCGAGATCGAGACAGTCGAAGAATTTCCACCAGAGCACGCGAGTGCAGCGCGACACCTGTTGGCCGAGGCGCTCGCACGGGGCGAAGCGAGACATTTTGCGGTCAAGCAGAACCGCGAAGTGATCGAAGAGATACGGGAGTCATACAAGCGGTCGGGGGGCGAGACAAAGCGGCTCGGGCTTCCCGAGTTGACCAGCTTGTACGAAGAGCAGCTCGGAGGTGTTCGCTCGGTGGAGGAATTCAAATCGGCGCGAATGAACATCGACAGGGATCGCTTCGTTCCGCCCGAGGTTCGAGATCGACTGCAACGCCTGCCAAGTCACGTCACAATCCGCGACCGCGACGTTGACATCGATTACGATGTCGAGGACCGCGATGGGAAGCGCATTGGAGTGGCGCGTCTCCGACTGCCTGAAAAAATCGCGCGCACGCTGACGGAAGAGGAAATACCCGAGCTCGATCGGCCGGTGAGGTTTGTCGTATTGCGGGGCCAGCGTGGCGCTGTCCGATCAGACAGTTTGGAAGACCTGCAGGAGCGACTCGCCCAGCCATATTCGCCGGACGAGGTGGAAGAGTCGGCGGAGGATCGAGCCATGCTATCCAGCGCCGAGAGAGAAGTGCGTCAGATAGCGGGCGAGTTCAGGCGCCACAGGCGGGGCGGCCGAAAAGGTGAGCGCGGACGCGGCGCACCAGGCGGACGATCGGCGTTCAGGAAACGCCGTCGGGGGCGTTAGAGCGCGCTGCCACTGGCGTCGAGTGTCCGTACTCGTATAATCCGCGCATGCCAGCACAATATTTCGGAACGCATTTCCGCGAACACCAGAAAGTCATCGACGACTGCATCGCGTCGCTGCAACCGGCGGCTGATGCGGCGACCGAGGCTCTGATCGCATGCATAGGCAGGGGCGGCAAGATCCTCGCATTTGGCAACGGCGGAAGCGCAACTCAAGCCAGCCATCTCGTCGAGGAGCTGATTGGGCGATTCAAGGATACGCGGCGACCTCTACCGGCAATATCTCTGGTTGGTGACACCGGAGTCCTGACCTGCATCTCCAACGACTTCGGGTATGGCGCGCTGTTCGAGCGACAGATACAGGGTCTCGCAACCCGCGGTGACGCCGCGATCGGAATTACGACCAGCGGCAAATCGGAGAACGTTCTGCGCGGCTTCAAGGCCGCCCGGGAGAAGAACGCGACGACGATTGCGTTATGCGGCAGAAACGGACTACAGGGTGCGGACGCGGATCATGTCCTGGCGGTTCCGAGCGACGTTGGAGCGCACATCCAGGAGGTGCACCTGATGCTGATGCATGTGTGGTGCACGGCTATTGATGCCGCGGTTGCGGCCGGGTCGCTATAGCGGTGCGAGACTCTGTACCTATACCAGGCTCAGTCTCGGCCTGTCCCCAGTAAAGGCCAGCGCATCCTCACGGTACGCGAGCCAGCCAGTGGCGTCATCGGTGACAAGCTCCATCTCCGTACCGAGCGGTAGGGTGAGATTCGGAACCTCATGACCGGCCGGAAAGTCCATCAGAATCGGCACGTCGAGATCCGAAACGAGGTCGAGAAGAAAATCCTCGAACTCGTCTTCCTCTGATCGATCGAGGGAGAGCTGGCCAAATACGATTCCGCGAACGTGGCGCAACAGTCCGGCGGCGCGAAGGTGAAGGAGCCGCTCGTCGCAGACCGACATTGGATCGTGTATCTCTTCCAGAAAGAGAATTGCGTCGCGCGTGTCGATCTCGTACGGAGTGCCGATCGTCTGCTGCACGAGCGACAGGTTTCCCCCAGTCAGGCGGCCTACAGCCCTTCCTGGTCTTACCGCACGTGCGATGTTGCGGCCCAACGCGGTGTCGGGGCGGGGCGTCGTGAGGGCGGTGAGAAGCGACGACAACGTAGGGTCACCCCCGGCAGTCGAGAGGTCGTCGACGGTCGGTCCGTGAAATACTCTCAGTCCCGCGCGGCGCATCAACCATAGATGCAGAGCGGTAATGTCAGAGTATCCGACGAATGCCTTGGGGTTGCGGCGAAAAAGATCGGCGTCGAGATACGGAAGAATCCTAACCGCGCCGTAACCACCTGTCCCGCAGATCACGGCTTTGACCTCTGGCTCTCTCCAGATGGCCATCAGATTTTCCGCGCGCTTTTTGTCCTCGTTCTGCTGGAAGCGGCGGAACCGCTCGATCTCGGGCTCGAGAATCACCTTGTATCCGGCCTCTTCCATCGCTCGAACGCCGCGACGAAGCCAGCCGCCATGCGGGGCGTAGGATGGACCTACAACACCAATCGTATCGCCCTTCGACAGCGGAGGCGGCCGCAGCAGCGATGGCGCGGCGATGGGTGATGCGAAGGAGATCGACGGCGCGCTTTCGTTCGGGCTAATCGATTGCTCTGCGGGGTATGCTCCGAGTGACTCGGTCATGGTCGTTTCTCGAAGCGCATTATCGGCAGGTCACTGCTAGATTCAGAGGGTATGGCGGACACTGATACGTCGGTAAAGATCACGCCCGAACCGGGCGGAAAACCTAATGGAAATATGCAGGCCAGCGCTGCCGGAGGCACCTACTTTCGGAAGGGCTTCGGGCTAAAATCCGAAATCCAATCCGAACTGGCCTCCGACTACACGGGCCAGCTCGTCGATATGCTTCAGGCGAGGGAATATACCCTGACGGCCGGCGACTTAACCATCCGTTTAGCCAAGGAATTCGGGTTCTGCTATGGGGTGGAACGTGCGGTAGAGTACGCTTATCAGGCACGGAAGAAGTTCCCTGATCGTACCA
>JAXDME010000199.1:0-7891 GCA_034666285.1 Gemmatimonadaceae bacterium | reverse complement strand
GGCCCCACGCCGATCTCGGCGACCTCGCGCGGAACTGGCAGCGGAAACGTAAAGGGCGTCATCACGTTCGATGCCCAGCGACAGAACCAGCGCCAGGCACTCACGCTCGTCAACGGCGTCGTGTACGTGACGTTCTCATCGCACTGCGACTGGGGCCCGTATCACGGGTGGATACTCGGGTACGACGCCGCCACCCTTCAGCAGAAGATTGTCTACAATGCCACACCCAACGGATACGCAGCGGGAATGTGGGAAAGCGGAACAGGGATGGCCGCGGATGCGTCAGGCAATCTGTATGTGGTGACGGGCAACGGCACCGTCGGGGACGCAGGTGATCCGACAAGTCTGACCAATCGCGGCGAGAGCGCACTCCGACTTACACCGGGAGGTTCGACGCTCCGGGTGACGAGTTACTTCACGCCCTACAACTACCAGCATCTCAACGACTACGACCTGGATTACGGAGGGATGGGCGCATTCCTGATTCCCAACTCACTCTATTATGTGACTGGTGCGAAGGACGGGAATGTCTATCTGCTGAACAAGGACGCCATGGGTGGCTACCTGCCATCCTCTAATCAGGTGCAGCAAGTGGTTCCGTTGGGCAGCGATGCCAACATGCATTGTCAGCCCACTTACTACAAAGGCAGCTCGAAGGAATTTGTCTACGTGTGGTCCGAGAACGATCCACTGCGCGCCATTCCTTTCGACCGCGGCAGCGGCTTGCTGAGCCCACAGTCCCAGGTTGTGTCAACTGTGGCCGGACCTAACGGACAAAGCGGGGCCGTCTTGTCGGTTTCGTCCAACGGCTCCCGGGACGGGACGGGCATTCTGTGGGCCGCTTACGCTTCCAGCGGAGATGCGGAACACACAACTAGTCCCGGGATACTGAGGGCATTCGACGCGAACGACGTCGGGAAGGAGCTGTGGAACAATCGACAGAACAGTGCCCGCGACGCAGCGGGCAATTACGCGAAGTTCGCCGCTCCGACCATCGCCAACGGACACGTCTACCTGCCGACTTTCTCGAACCGCGTCGTCGTCTACGGACTGCAGTAGCGAGAAAGTTCAAGTGTTCAGCACTATCGGCTTTCAAATCGTAGCTGAGTTATATATTCCTGGCCCTCGAATAAGCGCCAAGCCCTCAGGGACCTTCGGCAACAAGCGCAACTTCTTCATGCGGATCACATGACCAAATACTTTCTTTCAGTTCCCACCGTCCTGGTCGCCCTCACTCTGGCCGGACCACGCATCGCCCCCGCGCAAACCTTCAAGGTGGCTCGCTACAGCATTGGCGGTGAGGGCGGGACCGACTATGTCACTGCAGAACCGGGCACTGGCCGAGTTTTCGTGTCACGCGGGACTCACGTCATGGTGATCGACGGGCGTACCGGAAAGGTGATTGGAGACATTCCGGACACACCCCGTACTCACGGTATCGCGTTGGCGCCGAAGTCAAATCACGGTTTCACCACCAATGGCGGTGATTCGACCGTCACCATGTTCGATCTGCAGACCCTGGCGCCCATCAAAAAAATCCGAGTGCCAAGCGGCGGACTCGACGGAATCATGTACGATGATTTCTCCAACCGGATCATTCTCACGAATCACAGCCGTCCGATTGGGACCGCGACGGCTATCGACCCGGGGACCGGGGAGATTCTGGGCGTGGCCGAGCTCGAGGATGATGCCCCCGAAGGCGCCGCGAGCGATGGGAAGGGAAGGCTCTTCGTCAACAACGAGAGCAAGAACACGATGCAGGTGCTCGATGCAAGAACGATGAAGGTGCTTTCGTCATGGCCACTGACGCCTTGTGACGGGCCGACAGGCATCGCCTTCGATCGTTCGTCGAACCGAATTTTCTCCGGCTGCGGGAAGACCTCTGTGGTCGTTGACCCAAGCTCTGGACGAGTGGTGTCGACGATCGCGAACGGAGATGGAGTCGATGCGCTGGGATGGGATCCTTCTGAAAAATTGATCTACATACCTGCGGGTCGAGACGGAAACGTCACCGTCGTCCGTCAGGACTCCCCGGACAAGTACACCGTAGTAGCAACGGTACCGACCATGCGTGGTGCGAAGACGATCGCTGTCGATCCAGTCAGTCACGTGGCGTACCTCTTTCAACCCGAGTATGGACCGGCGCCGACACCAGCACCCGGTTCGCCCCCACCCGCGCCAGGAAGCCGCCCTCCGCGCGGTCCGGTAATCGGCGCGTGGTTCTTCGCCATCAGCCACTGAGTCGAAAGGGCGGCGCATGGCCGCCGTCATAGCTGTCTCCAATCTTGGTAAACGCTACGGCCGCACCGTAGCTGTGGACGACGTCTCGCTCGAAGTATTAGAGGGAGAGATTTTTGGATTGATCGGTCCAAACGGTGCCGGCAAGACGACCACGATGGAGTGCGTGGAGGGCAATCGCGTTCCCGACAAGGGAACGATCTCTGTGCTCGGCCTGGATCCGCGTCGCGATGCCAACGAACTGCGGCAGCGTATCGGTGTGCAGCACCAGGAGGCGCACCTTCAGAAGCGGATCAAGGTGTGGGAAGCGGTGGATCTCTGGCGGTCGCTCTACACGCGTGTCGTAGACACGGATGCGCTGCTTGCGCAGCTCGGACTCGAAGTCAAGCGCAACGCGTGGTTCATGACGCTCTCGGGCGGCCAGAAGCAGCGGCTGTTCATCGCGCTCGCATTGATCCATGAGCCCGAAGTAGTCTTTCTCGACGAGCTCACCACCGGACTCGACCCGCAAGCGCGTCGAGCGATCTGGGCTCTCGTGACCGGCATAAGGGAGCGGGGCACGACGGTTTTCCTCACGACGCACCTGATGGAAGAGGCTGAGCGACTATGCGACCGCGTGGCTATCATCGAACACGGGCGGATCATCGAAGCAGGTACGCCGGCCGAGCTGGTACGACGTCATTGCCCCGAGCGCGCGGTGGTTTTCAGCAGCGATGATGCCCATGTCGCCGAACGCCTTCAGCGACTTGGCGCGGTCGAGCACGCAGAGGGCAACGGCGCGACGTACACAGTCCGCGGCGCGGGTGATGACTTCGTGACCGAGGTCATCAACATCATAGCCCGCGAGGGCATTCGCGTGCGCGGTTTCCGCACGGAGATCCCGACGCTCGAAGACGTGTTTCTCAAGCTGACCGGCCACGGGATCAGAGACTGACCATGCGGCCAAAGTTTCTTCGCGGATTCTGGAAGCTCACATGGGTCGAGACCAAGATCTTTACTCGCGAACCGATGGGATTTGTCGGGACGCTCCTGATGCCACTCGTAGTGTTCGTTGCTCTGGGGCGAGCGCTGGGCGCAGGAAAGCCCGTGGGAGCGCCATCAGTCGACATGCCTTTCAACCCCGCAATACTCGCCGCCGTGTTGATCGCGATAAGCGCGGTACAGTCGCTTGTCGCGATCATTTCCATTTACAGGGAGGGAGGCATCCTCAAACGTCTTCGTGCGACGCCGCTTTCGCCCGTGACGATCATGGGCGCGCAGGTCGCGGTGAAGCTGGTGTTCACCGTGATCAGTCTCACGCTGCTGATGCTTGCTGGCCGGCGGCTCTTTCCGGGGGTGATGCACGTGAACGTGTTCAGCTTCACGCTGGCCGTCCTCCTCGGCACCTTCAGCATCCTCTCGCTCGGTTTCGTGCTCGCGAGCATAGTGCCTACGGCGCGGTTTGCGCAGCCGATCGGCGCGGCCGTTCTCTACCCAATGCTGTTCTTGTCGGGACTGTTCTTTCCAGTGGACCGGCTTCCGCGCGCGCTCGCGATGCTCGCCTATCTGCTGCCGACCACACACGCGGTCTCCCTCCTCCAGGGTGTATGGGACGGATCCGGCTGGGGTGCGCACTGGCTGAATGCGGTCGCGCTGCTCGCTCTGTTCGGCGCGTTTACAGCGCTGTCCACCAGGGTCTTCCGCTGGGAGTGATGTGCCAGCAAGAGCGGTAAGGCGGCCTCCGGTGTCAGACATCGCAAGCCAGCGCCTGATTAACCAGGGGCTCGTGAAGCCCATTCTTACAACGGCAACCGAAGTGGTGGCGAGGCTCGGCGCGGTGCAGGCGCAAGACTACGCCGCAGCGAAATGGGGAATCGGTCAGCGCACCGTCGGACTTACTGACGCGAAAATCGAAAAGGAGATCGACGAGGGGACGATAGTTCGTACTCACATACTCCGTCCGACCTGGCATTTCGTCGCCGCCGCCGACATCGGTTGGATGTTGGCGCTCTCTGCGGCGCGAGTGCACGCCGCAAACGCATACTGGTATCGTTGGCTCGAGGTGGATGACGCCGTTGCCCGGCGAAGCCAAAAAGTGATAGCCAGAGCGTTTGCCGATCGGAACTCGCTCACGCGGGCCGAGCTCGGCCAGGCACTCAAGAAAGCAAGGATTCAAACCACGAATCCCACCCGACTAGCGTGCATCGTGATGCGGGCGGAGCTTGACGGGTTGATCTGCAGTGGACCGCGCCGGGGAAAGCAGTTCACCTACTCGCTACTCGAAGACCGCGTCCGAACGCAGACCACGCTGGAACGCGACGCTGCGTTGTGCGAGCTCGCCCTCAGATATTTCGCAACGCGCGGACCAGCGACGGTCGACGACTTCGCGTGGTGGTCCGGGCTCACCAGGGCCGATGCAAAGAGGGCAGTCGAGGCAGCGGCGTCACAACTGGAGTTCGAGTCTGTGGACACCAGATCGTACTGGTTTCCGGCCATCGAGCGTAGCGGGCGAATCTCTGCGTCGCAGGCGCATCTACTCCCGAACTTCGACGAATACTTCATCGGCCTGAAGGATCGGAGCTCAATTGCCGGGAGGCTCGAGAGTGCCGGAGTGAAACCGAGGCCAATCGCGCTGTCCGGGCACGTCCTCACCATCGGCGGACAGATCGCCGGCGGCTGGAGACGGACGCTCGCCGCCGGAAAGGTGATCGTCGAGCCGAAGCCTGTGGTTCGACTCAGTGAAGGGGAGCGAGCGGGCGTTCAGGTGGCAGCTCGAAAGTTCGGATCGTTCCTCGAGGTGCCAGTGACGATTCGTTGGCGCTGACGCGCGCCGAATTGCCTGTGCGGATTTTCTGTTAGCTAGATCGCCAAGTGCTTCAACTCTCTCGCCCTCGTTCGGCTCGCGCTGAGCTTCGTTCCGTCTTTCATCTCGATGGACAGCCGGCCACCGTCTTCAGGGAGGAAGGCCGCTACCTTGTCGAGGTTCACGATATGTGAACGATGAATCCTCACGAAACGCTGGGGATCGAGCCGCGCTTCGAATTCGCTCATGGTGAGGTACACGAGATAACGCTTGCCGGCAGTATGAACTCCGACGTAGTCGTCCTCGGCTTCGAGCCGATCGATTCCATCCACCGCTATGGGGATGATCCGACCTCGGTCGCGGACGAAAATGCGTGTGAAAGGCCCGCGACTCTCGAGCGCCGTGCGGGCTCGCTCGGCCAACGCGGGCTGTCCTTCACCGTCCAGAGCCTTTTTCACGCGCTCAAGGGCTGATGCCAGGCGTTTTGCTCCGAACGGCTTGAGCAGATAGTCGAGCGCCTCGAGCTCGAAAGCCGTCACGGCGTAACGATCGTAGGCCGTCGTGAAAACGATCGCAGGATCGTGTGTGATGCGCTTCAGCACTTCGATGCCGGTCATACCAGGCATCTCAATATCTAGAAACACGAGATCGGGCTGCATTTCGTCTATCATCCGGACGGCCGAAATTCCATCAGCAGCCTGACCAACGCACTCAAGCCACTCCACGTGCTCTACAAGCTCGCGCAGCCTTTCTCGTGGTATCCGCTCGTCCTCGACGATCAACGCTCGTGTCTTCATCGCAATGCGCTCTCGAGATCGTCCGAGGGCGATAGGGCTGGGCTGAGAGATCGCAAAGAAGGAATTGTTCCGCCCGAGCGAGCCGGCAATGAAAGGTGCACGGCGAAACCCAACCCGGGAGCCGTCTTGATCTCGAAAGTACTCTCGCCCGGATAGCAGGTCTCGAGTCGCTGCCTGACGGCGCGCAAACCAACTCCAGACCCGGTCGGAGCGCTCTCGCCAAATCCGGGACCATCATCCGAGACCCGAAGCACCAGCGACTCGCTCTCGAGGTAGCAGGATATCGTGATTGTCCCTCCCTCAATGCGCGGAGCGACAGCGTATTTCACCGCGTTCTCTACCAACGGCTGGAGGGTCAACGACGGAATCAAGCAGTCGAGAGCGTCCGGACTGATCTGTTCGACGATGCGTAGGCGGTCAGCAAAGCGCAGCTGTTCGAGGGCAAGAAAATTTCTGACGAACTCGATCTCGTCGCCGAGCTGTACATGCTCCCGCTTCGTCTGATTGAGGTCGAGGACGTAACGAAGCATTTCGCCAAACTGTTCGAGCGCAGCTTCCGCCTGACGTGGATCCCGCCTCACGAGGGCGATCACCGTGTGCAGAGTGTTGAAGAGGAAATGAGGATTAAGCTGACCACGGAGCGCACTCAGCTCCGCGGTGACCCGAGCAGCTTCAGCGCGAGCTCTCGCGGCTTCTTTCTCCCTCAGACTCCTCGTGATGCGAATCGCGTAAGCCAGTCCTGCCGTGATGCCATAGGTCCAGAAGCCCGTCAGAAGCTGCCATCCCGCAAACGTCTGCGTGATCGCGACCGCGCGGGTCCAGCCAGCTCCCATCGCGATCGAGCCAAGCACGAGGATCAGCCACGCAATGGTGTAGACGGACGCGAAGACGAGTTGCAGCGCGAAGAAGAGGCGGGGACTCTTCGTGGGCCATCGAAATCGTCCCGTAAGCCACCACACGATGACGCCGAGCAGCGCTGGTATGATCGCGTAGTCGACGCCGGCGTAAAGCGCAGACCAACCCGAGATCCCTCGTTCACGCCCGATGAGTTGCGCGTAGGCGACCGCGACCGGAACCCAGGCGCTCGCATACAGCAGCCAGCTACGGATCCGTGGCGACGCGTTGGGTTGTTGTTCTTCTGTCACAAGAGAGATACTAGTGCGGCTTTACGGAAGGCAGCAACACGTTCCGTACCCAATGCATGTCGGGATCGATCTCCAGAGCTCTGTTGTAGGCGGTCACGGCGTCCGCGGGCTTGTTTTCCTTCTGGTAGATCTGACCGAGCCACGCGTAGACTTCGGCTTTCCCCCACGAAGGTGCTGGCGGGGCCGGATGGTCCCCCTCGAACAGCTCCGCAGCTTTTTTCAAATCCTGCTCGGCGACCGCAACCCCGCCACCGAATTGCGACGGCGTGTACATCGCACCGATGCCGCGTAAAAGCCATACCCTTGGATTGTTTGGGCCGAGTGTGACGGCGGAAGTCATCTGTGATCCGGACTGAGGTCCGAGAAACATCGCCTTGATCGGGTGGAAGGCGATCGACCTTCCCAACACCGACGAAAGCAGGGCGTGGGTCTCTGCCATCGGCCTTATTGCAAGCGACTGATCGAGGACCGAGCGTGCTTCGTCAAGGAGAGGCTCGACCTCTGCGTGGTGTCCAAGACCCTCCTGAAGCGATGCCTCGCGATGCAGCGCGTACCCTTTGTAGTGCAGTAGCAACGCGTCATTAGGAAACGCCACGAGGGCGCGGTCGAGGAGAGTCTTGGTGCCGCGGAGCCGAGTCAGGTCGCCGGCATCTGTTGCGGCATCGATTTCCCGAGCCGCGGAGTCAGCCCATTTGGCGGCTCCGCTAAGCGGTACTGTCTGCGCAAACGTGGGCGGTGAGATCGCGAGTGAACCAATGACTATAAGCGAAAATGCTCTGAACTTCATTTGCGAGTCCGTGTGTTGAGGTTGACCAGCGGTTGCGTTATTGCTATTGGCGCGCGAATGAGATGCTGCCGCCAACGTAGAACGAGCGATTGAATAGACTTCGAACCGGAATGCGCTGCGTATAATCGGCGTTGTACCGATA
>JAXDME010000198.1:0-11117 GCA_034666285.1 Gemmatimonadaceae bacterium | reverse complement strand
AGTTTCATTGATCGCGCTCGGCTTGGCCGGTGACGGCGAGCTTCGAGCTCGTTATGAGGACATTCACAGTTCTCCTCCAGCGTGACGGGTGAGAGTTGGTACGGCGATAAAAACAAAAAGCCCCCGCGTTCATGGATCGAAACGCGAGGGCAATGGAAATGAGCTGTGTTAGCTCTTGGCGGCTCTACCCGGAACGTTCGATCACGTCCCACAGATTCTGTGGGAGCGCGCGATTATTTACCGGATTATTGGAGAGAGAGACGCGAAGAGCAGAACGCATGACTGGACTTTTGATTGAGCTGATGTTGTTGGATCTGACTAGTGCGAACGCGGCAAGGATATTTCGCGACTGTTCGGAAGTCAAGACAATTCTGCAAACAGGAACATTGCACGGAGCTTACACGCAATTCATTTGCGCTGAGTGGCTAGGGACGGAATCGAACCGCCGACACGCGGATTTTCAGTCCGCTGCTCTACCAACTGAGCTACCTAGCCAAACGGGCTCTCGCCCGGATTGAACAATTAAAACCCGCCTGTCCCTCTAATCAACGGCTGGAAAGAACTACTTCGCTGCGGAAGGCTTTCCGTGAACCGCGGTGATCACCGACTTCACGCCTCCACGAACGTTGAAGTCTCCGACAACCCGCATCCACTTCGGGTTGGATGCGGCCACGAGGTCGTCCAGGATCCGGTTGACCGCGCGCTCGTAGAATATCCCGTCGTTTCTGTAGCTCCAGAGATAGAACTTGAGGCTCTTGAGCTCGATACACTTTGTGGCGGGGATATAAGTGATGCGAATTATTCCGAAATCCGGCGCACCTCCCTTCAACAGCGCGAGCTCTTCCGCGTCGCTCTCGATCCCGCCGAGAGGGCAAAGGGATGTGAACTCCGAGCAATCCATATGGATCTCGTAGTCACGGTTTGCGTAAGGATTGTCGAAAGTCTCGAGAAGCTCTGGCCTGGGCATCGTCGAACGATGCACCGATCGCCGACGCGGATCAATCCGCGAGCGTGGCGCTCGGCGGTAGTTTACCCGGAGAGAACGCTACTCCCGGCGCAGCTTCCGCGACATCTCTTCGAGCAATCTCCTCTCTTCTCTGCTCAGGCTGTCGATCCCCTGCTGCGAGATCTTGTCCAGCACCAGATTCACCCTCGCTGCGTATTCCTTGGGCGATTCCTGCTTCGGCACGTGCTGCAACGGTTTGCTCTCGCGCAGCACGACGGCGTTGCTGCGGGCAACCACCTCATCTACTCCGCGCGCCTGATCCCGCATCGGTGATCGGTTTCTAGGCACCGCTCGCGGCATGTCTTCCGATTCCTCGGGCGCAGCGGAAACCCAACCCTTCACGCGAGTGAGTCCTCCCAGCGAAGACAGCTTGAGGAAGATCCAGCCGAACGCCATTCCACCAAGGTGCGCCGTCCAGTCGATTCCCGAGCCGGGAGATAATGCGAAGATGATGTTCATTCCGATCATCGCCGCGATCAGCCACCGCGATTTCATCGGAATTACGCCAAACAGATAGACCTCTTCATCGGGCCAGCGCAGGGCGTAGGCAACCAGGACGCCGCTGATTGCACCTGATGCTCCAATGACGGCGGAATGCTGCGCAAATATCAGGTGCGCTACAGCCCCACCCAGCCCGCTCCACAGATAAAACTGGACGAAGCTGCGGGTTCCCCACACCTGCTCGAGTCTGGGACCGAACATCCAGAGCGTGAACATGTTGAACGCCAGGTGGGCGAGCCACGCGTGGACGAACATGTACGTCAGAACTGTCCACCAGGCGCTTGGGAATCGTGCCGGATCGAGCGCGAGTGCGGAGTAGATGGTAGCGGGCGCGAACAGCGTGAGCTGCAGGAAATACACGCCAATGTTCAGCGCCAACAGCCATTGAACAGCGCGCGTCATGCGCGGAGATTCCGATGCCTCGAACTGCTCGCTCATACGGACCTGCTACAAGAGGGACTACATCCTAAGACACAGCCGGCGTCGAAGGGTTCCTGCGGAATCCCTACTCGAGAGCGAGCTTCACTATTCGCTCGCACAGCTCCGGGAAGCTGATCCCCATTGCCGCAGCACCCTGTGGTATCAGACTGAGCTCGGTCATCCCGGGCAACGTGTTTGCTTCGAGACAGTAGAACTCGCCTTCGCTAGTCAGTCTGAAATCTATGCGGGCGCATCCCCCCAGCTTGAGAGCCTTGAACGCCGCCAACGCTTGCTGCTGAACTCTTTCGGTAGCTTCCGGCGACAGCTTCGCCGGAAATTCTTCCGTCGCCATGCCCGGGGTGTACTTGCATTCATAGTCATAGATCTCGTGCTTGGCGATGATCTCCCCAACTGGCAGCGCTATTTTCCCCAGAACTCCCACTGTCAGTTCCCGGCCGGGTATGAACCGCTCGATGATGACCTCATCGTCGTACTTGCTCGCCTCCGCAATGGCGGGCGCCAGATCCTGCCTCTTCTTCACCACCGACAGACCGACGGTAGAACCCTCCTTCGAAGGTTTTACAACCACTGGCAGACCGAGCATGCCCTCTACCTGCTCGACCGTTGCCGGCGCCATTAACCAGTCTGCAGTGCTCACGTCTGCTGCGCGGAATAGTTTTTTCGAGAGGTCCTTGTCCATCGCCAGCGCGCTGGACAGATGCCCGCTACCGGTATACTTCACGCGCGCCATGTCCAGCAGTGCTTGGATCGTCCCGTCCTCACCCTGCCCTCCGTGCAGACCGAGAAAAACTACGTCTGCCTCGCGTAGCTCCTTCATCGACGTCAGATTCGGCAGAAACGTTCCTTCAGCGAATTTCGAGAGCGATTCGAGAGAAGGAGGCTTCGTACCGACCTTCCCCGAGGCCAGCTCTCGCTCCTCGGCTTCGCTGATTACACCGCGCGCCGGGTCGAGCGCCGTGACTTCGTGCCCTCGACCTCGCAGTGCCTGAACGATGCGAATTCCTGATGCGAGCGACACATTCCTCTCGGAAGACGTCCCGCCCATGAGCACAGTGATCTTCATTACTCTGATTTTTCCTGTTTTTAGCGGGACATCATGAAGTGCAACATGTCGGACCGCGTGACGATTCCCTGCACGACGCCGTGTTCCTGCACCAGTACTGCTGGGTTCGATTTGGAGAGCAGCTTCACCACGCTGTCTACCGGCTGATCCGAGCCCACCATCGGGAAAGGCGAATCCATTATCTCGCTCACGGTCGTGTCCAGCAGCTTCGGATTCTCCAGACTCTTTTGCGAGAGGGACCAGTCACTCACAGAACCAATGCAGTTGGCGCCATCCATGACGGGAAGCTGTGACACATCGTGCAGACTCATCAAGCCGATTGCCTGTCGGACAGTAGCGCCCGGGGCGACACTCACCACGGTCGGCGCGGTTCCGTTTTTTCTTCCCAGGACTGTGTGCAAGGCGACCCTTGGCGCATCGAGCATCTGGTTCTCGCGCATCCATTCGTCGCTGTAAAGCTTAGACAGATACCGCTCGCCCGTGTCGCAAAGGACCGCCACTACCATCGCCTTGGGATCATCGATCTCGCGCGCAATCTTGAGCGCGACAGAAGCAATCAGTCCGGACGAGCCGCCCACAAAAAGGCCTTCCTCGCGCGTAAGCCTTCGCGCCATGGCGAACGATTCCTTATCGCTGACCGTGTAGTAGTCGTCGATCAAACTCATATCGAGCGTGCCGGGAATCTTGTCCTGTCCGATTCCCTCGATCTTATAAGGCGTTCCTTCGACCTTATTCTTTCCTTTGCTGCGCCAGTACTCGGCCAGTATCGAGCCGGCTGGATCACCCGCAATGATCTTGACCTTCTTGTTCCGCTCCTTGAGGTAGCGGCCAGCGCCAGTGATAGTCCCGCCCGTTCCGGCCGCCGCGACGAAATGCGTGATCTTTCCGTCTGTCTGCTCCCAGATCTCGGGACCGGTCGTGGCGTAGTGCGCCTCCGGATTTGCGTCGTTATAAAATTGGTCAGCCAGGATTGCATTCGGTGTTTCGGCGGCGATCCGTTTCGCCATCATCACGTAGTTGTCAGGATGGTCTGGCGGAACGGCCGTTGGGGTAACGATCACCTCGGCACCGAATGCCTTCAGCAGGCGAACTTTTTCCTGCGACATCTTGTCGGGCATCGTGAAGACACACTTGTAGCCCCGTAATGCTGCCGCGATTGCCAGACCGACGCCCGTGTTGCCACTCGTGCCTTCGACGATGGTACCTCCAGGCTTGAGGCGTCCTTCCTTTTCCGCGCGCTCGATGATTGGCAACCCGATTCGATCCTTGACCGAACCACCAGGATTGAAGAACTCCGCTTTCGCGTAGATCGGAGTGCGAATGCCGCGCGTCACCTGATTTAGCCTGATCAGGGGCGTCCATCCGATTGTATCGAGGACGTTGTCGTATGGCTTACGGTTTCGTTCGTGCTTCATTTGGCTGGCTTGCGCTTCACCGTGGCTGTGCTGCTCGCGGCGTTGGAATCCCGCTTGATGATCGAATCGCCGGAAAGCGGTGGTGCATCGGGGTGCCTGAAGAACACCGGAAGAAGAATCGACACTGGCACCGGCTGACTCCGGGTCTTCGCCGGTTCGAACTTGAGGTCACGGGACCCCTTCATCGCCGCCGAGTCGAGGGCGCTGAACCCCGAGGTTTCCGCGACGCGCGTGGAGTCGGGAACTATCGCCCCGTTACTGTCGATGTAGATGCGCAGTGTGACGTTGCCCTGGACCTTTTGCGCGTACAGCGCTGGCGGATAACGGAATGGCAGCTCCTTGTTGAGCATTACCGGCGCCACATCCGGTTGCCTTCCAACTGTTTGGAAGGACAGTGCTGATCCTTCTCCCTTCTTGCATCCTCCAATCACCGTCAACAGCAGAAGCGCGAAATAGCTTCCTGCAAGTCTTGCCGTCATTGTCAGACTTTCCTTTCTTGCTGCTTCGCTTCGTCTACAAGGCGCGCAAGCATTTCCAGGGCCTGGATCGGTGTCATGGAGTTTGGTTCCATTTTTCTCAGTTGTTGAATGACAGGATGCGTCATCAATCCGAACAGGGCCAATTGATCATCCGTCTTGTCGAGTGGAGCCCTCGCGGCGCGACCTGATCGAGGCACGATCTGTTCCGCTTCGAGTAGCTTCAACAGCTCTCTTGCTCGCTTGAGAACGGTCGACGGCAAGCCTGCGAGCCGTCCAACCTCGATCCCGTAAGAGCGATCAGCTCCGCCCGGGTGAAGACGATGCAGAAAAAGAATTTCGTCGCCTACTTCGCGCACTTGCACGTTATAGTTGCGAACTGCGACTAAAGTATCCGCTAGTTGCGTGAGCTCGTGATAATGAGTGGCAAAGACGGTTTTGCAGCCGACGACATCGTGCAGATGCTCACTCACCGACCACGCGATGGAGATTCCGTCGTAGGTAGACGTGCCTCGACCAATTTCATCGAGCAACACCAGGCTCCGCTTCGTCGCAGTGTGGAGAATGGCGCTCGTCTCGGACATTTCGACCATGAAAGTCGACTGACCGCGAACCAGGTTGTCGCTCGCGCCAACACGCGTGAACAGGCGATCGACAACTCCTATCTTCGCCTTTGAAGCCGGGACGAAGCTGCCAGCCTGCGCCATCAGCACGATCAGACCGATTTGCCGCAGAATTGTCGACTTGCCCGCCATGTTGGGGCCAGTGAGGATGATCATGCGAGCGTCTTCGCTCAAAATGACGTCGTTCGGAATGAATTTCTCGCGCGGCATCATCCGTTCGACCACTGGATGGCGACCCGCAGTGATCTCAAGGACGAAATCGTCGGTGAGCTCCGGACGTACGTAGCCCTCTCTCTGCGCAACCTCGGCAAGTGATGCGAGCACGTCGAGCTCCGCGATGATTCTCGCCATCGCCTGCAACCGCGATATGTCGCCCGCTATCCGCGAGCGTAGCACCTCGAAAAGCTCTCGCTCGCGCACTTCCACTCTCTCGGCGGAGGTCAGTACCCGCTCCTCGTATTCCTTGAGTGATGGAGTCACGAATCGCTCCGCTCCAGCGAGGGTCTGCCGCCGTTGATAGTCGCTCGGAACCAGATGCGCGTTGCTGTTGCTCACCTCGATGAAGTACCCGAATACTTTGTTGTATCCGACCTTGAGCGAGCTTATTCCGGTCCGTGCCCGTTCCTCGGCCTGAATTTTGGCGATGCCATCCTTGCCTCCATCACGAAGTGCCCGCGATTCGTCCAGCGCGCTGTCTATTCCATCGCGAATGCTCGGCTCTTCTCCGATCGCGGTGGGAGGCTTATCGACCAGTGTGCGCAAAACATCATCACAGAGATCACCGCACGTATCCCACAGTGCGGCGTGTTTGTCGAAGGCTGACTCACCTGTCACGGCTGCCATGGAACGAGCCCGCTCGAGCGCCGATTCCAGCAACGGTAGTCGCGCCATGGAATCGCCGAGCGCGCGCAGCTCTCTTGGGGAAACACGTCCGGCAGCGGTCTTTCCTGCCAGTCGCTCCACATCGCGAACACCATCGAGAGCCTCTCGCATTGCACTCCGAACGAGCGTGTCGCCGAGTACATCCACCGCACCGAGCCTGGCATTGATGAGACTGGGGTCGATGAGGGGCGCGAGAAGCCATTGCCGCAACAGCCGCGCGCCCATAGGCGTAAGTGTGCGATCGAGAACTCCTAAAAGCGTACCCGACGTCTCACCACCTCTCATCGATTCGACGAGCTCGAGATTCCTTCTCGTCATTTCATCGAGCGGCATGCTGCCGCCTGTCCGTTCCACTCTTGGGCGTGCGAGGTGTGGCGTTCCCCCGGGCTGAAGCACATCGAGATAACGAAGCAGGCCGCC
This sequence comes from Gemmatimonadaceae bacterium, assembly GCA_034666285.1. GTDB lineage: Bacteria > Gemmatimonadota > Gemmatimonadetes > Gemmatimonadales > Gemmatimonadaceae > UBA4720. Next base: position 4,290 of record JAXDME010000198.1, on the reverse strand, counting down.
CGCGGCGCCCACACTTGCTAGATCAGCTGACTCGATTCCGAAAGCCTCCAGCGAATTCACACGAAATCGACCCGTAAGGTGGTCGCGGCCTAGGTCACCGTCGAACTCCCAGCCTTCGCGCTCCGTGACCATAGGTCCTTCCTGGCCAGCTGGACTTTTCAGCGCATGAACGAGGTTAGAATCCCGGGCTACGATCACTTCACGGGGGCTGAATCTCGACAGAGCGGCTTCCAGGTCGGACACATTCGATACTGCCAGTCTGAACTCGCCAGTTGAGAGATCCACCGCAGCGATTCCCACTAGTTCGCCGTCACGATTCAGGGCACACAGATAGTTGTTCCGCGTTCCGTCGAGTAGGTCATCGGAGAAGGCGGCGCCCGGAGTGACTGTCTCCACGACTTCCCGCTTTACGATGCCCTTGGCCATCCTCGGATCTTCGGTCTGTTCACAAATGGAGACCCGAAACCCCTGTTGGATCAGCCGGCGAAGGTATTCTCCAGCGGCTTTGACAGGCACGCCTGCCAGAGGGACCTCGCTGGCGCCTCCATTATTCCTTGAGGTAAGAGTTAGCCCGAGTGTTCTCGAGGCGACTTCGGCATCCTCGTAGAACATTTCGTAGAACTCGCCCATCCGGAAGAATAAAATCGCGTCCTGGTGCCGCGATTTTATTTCTCGGTACTGCTGCATCAGAGGGGTTGATGCCACGCTACTCACCTTTCGGTGCCCGCACGACGAAGCCGCTCATGTGCTTCGCTTTGATTTTTGCGAGTGCTTTCTCCGCTTCTCCGGCAGTGGAGTACCGTCCTATCCGGACACGAAAGGGTACGACGTCTCCATCCACCCGTGCCGCATAGCCTCGCTTGACGAGACCGGCAGCAAGCTTTGCGGCATCCCCCTTATGGTTATACGCCGCTACCTGAACCGAGTAGATACTGGCCGACGACGTAGACGTAGCGGACCGTGCAACAGGCGCGATGGGTGCGACAGTTGCGGCCGTTGCCTCAGTCTTTATGGCTGGTGATGCCACCGATGCTGGCGACGCCGATTTCGCCGGGACCGTGTCAACCGCCTTGATGTCTTTAGGAGTACCGGGGTTGGTCGGTGCGGGTGGGGAAGGAATATTCGCAGTCGATGGCGTGCTCGGCGTTGCCGTATCTATTGTCGGCGCCTTTACAGAAGCAATCGATGCAGCAGGCAACGGACAGCGCTGACCCTGGTACTGGATCTGATTTTTCAGCTCGATTTCATCAGCGCCCACTCTGGAGAGCGCGTTTCCGTTAGCGGCACAGGCGTTGGGGATGTCATTTTTCTCGAATAGAACTCGCGCCGTCCAGTAACTCGCCCTCGCCAAAGACTTGCTCCGCGGATAGTCGCGGGGGATGCGCTGCAAGTGCGCGAGCGCCCCATCCCGGTCGCCGCGCGCGAGCTCCAGTTGGGCGAGGCGCAGCAAGGCATCCTCGGCTTGCGGCGCCAGCGGGTAATCCACAACGAGATGCTTGTAATCGCTTTCAGCATCCGCGGCATTCGATGCTAGTGTGGCTCTCCAGAACAATGCTTCGGGATATAGCCGTGCACTGGGTTGTGTGGCGGCCAGCACGGAGTCGATTAATGCCCTCCCAGCGACGCCGTTTCCATCACTCACGAGCGCTTGAGCCCTTACAAAAACCGGGTCGGTCGGGCGCGCGGTTGTCTGCGCGACTGCCACAGTAGCCGCACACGATACGAATGCGCCGGCAAGAATTCCCCATCTGAACATCTTACCACTCTCCTATTGGCTCACGCGGCAGCACTTGTCTCTTCCGCTGCGCACAGGCTGAGTACTACTGTTGCCAGTAATTGTTCGTCGGAAGAGACTCTGCTCTCCTTTAGAGCGATGTCTGCCTCGAGAAGGACATCGAGAGCATTGTCGAGCGCTTCACGGCTCCAGCGCTCCGCGGAACGCGCCCATATCGCTGTTGCTGATCCCCATGGGCGCCCCGTGTAGGCGCCTGTCTCTCTGAGAAGATCGAAGTATTCTTGAGAAAGGCGTCCTCTGAAAAGCCCTTCGTCGAGTTTTGCCCGTCCCCACGAGATTGCCAGCATTTGCGTCGTCAATGACATGACGATTGAGACGCCGGTCGTTTTCGGTTGAGCGAGGACGTGGGTAACAAGCTCGAGAGCGCGGGACACGTTCCGATCGGCGACGGCGTCGAGAAAATCTGCTTGGGTTTCGCCCCGCCTTACGCCAACTACAGCAGCCACAGCGTCCTCCCCGATTTCTTCATCCCTTCCTTCCACGTAGCTCGCTAGTTTATCGAGCTCCCCTGCCAACTGGTGCAGATCGCTGCCGACCGCCGCCTGAAGGAGCTCGATCGCGGGCCCGCTTATCCTGATCTTCAACTCCGTCGCGGCATGGTGCGCGATCCATTTCGGAATTCTGTCACCAGTCAGCGGATCAAATTGTAGTTGAGTGGCCGAGGTAGAGAGTGCAGAGTCTCCCTTTGACCCGGTGGCTGATACCAGGAGCAGGAGCAAGTCGGGCGCTGGGCGTTTCAGATACTCATCGAGCACTTTGCGGGCGTCTTTCTTGAGCGCCCCAACGTCGCGGACGACTATCACCCTCCGATCCGCCATCATTGGAGGCGTCGAGAGAAGAACGCCCAGATTTTCCGCGTCGAGATCCGCGGCTCGTCTCGTGTCGAGGTTGAAGTCCTGGGAGCCTGGTTCCAGAGCAGCCTCGATCAGTTGCCTGACGGCATCGTCTTTTTGGTAGTCGTCGTCCCCCGAGATGTAATAAGCGCCGTCGAAAGAGCGGCGCTTTATGGAATCACGTAGTGTCTTGAGGGAGGATGCTGACATCCTCGAAATATACGGCGGCTCCAGGAGGCTGCCGATGGCGTCCCAGCCTAACGCGTGTAGTTGGCGAGCTCGAGCTTGGAGTGAGCGAATCGCGTCGGAACCTGCTCGGCAAAAAGGGCGGCAGGCCAGATTGTAAGTCCTGCGGAGACGGACGTCACTATCGCCGGCGTCGAGGTGGTAATAGGCGTTAGCTCCGCCTCTGGAAGAGTGGCAACGACAGGTGGCATCACGAGATCGCGCGGAGAATCCGAATTATAGAGAGTGGTAGCGATATACCCCAGCATGGCCGCGCTTGCCAAGGTTGCCGCAATAGCCCCACGCCGGAGGTTGCGTTGGGTGTTCGCAAATAGGTCCGCTGAATGGCACTCATTGTGGATACGCGCCTCCAGCCGTTGGCCAAAATCCGCCGATGGCTCTATTGACGGAAGATTTCGGAAAATGAGAAGGGCACGACGAACCTTTGCATCGTTCTTCGCGCAGCTCTCGCATTCAGCAATGTGCCGCTGCATGCGAACCAGCTCGATACCAGCGAGGGTATCGTCTACGAACTCGACGTGCTTATCACAAAACTCGCGACAATCCATGGAGATAGGTTGAGGGTTCGGTAACAGGTACCCACCAGCGTGGTGCCTGTTCCCGAACCGCCGGACCTAATCTATGTATGGGGCGATGATTTCCGCGAACGAGGTTCTTGCCCGATTTAGCCGCGATTTTACAGTGCCAAGGTTACAATCGGTGATCTCTGCGATCTCTTCGTACGACTTGCCCTCGAGTTCGCGCAGAATGAACACATTCCGATGGTGCTCGGGAAGCTTTGCGACTGTTTCCTCGACAATCTCCCTCAGATGACGCTTCCGATACATATCATCGGGACGGGAGGTAGGATCCTCGAACTGAAGCGGACGATCCTCATCCTGGAAGTTCTTCTGTACAGTCTGGAAGAGCACCAGTGGGTTGCGCGATCTGTTGCGAAGCTCGTTCTTGGCGAGGTTCGATGCGATCGTGTAGACCCAGGTCGAAAACTTCTTGGAGCGGTCGAACCGATGCAGATGACGGTAGACGCGAATGAACACTTCCTGCACCAGGTCCTCCGCTTTCTCACGATCTCCAATAGTGCGATAAACGAAGTTCAGTAGCCGAGTCTGATACCGGGTGACAAGTTCGGAAAAGGCACGCTCTTCTCCGCCCAGAAAGGCAGTCACGACGGCTGAGTCATCCATCGCCTGCAATCGTTCCCTGACGGTCGCACCTTCAACGGCAACCAATTGCTTACGGACGATGTCAGCCATTTTCTCTCCTTTTATATGAGAACCCACACCATGTAGTAGTGCAGATCTCTGCTGGAACTTTTTCCCATACCATGTATTGCACGGGACATGCCGGGTGGTCCCGATGCTTAACAGTATGTCAGGCAAGGACTTAGGGCGCTGCGGCCAAGCCTGAGCTTGTCCA
>JAXDME010000197.1:0-5828 GCA_034666285.1 Gemmatimonadaceae bacterium | reverse complement strand
AGCCTCGATCTGATCCAGACGTCGCCGTTCGTTCAATCCGGATGCGAGCCACCCGGCGACTAGCAGCAAAGCGGCAATTGCGACCACGCTCTCAACGCCAAGCTCACGCCTCTGAATGCGGACCCGCGCCCCCCGCGCAAGGTACGCCGCCCCGGTCAGAGCAAGAGCGGACCAGGTTAGAAGAAGTACGTCGCGCGTAAACACTCCCCACCCGAGCACCATGTCGGTGTTGGAGATGAACTTGATAGCCGCGCCGACTTCGAGCAGACCAATCAGTACGCGAAGCGTCTGCATCCAGGCGCCAGCGCGAGGAAGTCTCGATACCGAGCGCGGCGCCAACGCCAGAAGTACGAACGGCAGCGCGAAGGCCGTGGAGTAGACGATCATTCCAACGACGGGCGTCGCCCACGATCCACGCGATGCAAGAACGAGCAGCGTCCCGACGAATGGAGCCGTGCACGTGACCGAAGTCAGCGTGAAAGTCGCGCCCATTACGAGGGCGCCCAGAGAGCTGCCCGGAGCAGCGTCGCGGGAAGCTCGATCAGCAGCGTTCGCTAGTTTCCAGGGGACTGGCGTCGACAGCCATCCGAACAAGTTTGCCGCGAACAAAAGAAAGAGCGCGGCGAGAACGAGATTTACCCACGGATCCGCGGCGAATCGATTGAGGCCGGCAGCGCCGAAGATCATTGCGAGAGCAAGTCCCAAAACGGTGAATGTTGCGACAATGCCGAGGCCGAACAGAAGTGGGCGTCGCAGACTGAACGAGCTGCTGCCACCTGGCGACGAGAAGTAAGCGATGGTGACCGGCACCATCGGGAAGACGCATGGCGTCAACAAGGAGAGCACACCCGTTGTGGCCGCTAGCCAGAGGAATCCGAGGCTCATGGTTGGTCCGCGATCATGAGAATCACGGGCAGCTTCTCTGTACGAGCCGGAAGGCACAACGAATCGCTGCACACCTGATATCGGACGGCTACCTGGAATTTTCTGAAACCCGAAAGAGCGCGACCCGGGACACCGACGGGAATCGTGAAGCGCGCAGTGCCCGAGTAGAGCTCCGTATCGATGCCGAAGTTCTTGTCGAACATCCGCTCTGGTTGAGGTGCCTTGATCACGCCACGAACGATCACATCGGCCCCATCAACGAGCTTGATCGAGAGCGGTATGGGGCCACCCGACTTCTGGGTGAGCGAGTATATGTGCCATCCCTTCGCGATGTCGGCCTGGACCTGTAGTGCCACGGTACGCCCGGGGGTCACCCGAAGCGGCGAGCCACGCGGAACTACGCTCCATCGCACGGGACGAATCGACAGCGAGTTGCCACCCGCGATCGTGAGCATCGGCACGAGAAGAAAGGCGAGCTTGTTCATCGTATCAGAATATATCATCTGGAGGCGCGATCCCTGCGTAGATACACGTCGATTCCTACCACGTTCAAGAGTGAACCCAGCATGATCCAGCATTCCCCAATTGCACATCCGCCGTTTTTCTTCGAGAGCTGGTACAACGTCGGCCGAACGGTCACGCTGTCGATCATCGGTTTCACCGCGCTGATCACGATGCTTCGGATTTCTGGCAAGCGCACGCTCTCCAAGCTCAATGTTTTCGATTTCGTCTTCGTCGTGGCCGTCGGATCCGTATTCGCTTCGACGATCATCTCCAAGGACATCACGCTTGTCGAAGGGATGGCATCGCTGGCGACGCTGATTGGAATTCAGGTATTCCTTTCGGAGATGGCCGCCCGCCTCCCCTGGGCCGAGAGAATCATCAACGGCGAGCCCGCCCTGCTGCTTTCAAAAGGCCAGTTCATCCCGCGCGCACTCAAAAGGGAGCGGATAACTGAGGAGGAGGTTCGCGCGGCGATTCGGTCGAACGGCGTGAACAGGGTAGAGGATGTATCCGCGGTGATCCTCGAGAACGATGGGACGCTTTCCGTCGCCTGGGAGGCGAAAGGTCCCGGTCGCAGCAGTCTCGTCGATGCGACGGTTCCCGACGGGGCCCGGGCCGAGGAGCGCCCTCAGAAACCTGGGAAATCGGAGGCCTAACCGCGTTGCACCCGATCACGGGACTGCTTGAGCTTGGTTTATGTCTTGCGTGCGTTAGCCCTACATTCCCCAGGATTTATCGTGCAAGCCCAGGCCACCAAGAACACCGGATACCGCACCTTCCTCGACGCTCGAGGAAGGCCCTGGGAGGTCTGGATGGTCCACCCATCGTCGATCGAGCGGCGCAAGATGGAGCGCCGATCTCCCGTCGAAAACGCGGTCTTTCTGATCGAACAGCGTGTCATGGGAGACAGACGCTTCACGCCTGGCAGCCGCGGGGCGGTAGCGACCGAATTCAGCTCGGGCTGGCTCTGTTTCGCGAGTAATGGCGAAAAGCGCCGGCTCGCCCCCGTTCCACTCAACTGGATGAGCGCTAACGAGGGTCAGATCGCCGAGTGGTGCCGGATCGCGACGCGCGTGATGAAGTGCGGTCCCAATTGGGATCCGGCCGACGAGATCGTCTCGGACAAGCCCGGTATCGGAACGCCCGGACGACGGGGTCGATAGCGCCACCAGAAATGGGGGCACCGCACACCCTGTTGCGTTGACGCAACAGCGGTATGTAGGACGACCAGTTTGACCCGCGAAACATGGGGTAAACGCCAAAAAAAGGCCTTCCGGCTCATGGTCTCCCGATTGCCAACCTGGAGTCGCATTGACGCGTTCTCTAGTGGGCTCCGGGAGGGCTCCTTTGCTCGAAACCGCGACAGGCCATGAAGCCAAGGTAAGCGACAAGCTTTCTCCGGTCGGGGAGCAATCGGCCGCCGAGCGTGCGCTCCTGTCAACGATCCAAACGTTGGATCGGAGCGGGACCGCCTCGGCCGGAGACCTCGTCGCTGCCTTGACCACTCTCGCCGCGCACTACGTTCTCCGCAGCGCATTGAACGACGCCGCACCGCTTCTTTCCCGTGCACTCAGCATAAGCGAACGCGCCGGAGACGCGGAGCAGTCCGACATTGGCATCCATCTCAACGATCTGGCGCGAATCTGCCTCAAGCAGTCCGCATATTCGCTTGCCGAGCCGCTTCTGACGCGTCTGGTGGCGATCAAGCAGAGCAAGGGCGAGAATCACCCGGAAGTCGCCACCGTTCTTGCGAGTCTCGCGTCCGTCCGTCAGGGCCTCGGTCAGCACGAGTCTGCCGAGCAGCTGTGGAGGCGGGTGCTGGACATTCGCGAGCTGACTCTCGCGCCTAATCACTTCTCGGTCGCGTCCGCTCTGGAACATCTCGCGGAATCCTGTGCGGCCCGAGGCAAGTTTGGGGAAGCGCTCCCGCTCTATCAGCGCGCGCAAACGATCCGACAGCTAACGCTGGGCAACAATCACCCGAGTGTCCAGACATCCCGGGATCGAATTGCCGATCTGCTGCTTCAGGCCTCAGAAGATTTTGCGGGCGCCATACCAGAGGCGTCGGCCCCGGTTTCCACGCCCGAAGGATTCCGTCTGAAATTCCCTGCTGACCAGCGCGTGGTTGCCCCCCCGCCATTCGTGGCGCCAGCGGCGCAACCGCCACGGAGTCCGGACGAAAGGCCGGCCAAGAATACCGCATCGGTTGAACCGGTTCAGTCGCACGTTGTGATGCCTCCCCCTCGAGAATCTCAGGCGAGCGAGCCTGCGGACGCCGACGACGCTTCCGAAGGAGGAACGGCACCTTACCATGGCATTCTGTTGAGCATCGCGAACGAGCTCAAAGATCAGGAAGGAGAAGAGCACGCCCTGCAGTATCAGAACGGCGGCATTCCAGCGTGGGCCTCGGCGTTCGTGGGCCGCCACAAGCGAAACGTCGCAATTGCAGGTGCCGCGATCGTGGCGATTGTCGTCGGCGCGTGGGCATGGGACGCCAAGACGGGCAAGCAGACGTCAGGCCTGAGCGCCGAGTTACAGCCAGCGACGGCATTTGCTGCTGCGCCCACGGCTCCGCCAGTCGCGCGTGTCACATCCAATGATTCGCAGCCAACGGTGCTGCATATGACGGCGGCCTCGACCCCGGTGCGCAGCAAAGTGCAACAGGTTTCTGAAGCGCCGAGGAGAGGCTCTGATCGAAGGGAGACAAACAGCGTCACGATTCCCAAACTTTCGCCCCGCGCGATGCTCAATCTCGATTCCGCAGTGACTGCCGCGGGCGCAGGAACCAGAAAGCTTTCCGAATCGATCGTGCCGGACGTAGGAACGTTGCCAGCATTGTCTGACCGGTCAGGGTTCGAGACCCCCGAGTTTTCGGCCACTCGTGCACATCGCGCGCTCCTCATCGGAAGTTTGCCCGTTCCGACTCTGCCCAATTACTCCTCCGGCGCAGAAGGCGAAGTGGTCGTGAGCTTCGCGGTGGACACTCAGGGTCGTCCAGTGATGGCCACGTTTTCTGTAGTCAGGTCGCCGGATCCAATGCTAAGCTCCGCGGTCCGTAAGGTGATCCCCGTACTGCGATTTGATCCCGCGCAGACGGCGGGACCCGATCCCAAGCGTGTGGTGGACACCGTGCAGGTGGTCTATCGCTTCGCGCAGCACGTGAAGCAGTAAGTCGTAAACTCACCCAGCCCTTAACCCAAAGAGAATCCTCGTGCACCGCCCAGGCGTTATCCCATTCGTCGCGCTCCTGATCTGTTCCTGCAGCTCACCCGATGCTGCAGTGGGTGTAGACGCCGTGACGAGGTCCACGAGCGCGTCCCGGTCGGACCTCGGGACGTTGGGCGGAGCGTCGAGCTACGCTGCCGACATCAGCAGCAGCAACGTTGTCGTGGGTTGGTCTGAAACGCCTGGAGGGACGACGCATGCGTTTCGCTGGAGCACCGCCAGGGGAATGGTTGATCTCGGAACCCTGCCAGGTGACGTGGCTAGCCGGGCGGTGGCGGTACTCGATGGAGGAGTAGAAGGCGACGAGCAGATTCTCGGAGTGAGCGGGGATAACGTCCGGTGGACGCCGGTGGTATGGAGCTCGTCTGGCTCGATAAGGGCGTTACCAATCCCATTGATCTCGGACCTCACGATCGCATCGCCGACCGGCTTTAATACGCGCGGAAATGTGGTTGGCTCGGACGCCGGCGGAATGCAGCACGGATGGATCTGGTCCCCAACCGATGGCAAGTACGATCTCTCTGCGAATGTTCAGGGCGGCAGCAACGAGGGCTCCGCAAGCGCCATAACATCTTCTGGGTTGGTGGTGCTTACTACCAGATCGAGCACATGCAAGCGCACAGCGGAGTGCTGGCGAACGTATTTGTGGACTCAGGCGACCGGATACGACGCGCTCGGAACCCCGGGCAGCGATCCTGAGGCAAACGTGACAGGGCTCGCGCTCAACGAGACGGGAACAGTCGCCGGTTGGTTCACATCGGGTTCGGCGAGCGAGACAACGCCGTACCGGTGGACGCCGGGCACGGGCTTCAGGGTCCTCGCGAACTACTCGAGCGGAAGCTCCGGTTATGGGTACGCGACGGCGGTGAGCTCCTCTGGAACAGTCGTCGGCGCGGATTTCGAACCGGGATCTGGATCCATCGTCGCTTCGAGATGGCTCGCCAACGGCGGAATAGTGAGACTAAGTCCCGATGATCCGAACCCAAGTGTTGCCGTGGCGATCAATTCGCAGGGCACGATCGCCGGGTGGGCGGCAGTCTCCAGCGGCGTCAACCACGCCACCATCTGGGAGCCGTCGTCGCAGGCAGTTCGTGCGGCCGTGCGCGGTCCGGGTATGGCGGCGACTGCCGTGTCAACGGCCAGTGCACCGTGCCTCTCGAAGACTGCTTCAATCGCATCGAGGCAGGCTCTTTTCGCGTGCGTGGTCGAGGCAG